>NZ_FMZN01000006.1:0-260272 GCF_900101225.1 Paenibacillus sp. CF095
TTCCACACGTACCCATCCCGAACACGACCGTTAAGCCCTCTAGCGCCGATGGTACTTGGACCGCAGGGTCCTGGGAGAGTAGGACGCCGCCAAGCGAACTCTTTCATCATACATAGAAAACAGGCTCTGCATGTGGACGTTGTACGATGAATTGCATTTGCCCTGCAAATGCATATTATTCCCTGATAGCTCAGTTGGTAGAGCACTCGACTGTTAATCGAGTTGTCACAGGTTCGAGCCCTGTTCGGGGAGCCATTTGCTCTCATAGCTCAGTAGGTAGAGTGCATCCATGGTAAGGATGAGGTCACCGGTTCGATCCCGGTTGAGAGCTTTGGAAATGGGGCCCGTTGGTCAAGGGGTTAAGACACCTCCCTTTCACGGAGGTAACAGGGGTTCGAATCCCCTACGGGTCATATAGTTGGAGGCTTAGCTCAGCTGGGAGAGCATCTGCCTTACAAGCAGAGGGTCGGGGGTTCGATCCCCTCAGCCTCCACCATATTTTTTATTGGGGATTAGCCAAGCGGTAAGGCAACGGACTTTGACTCCGTCATGCATAGGTTCAAATCCTATATCCCCAGCCATTTTAGTATGAGTCATTAGCTCAGTTGGTAGAGCACCTGACTTTTAATCAGGGTGTCGAAGGTTCGAGCCCTTCATGACTCACCATCATATGCGCGTGTGGCGGAATTGGCAGACGCACTAGACTTAGGATCTAGCGTCTTTGACGTGGGGGTTCAAGTCCCTCCACGCGCATCCTTTATTTGCGGAAGTGGCTCAGCGGTAGAGCATCGCCTTGCCAAGGCGAGGGTCGCGGGTTCGATTCCCGTCTTCCGCTCCAATATTTTGCGCCCTTAGCTCAGCTGGATAGAGCGTTTGACTACGAATCAAAAGGCCGGGAGTTCGAATCTCTCAGGGCGCGCCATTATTTTTTTAGTATCGGGATGTAGCTCAGCTTGGTAGAGCACCTGGTTTGGGACCAGGGGGTCGCATGTTCAAATCGTGTCATCCCGATTTTTTTGTTTATGCGGGTGTAGTTCAATGGTAGAACTTTAGCCTTCCAAGCTAATAGCGTGGGTTCGATTCCCATCACCCGCTTACAGGATATAATGAAAGAGCCTTTGCAGATGCAGAGGTTTTTTTATTTTTATTAACGTAATAATTAGTAGTTATTTTATATAATATTTTATGTAAGGTACAGTGCAGGTTTATTCAAAAAGAGCCAAGACCCCTTTGCAATCCAAATAGGGAGGTCTTGGCTCTTCTGTTTATCTCTGTGGATGAGCTGCTTCTAAGACGTAGCAGCTATTGTAACTTGACGTGAGTACAATTTAACGTTCGTTGTGATCCGTCACTCTTCTACGCATGCCCGCTAATCCAAGCAGTCCCAGCAAACCGAGCCAGCCCCAATCCATGCCGTTATCACGGTCGGTTGTTGTGGCGTTTGCACGAACACTGTTGGTACGATAGTCACCATTGTTGCGGTAGTTTCCATCCATATTCAGGTTGGTGTTTGTGCGATCCATGTAGTTGGTGTCCTGATAAGACCGGACACGTGATCCATTGGTGTTGGTATCCATTCCTTTGGACATTTGACCATCAGCTGCAGCAGGGCCAGCCATCGCGGCCACCAGAAGCACGGAAGCAATAATTGTTGTACCTTTCTTCATCATTTAAATTCCTCCTTTTTGGTTAGAGCTATAGATTAATCTGCCCAAAAAGCTAAGAACATTATGTAGAAATGGTCTGTTAAGATATCCCTACAATTACAGTAGGTTAGGAACACACATAAGAACCTCCCCTAATAAGCAGACTTGTAGTGAAAAGAAATTTATAATTACATCTTTAATTTATTGCGTCACTGTGGTAAAGTATACAAAAGCTTGCTTTGCCGGTCATGTTTCTTTGTATATCATCTGTTCTCAAACAATGAAATTATGCGGTTTAACCTTACAATCAAGTACATGGGATCATATCTAAAAGAACTGTATATTTATGAGTTTTTAAGAATAGGTATGAGACTTTTGATTTATCTAAAGTACGTGAAAAAGGTATCATGCGACAGTATATGACCATTAATTGAAGCAGAACAAGAAAATGAATAAAAAAGCGTGTTTTTGTGCTGTAAATCGGGGATAATCCCCATTTTTTCTAGTAGAAAAATAAAGATTTTCGTACCATTTTATTGTATGATGTTATGAAGGTGTCAAATTTACGTGTACGAATGGAACGATCAGATGGGAGGATAAGCATGACTGAAACTATGGTAACCGCCAGCAAAAGCCAATCCAACAACCTGCTTCGGCGAGACGTGCGGTTCCTGGGCAATATACTCGGAGAAGTTCTTGTCCATCAAGGCGGCACGGAGCTTCTAGATATCGTTGAGAAGATTCGGGAAACGAGCAAATCGTTGCGTGCAGAATTTCTGCCAGAACTCTATGCAGAGTTCAAAACGATGATCCAGGAATTAGACTCGGACAATCGTCACCAGGTTATTCGGGCTTTCGCTATTTATTTTCAATTAGTTAATATTGCTGAACAAAACCATCGGATCCGGCGTAAACGGGATTATGAACGTTCTGCAGGGGACGCTGTGCAGCCAGGATCGATTGAGAAAGCAGTACAGGATCTTAAGGAACGTGGACTGTCTCATACAGAGGTGGAAGAGATTCTCGATGATTTGTCGTTGGAACTCGTCATGACAGCTCACCCAACCGAAGCCATGCGCCGGGTTATTCTGGACATCCACAAGCGGATATCCGAAGATGTCATGTCACTTGATAATCCTACGCTGACGTTGCGTGAACGTGAACAGTTGCGGGAGAAGCTGCTGAACGAAGTCATTACACTTTGGCAGACTGATGAGCTTCGTGACCGCAAACCGACAGTACTCGATGAAGTGCGGAACGGGATGTATTACTTTCATGAAACGTTGTTCCACGTACTTCCGGATGTATATCAGGAGCTGGAACGCTGCCTGAACAAATTTTATCCTGACCATGACTGGCATGTGCCGACGTATTTGCGGTTCGGTTCCTGGATCGGTGGAGACCGGGATGGAAATCCTTCGGTAACTTCAGATGTAACATGGCAGACGCTGTTGATGCAACGCAAGCTCGCTTTGCGTGAATACCAACGGATTATGATTGAACTTATGGGCCATCTCAGCTTCAGCACAAACATCATCCATGTATCGGATGAGCTGGTGCAGTCGATTGAGCAGGACCGTAATTCTGTTACATTGAAAAAAGTGGATATCTGGCGGAATGAAAAAGAGCCATACCGCATCAAATTGGCCTATATGATTGCCAAGCTGAACAATGTACTGGATGAGAACAAATTAGGTCAGCCTGACCGTTATCATAGCGCACAGGATTTGATTGATGAACTGATGATTATTGATCGAAGTCTGCGCCATCATTTTGCCGATTACGTAGCAGATACGACCATTCGCAAAATGATTCGTCAAGTCGAGTTATTTGGTTTCCATACCGCAGCATTGGATGTGCGTCAGCACAGTAAGGAACATGAAAATGCGATGTCGGAGATTTTGGCGAAAATGAACATTGTAGAGGATTATGCGCGTCTGACTGAAGACGGTAAAATCGATCTGCTTGCTCGTTTGCTGGATGATCCACGTCCGCTTACTTCTCCTTATCACCAATACACGGAGGGAACCAAAGAGTGTCTGGATGTCTTCCGTACCATTAAACGTGCCCAGAACGAATTTGGGGACGGCTGTATCACAAGTTACCTGATCAGTATGACGCAGGGCGCAAGTGATTTGCTTGAGGTTATGGTATTTGCCAAGGAAGTGGGCTTATTCACCAAAGGTCACAACGGTGACGTTGTATCTACACTTCAAGCGGTACCGCTGTTTGAAACGATTGATGATCTACATGCGGCTTCGGACATTATGGAGAAGCTGTTCAACCTTCCTGTATACCGCGCAAGCGTAAAAGGACGGAATGAACTGCATGAAATCATGCTTGGTTATTCAGACAGTAACAAGGATGGCGGAGTGGTTACAGCCAACTGGGAACTGCGCGTAGCAATGAATGCCATCACGGCTGTAGGTAATGAACACGGCGTTAAGCTGAAGTTCTTCCATGGACGTGGCGGGGCTCTTGGACGTGGCGGCATGCCACTCAACCGCAGTATTCTTGCTCAACCACCACATACGATTGGTGGAGGCATCAAGATTACGGAGCAGGGAGAGGTTATTTCTTCCCGTTATTCCCTTCAGGGGATTGCATACCGCAGTCTGGAGCAAGCAACTTCGGCTTTGATTACAGCAGCACTTAATGGGCTAGAGCCTCAGGAGTCAGCATCCGAGCGCCATTGGGACAGCATCATCAAAGAGATTTCGGAAGTATCTCTGACGAAATATCAGGATCTGATTTTCCGTGATCCAGACTTCTTTACCTTCTTCAAAGAATCAACGCCGCTTCCGGAGGTTGGTGAACTGAATATTGGTTCCCGTCCATCCAAGCGTAAAAATAGCGATAAGTTTGAAGATCTGAGAGCGATCCCTTGGGTATTCGCATGGACTCAAAGTCGATATCTGCTTCCGGCATGGTACGCGGCAGGAACAGGATTGCAAAGTTACTATCAGGATAAAGAGGAAAATCTAATTGTCCTGAAAGAAATGTATGCAAGCTTCCCATTCTTCCGTACATTAATTGATACGGTACAGATGGCCGTAGCCAAGGCAGATCTGGTGATTGCCAAAGAATATTCAGCAATGACTTCGAACAAGGAAGCCCGTGATCGCATATACGGTCAGATCGAAGCCGAATTCAAGCTCACAAAAGAGCTGATTCTGAAAATTACCGGAGAAGCTGAAATTCTGGATGATGTACCGGTTATTCAAGAATCCATTCGTCTTCGTAACCCTTATGTAGATCCGTTGTCCTACATGCAGGTTCAACTTCTGAGCGAGCTCAGAGATATGCGTGAACGTGGTGAGGACGATACGGAGCTGCTTAGAGAAGTGTTGTTGACTATCAACGGTATTGCTGCAGGGCTGCGTAATACAGGTTGATGCCTGAACTGATGCATATGAATAATTCATATGTAACAAAGTACTCATTACTTTGTTAACTAAAAAGCTCCATTCTCTGCTCTACGGAGTGAGAGATGAAACGGGACTCCTGCTGGAGTTCCCGTTTTTACTGTTTTTGGCGGATATTTGTCATACAGTCTTGATTTTTGACCAAAGTTGATTTACGATTTGATTGGTGAATTACAAGTGTGGACGGGTATCAGAAGACGGAAGACCCATCAGCATGTCTGGGGGAATAAGGGTGGACAATTTGGAGAACAGGCTTGTGAAACTGGTGCTCAAGGGCGACCAGAGAGCCTTCGCAGAAATCGTTGAACTATATAAGGACAAGCTATTTCATTTGGCATACCGGATGCTGAACAATCGTCATGAAGCTGAAGACGTTGTGCAGGAGACGTTTTTGCGTGTGTTTCGTAATATGGAGAAGTACGATCCGAACCAGAAGTTCTCAACCTGGATCTACCGGATCGCGACAAATCTGTGTATTGACCGACTGCGCAGAAAGAAACCTTCATACTCTTTGGATGCTGAACTGAATGACCAGGAAGGATCTGATGGTTATGCGATGCTCCCGAGTGATGATCGTACACCGGAGAGTGAAGCGCTCCTGTCAGAAACGCAGACACTCATTCGTGAGGCCATTGACAGTTTACCAGCTAAGTATAAGTCCGTTATGATTCTGAGATATTTACAGGACTTGTCGCTACAGGAAATCAGTGACGTGACAGGTATGCCCGTAACAACGATCAAGACACGCGTTCATCGGGGCCGTGATTTTCTACGTAAAAAATTGGAGTATAAGTTATAAATGTTAAACGCCTTTAAATATGGGCGAAATTATTTGAAACATATCCGAAACGGATGCGTATGTAATGTATGCAAGTCTTATGCGTGCTTTTTAATGGCACATGGACTAAGTGATTTAAGAAAGGATTGGCTCTCATATGGATTGCAACTCGGCCGTCTCTTTAATGCATGAATGTTTGGATGAGTCGTTGTCCCCGGCCCAGAAGGTTGAATTGAAAAGTCACCTTGTGATCTGTCCGGATTGTCGCATGCGCTTTAAAGAGTTGGAACAGACGGAAATGTTACTCTTTGCCATGAAACACTATTCACCGTCTGCCTCTGATGAGCTGACCAATCGAATTATGAATGCTCTGCCCCAGCCCAAGAGACAGCAAGCATGGCTCAAATGGGTCAAAGGACATCCCGCGCTGACGGCGGCAGCCTTCTTTTTGGTCGTGATGCTCTTTAGCGCCTTGAATTTCTGGAATCAGAATAACGAAATGGTTGTTAAGGGAAATAATCTGGACCAGATCGTGATTCAGGGTAACACGGTTATTGTTCCTGAAGGTAAGTCAATTGCTGGCGATCTTACGATAGAAAATGGAACCGCACAAGTATATGGTGATGTGAACGGCAATCTGACGGTTATCGACGGACAACTGTTTCAGGCTTCAACGGCGCATATTTCAGGTCAGGTGAAAAGTATTGATCAGGCGCTGGACTGGTTCTGGTACAAAATAACCAATATGGTAAATGAAGTGGCTTATCGCTAGAACAGGGTAAAATCTTCAATGGTATATACCAAGCAGGGTACCTCCAGATTGCATGGGGTACTCTTTTTTTATACGCAAACTTTGTAATTCATGGTAAATGTGATGTTTATGTGCAGTTTGAGACTGCCGTAACTTGCAACCTGAACGTTAACGTTATAACCTAGATACTAAAGAGAACATACTACTACATATAGATACGCATTTTGCACAAATTGAATGATGCAGAAATGCGGAGACAAAGGATTATATAAAATCCTAATGGGTTAATATGAGATCAGGGTTTACTCATCAATGGGGATAGCGGGGGCTGGCTTATGAATTATTTTGCTGACTTAACGTGGACAGAGTCCATTAAGGACGTTATCGATATATTGATCGTTACCTATATTATGTACAAACTGATTTTGCTTGTGCGAGGGACACGTGCGGTTCAGCTCCTGAAAGGAATTCTGTTCCTTGTGCTGATCTGGGCATTAAGTACGTGGCTAAACCTGTATACGCTCAAATGGTTAATGAACCAGATGTTTACGTTTGGTGTTGTTGCGGTGTTCATTATCTTTCAGCCGGAACTGCGTCGTGGTCTGGAGCAATTGGGACGCGGTAAGCTGTTTGGACGTTCAGCGGCAGCGAGTGATGAAGAATTAACGGTGTTAATTGGTGAGATTATTAAGTCAGTTAATTATTTGTCACGGCGTAAAATTGGCGCATTGGTCGTATTTGAACGTGAAACGGGTCTGAACGATTACACGGAATCGGGCATTAAGATGCAATCTCTGGTCAGCTCGGAGCTGATGATTAACATCTTTATTCCAAATACACCGCTCCATGATGGAGCCGTTATTATACAGGGAAAACAGATTTCGGCGGCAGCTTGTTATTTGCCATTATCGGAGAATCCTTTTATCAGTAAGGAACTGGGAACACGTCACCGTGCAGCAATCGGGATTACCGAAGTTGCAGATGCGATCTGTTTGGTTGTCTCTGAGGAGACAGGACAAGTGTCACTTGCAATGAATGGACAGGTCGTTCGTGATATTAAGGAAGAATCGCTGATTGCCAAACTGTATGAGGAGTTGCGCCCTACATCCAATCTGAAAAAGAATGGCTGGACAACCTTCTGGAAACGGAAGGGAGGACGTAACAATGGATAAGTGGTTTAACAATAATAACTTTGCCAAAATACTTGCGCTTGCGGTGAGCCTGCTGCTCTGGTTCATGATTCATCTGGATGAAGTACCAACCACCCCTACGATTACAACAGGGACAACCAACAAGGTTGTGGAACGTACGGTGCCTGTTCAACCTTATGGATTAGACAGCAACAGCTATGTGCTTACTTCATTAAGTACGGATGAGGTCCGGCTGGAGATCAAAGGACAGCGCTCGATGCTAACATCGATTTTTACGAATGACGATTACAAAGTACTGGTCGATCTGAGTCAGGTGAAAGATGGGTCCAATACACTGCCACTTGTACCTGATTTGCCTTCCGGGGTAGAAGTGGTCAGCATGGAACCTTCCATGGTTACGGTGAATGTAGAAAAATTGGGCACCAAATCCTTCAATGTGAATATTGTACCCGAAGGGGAACCTTCCGCCGGATACAGCGCTGGAACGCCCGTAATTGAACCTTCGACGCCGGTTAAGGTAACTCTGCCCGAAGGACAACTCGAGGCTGTAGCGAAGGTTCAGGGCAGTGTGAGCGTGAAAGATGCCAAGGAAGATGTCATACAGAAAAAAGTGAAACTTCAAGCATACGATGCTGAAGGCAAGGTCCTTGAAAATGCGATTATAACGCCTCAAACGGTTGAAGTCCGAGTTCCGGTCAATCAGCCCTATACATCTGTACCCTTAAGAATCAAATATTCGGGACAGCTTCCGGAAGGCCTGGTACTCTCCACGGTAGAGCCAAGCGTGAAAGAAGTCTCGGTTTATGGATCAGAGGATGCGCTTGCGGGTATACAGGCCTACGACCAAGTAACCCTTGATCTTACACAGTTTGATCAGTCGGGTACATCGACAGTTAACGTGGACTTGACGCCGCCTTCCGGTTTTGAGAAAATCGAGCCTAGTTCGATTCAGATCAAGGTAACCATATCACCATTTGACGAGGCAGAGGAGACAACCAAAGTCTTTCCGAACGTCCCCATCACACTTACCGGTGCGGGGAATGGACTGGAAGGGACGCTGGTTACGCCTAGAAGCGGCGGTCTGAACCTTACACTCACAGGCTCAGCTAGTATGCTTGAGGGTCTAAGTAGTGATGATCTCACGTTGACCGGGGATCTCACTGGACTTGCGGTCGGAACGCATGAGATCAAGCTTGAAGCCGACCTGCCCCGTTATGCCAAACTGGATGAATCATCCAATGCTCTGAGTGCAACGGTCAAAATTAGCGAAAAGGCTGAAGACACCACAATTACTCCTAGCGAAGATCCGACTGAAGAGGGAACGGTAGCACCTGACCCTTCACCAGCCGAGGTCGAAAATGGGGAAACGGAGCCTGTTCCTGATGAAGAAGAAACGGAATCGAATACGGATACTCAGGATCAGGGTCAACAGGGGAGCACAAGCAGTCGAGGTAATTTAAATAATAATAACAGCGGTACTGGCAGTAAAAGTGGCGCGAATCCGTAAACGTTCTAATTTTAAAATTCTCAAAAAATAATAATAGTGCTCGTATATGATGCGAATAGAAGGAGTTAAATCATGGGGAAATATTTTGGTACAGACGGTGTAAGAGGGGTTGCCAATAAAGAGTTAACGGCAGAGCTGGCTTACAGCATTGGACGTTGTGGTGGTTACGTGCTTGCAGGTGGTGTGGAAAGACCAAAAGTGGTTATCGGCATGGATACTCGTATCTCGGGATTGATGTTGGAATCCGCACTGGTTGCAGGCCTGTTGTCCATTGGCGCTGATGTGATCCGTCTGGGCGTTGTATCCACTCCGGGAGTGGCGTATATTGCACGTTTGTTGAAAGCTGACGCGGGCGTGATGATCTCGGCTTCCCACAATCCGGTTGAGGATAACGGAATCAAGTTCTTTGGTGGAGATGGCTTCAAGCTGTCTGATGAAACAGAGAACCGGATTGAAGAACTGATGGATGCGGAGACAGATCAATTGCCACGGCCAGTTGGTGGCGGGCTGGGTACTGTAACGACAGATGAAGAATCCCGTTATCGTTACCTTGATTTCCTGAAAACGACTGTAAATGAATCGTTCTCTGGACTTAAAATTGTTTTGGACTGTGCAAACGGAGCAGCTTATGAACTGGCACCAAAATTGTTCAGTGAACTAGGTGCAGAAGTCATTGCCATTGGCGCTGAGCCTAACGGCCTGAATATTAATGAGCAATGTGGATCAACTCATCCAGAGAACCTGAAACAAGAAGTGCTCAAACATAAGGCAGATCTGGGTCTTGCTTTTGACGGGGATGCGGATCGTCTTATTGCTATTGATGAGACAGGCGCTGAGGTGGATGGAGACTTCATTCTGTGTATCTGCGGTGATGCGATGAATCGTGCAGGCAAGTTGAAGGACAGTACCGTTGTATCGACCGTTATGAGTAACATCGGATTCTACAAAGCAACGGAGAAACTTGAACTGAAAACAGCTAAAACGGCAGTAGGTGACCGTTATGTGATGGAGGAAATGCGTCGCGGCGGTTACAACTTGGGTGGAGAACAATCTGGCCATGTTATTTTCCTGGATTACAATACAACTGGAGACGGTATGCTGACTGCGATTCAACTCGTGGATACGCTCAAGGCTTCCGGTAAAAAACTGAGTGAACTAAAAGCGCTAATGACCCAGTACCCACAAGTATTGGTGAATGTGCGTGTTGAAGATAAGAGCAAATACGAGGGCAATGCTGCAATCGAGCAAGCTATTGCTACAGTAGAACAACAACTCGGTGATAATGGACGTGTACTCGTTCGTGCTTCAGGTACTGAATCTCTTATCCGTGTTATGGCGGAAGGACCAGATAAAAACGAACTTGAACAATTTGTGTCTCAAATCGCAGATGTAGTGCAAAAAGAACTGGTATAGGACTGAAAGAAATCCCTTGTGCATACGGTTTTCTAAAGGGAATTGTTGTGTATAAAGGGTATGATATAACAGGATTTAAGACATATAGTGCGTGTTCAAAAAGTCTGGTTTTCAGTACCGAGAAGATGGAATGAAGATAGAAATGGAGTAGCGGAGCGTAGGGAAACTACGTGAGCAACGGACATTTCGGCTGAATTTCATATTCGATGCTGATTATGCCAATAGGCATGATTCGTAATCAAAAGCGGACTTTTTGAATTTCCTCTAAAGATGAATATTCCTGCGTCCCGGCCTGATGAGACCATAGGTCCGTTTATCCGGTCGGGATTGTAGGTAAATATGCTAAAATTGTCACAGGTACTTTGCTCCATTGCAAAATGGACCTGACGTGCATATAATGAGTGGAGTCGTCATTCAGACACAGAAAGTGAGGAACGTAAGGTTACAGTTACACAAGCGCCAGAGCTTGGAGTTGCGCGGGATGATGTTGATCAGGATTTCTTCGGGTTGAAGAACGGCTGATTAAGATCAACGGCAATCAAGCTGACGAGGTGGAGGTGTTCGGATTGTTCGGCGGGGACCTCCCGGTGAAGCACCAGAGCCGTAAACCGGATTGCGGAAAATGGATAGGTGACTGTCCACACAACGCGCCGGTGCAGGTGCAAGATTTAAATTAAAATTCAAATGAATGTGCGTGAAGAGCGTAAACAGTACGCGGACGGGAAAATGATGTACATTCATGATTGCATTCATAACAGCTTATGATGACTGCGGGGCGACACGAGGTCGCTCTGATCATTGATAATTGAATAAGTACCAAGTATTCATGAAACGCTAGGCAATCACTCATTTTTCCGATATGCCGCCTCTGCCTGTTTCTCTTCGTGACACAGTATTCATATACAAACGGAGGAAATAAACTATGTGCGGTATTGTTGGATATATTGGTAATAAGAACACTCAATCGGTATTGGTCGAAGGATTGAAGAAACTCGAGTATCGTGGTTATGATTCTGCAGGTATCGCGGTATTTACACCGGAAGGTCTGCAAATCACGAAAGCTCTTGGTCGTCTTGCGAACCTTGAAGCCAAGCTGGATGGTGCACCTCTGGTAGGTAATGCCGGAATCGGACACACACGTTGGGCAACTCATGGTAAACCATCGGATGAGAACTCTCATCCACACACGGATGGAAGCCAGAAGTTCTCTGTTGTGCATAACGGTATTATTGAGAACTACCTGGATCTGAAGGACGAATTGATGGCTCAAGGTCACACGTTCACTTCCGAGACAGATACTGAGGTTATCTCTCACCTGATCGCACGTGAATACAATGGTGATATCGTCAAAACAGTACAAAAAGTGATCACGTTGTTGCGTGGCGCATTTGCACTGGGTGTATTGACAGAGCATGAGCCTGAGAAACTCGTAGCTGTGCGTCAAGCAAGCCCATTGATTATTGGTATTGGTGAAGGCGAGAACTTCATTGGTTCCGACATCCCTGCAATTCTGGAACATACACGTAACGTGTACATTCTGAATGATGGTGAAATGGCTGTATTGACACATGATGCTGTCGAATTGATGACGATTGAAGGCAACTTTATTTCTCGGGAAATGATTCGTGTCGATTGGGATGCTGTAACCGCAGAAAAAGGCGGATTTGAGCACTTCATGCTGAAAGAAATTCATGAGCAACCAAAAGCATATCGTGATACTATGCTGGGTCGCATCGATAATGAAGGCAAAAAAGTTCAACTTCCTGAGTTGAAAATGACTGAAGAACAAATTAAAAATATCCGTAACGTTCAAATCATTGCATGTGGTACAGCGTACCATGCAGGTCTGGTTGGACGTACAGTGATTGAGCAATTGGTACGTATTCCGGTTGAAACAGATGTGGCTTCCGAGTACCGTTACCGTTCCCCAATCGTGCACAAAGATACACTTGTAATCGTAGTGAGCCAATCCGGTGAAACTGCCGATACGCTTGCTGCATTGCGTGAAGCACAATCCAATGGTGCACATGTACTGGCAATCACAAATGTAGTGGGTAGCTCCATTGCACGTGATGCAGATGATGTTATCGCAACATTGGCAGGTCCTGAGATTGCAGTAGCTTCTACCAAAGCGTATACTTCGCAGTTGATTGCTTTCAACTTGCTTGGTCTGTACCTTGCACAAGTTCGTGGTACTCAATCTGCAGAAGAGATTGCACACACGCTGGCAGCAATGCAAGCATTGCCTGAGCAAGTGGAATCCATGTTGGAGCAAGCGGAGGCAATCAAAGGGTATGCAGAGCAAATCTCCAAACATGAACATCTCTTCTTCATTGGTCGTGGTCTTGACTATGCAGTAGCTCAAGAAGGATCTTTGAAGCTGAAAGAGATTTCTTATATTCACTCCGAAGCGTATGCTGCGGGTGAGTTGAAACACGGTACGCTTGCATTGATCGAAGACGGTATCCCTGTTATTGCCCTGGCAACGCAGGAGAACGTACTTGAGAAAACAGTGAGCAACATTAAGGAAGTAAAAGCACGTGGCGCAGATGTATTGGCAATTACGTACGAAGAGCACGTAGCACCATTGCTGAAATCCGTAGACCAAGCGTTTGCGATTCCTAAGACGTTGCCACTGCTTAGCCCTGCTTTGTCTGTAGTTGCTCTGCAATTGCTGGCATACTATGCTTCCCTGGCACTGGGTCATGATGTGGATAAACCACGTAACCTGGCGAAAAGTGTAACGGTTGAGTAAGGTATTCTGTACAAATTAGTTTATTGTCCAATGATAAATAAGTGTAGAACCATTAACAAAAGTATGGAACTACACGAACTATTGTCCAATGACTTGGATAAATGGGTTAATCAATAGATTCAGTAAACTAATAAAGTATGAACAAAATTATGGTCCTGATGACTCTAAGTCGTCAGGACTTTTTTGATGTTTCAGGAGAGTGATTCTGAATATTAGAACCATCTTATTTGTGTTTTTGCATTATAAATTGCGGTCATTCATTGAACGAAAATTCACCAGATTATAGAGTACCTTAGGAAGAGTATCTTTTGTAATTCTCACATTTGAAATATTCTTCGTGCACGAATGTAATCAACTTCTTAAAGAGAGTCATCAACATTCGCAACTCGTAAGTGCCAATATATCCTCAAGCAGGATGCAGATCGGGCATATGAGATCATTTGAATAATAAAGAAAGGTGATTAAACGTGACTGGTACATCCTTCAGCGACTCACAAAATGGTATGCCAAGAAGCAACAATGCGCACGATGAAGGAGCCTATGCGCGAAGTGAAATCATTGTCCGTTCAACTTGGATTCAGAACGCTATTGTAATCTGTATGTAAATGAGTGAAGGACATCGGATAGCGTATAAGGGAAAACCTCACGCACGGTTTGATGAGGAGGAGCAGAGAAGAAGGCGTGATACACAACTATGTCGGCTGCCATCCGTGCGGACGCTGTGGCCAGTTTCCAACCAGGCTTTCAGAAATTGGTCAGGTAATCATGTTAAGTTATTACAAAGTGCAAGGAATCGGAACACCGGCAAAGAATATTTTAAGGTAATATGTACCAAATTTACCTGTTCAATGGCTGAATGTCAACACTCGTCTAATTCCTCGATTGATGTCAAATCATTCCTAACGTTTCTTCTCCATTCACTTTTTTTAACGAAAAATGTTAACACATTATGTTTTACGAACCAAATTTAACAATATAATGACTATATTTAACAAAAAAATCACTATACATTCTTGTAAATTTTGATATAATTCAACCTAGGTCTTATTCCCTATTATTCTAATAAATGGAATTGTAGGGTTTTTTATACCCATCCAAGCTGTGTGCGAGAGACCAGTATACTGGCTAACCAACAAGCCGGCATGCGGGGACCAACAATTGTGGAAAATGACAGCCTAGAATATGTTGCTCCATGACGTCAGAAGGTTCAGAAAGGAAGGTTCAGAAAGATGGAGCCAACCTTATCCCAATTCCGATGGAGGATGAAGTGAGTGAGCATTTTTGAAAAGCTGGAATCCAACGTAAGATCTTACTGCAGAAGCTTTCCGGTGGTATTCGACCGGGCCAAGGGAGACCTTTTATATTCTGAGGACGGAAGAGCATATATTGATTTCTTTGCAGGTGCCGGGGCACTCAATTACGGCCATAACAACGATTATATTAAAGACCGGGTTCTCGATTACTTGACCTCCGACCGGATTATGCACGGTCTGGATATGTATACAATGGCCAAGCGTGAATTCATCCAGAGCTTCTCGGAGCGGATCCTGGAGCCGAAGAAGCTGAATTACAAGCTTCAATTCTGTGGTCCAACAGGGACGAATGCGGTGGAAGCGGCCCTGAAGCTCGCACGCAAGGCGAAGAAGAGAAGTGGAATATTCGCATTCATGGGTGGCTTCCACGGCATGTCGCTCGGCAGTCTATCGGCGACAAGCTCCAAGTCTATGAGAGAAGGGGCGGGGCTTCCTCTGGACGGAGTTACGTTCATGCCGCACCCGAGCGGGGCTTTCGCAGAAATGGATACGCTCGGCTATATCGAGAATATCCTGACTGATTCGCACTCCGGAATCGACAAGCCGGCCGCGATCCTGCTTGAAACGGTACAAGCCGAAGGCGGAATTCACGTTGTCGACGCGCAGTGGCTACGCGAGCTGCAGCAGCTTTGCCGCAGACACGATATTCTGCTCATTACAGACGAGATTCAAGTAGGATGCGGCCGGACAGGCGAATTCTTCTCCTTCGAACGTGCGGGGATCGAGCCGGATCTCATTACCCTGTCGAAGTCGATCAGCGGGTACGGCCTGCCAATGTCCCTGCTGCTGCTGAAGCCCGAACTGGATATCTGGACGCCGGGCGAGCACAACGGCACCTTCCGCGGCAACCAGTTGGCTTTTGTGGCCGCGAAGGCTGCTCTCGAGTTCCGGGACAGAACCGAATTGGAAGCTCAGGTGAAACAGAAGGAAGAGTTTGTACGCTCGTTCCTTGATCAAGAAATCAAGCCTCTGCATCCGTCCATCGCCATCCGCGGACTCGGCCTGATCTGGGGCATTGACGTCTCGGGGTTCATGGATGAAGCCGGGGCGAAGCGGGTGACGGATATCAGCTTCGACAACGGGCTCATCATTGAAAGAGCCGGCAGAGGAGACTGTGTGCTGAAGATCATGCCTCCGCTGACCGTCTCGATGGAGCATCTGGCTGCCGGCTGCGACATTATAAAGTCCAGTATGCAGCAGGTGATCTCTCAGGAGACCAAGGATTTGCTAGTTACGACCTAAGCTTGGCCAAGCCGTTGGCCGCCCCCGGCAAGAGGCACGAAAGTACCTTCCGGAGGGCGTGCGGACTTGATGTTAAGGTAGCGCTTTCACCTCAGTGGAAGACTTTCTCCTCATGCTACCTGCGGTAACGTCAATCAACATGGACTTCTCCGCCAATCCAAGGGCAGTCCCGTTCATGTCATACGGAGCATTCCTTGAGTCTCATGCAGTACCCTCGTTAAATTTAATCGTCAGGAAAAGCTCACTACCCCGCAGCCGAATCTTTACTTATCCACACCAGGGCTGTGGGGGAATAAGCAAATCGTACATAGAGTGTATCAATACCCCTTAAACATAGGCTTCGTCAAAGGCAGCTCGGGTGCCAAATTAGGAATTACGGTCGACTTCCTGCTGGACGGCCGGAACCCTGCGGCAAGCCTTACATCGACAGGAGGAACATTCCTTGTCGTTTATCCCCAAATCCAGTTCCGAACCCCATGTTAAACCAAATCCCGTCTTCGGGTGGCTCGTCCGCAGCAATCATATTGAAGCAGAGGAGTCCGAAGCAGCCGCATCTCTTGCGTAGAACGATGCTTGTTGTTGTCCTTTACGCATGGGAGCCGAGGGGCACAGCTGCTAGGCAGAGGATTGCCGCATGCGATCAACTGGGCAATCCAAGCAGTGACATGGCGCAAGCCATTGATATTGTTGTCAGATGTTTGAAAAGGAGATGAGCGAGGCTGGAGCGTTGCTTTGGCATATGCTCCGCCGGATTGCTTTTACCGATGAAGAGAGGGGAACGATCCAGATGGCTTTTGAAAAAGAAACGTTGTTTTGGAACGAAAAATTCGGTAGTGACGATTATACCTTGACGCGGTTGCCTTACAGCAAAGCTCCAAACTCCCGGGTGCCCAATGTCAAAACCGTTGGCGGTTCGCTTTCGGAGGAAGCGGCGCAGCGCGTCCTTCAAATGAGCAAGGGTGCTCCGCTGGCTGCTTTTATGATTTTGCTCGCTGGTGTTCAGGCACTCTTGCATAAATATACAGGAGTTTCAGACATTCTGGTCGGCATGCCAGTTGTGCGGAAAAAGGCGGAGACGCGTCGATCCGTTAATCATACGGTCATTTTGAAAAACTCGCTTTCGGTGGGGGCAACTTTTAAAACGCTGCTGAGCGAACTGAGGACTTCCTTGCCGGAAGCCATTCAGCATCAACATATTCCGTTCTTGAAAATGACGGAGAAGCTGGATCTGCAATATGCAGAAGGGATACCCTTCGTCCATACGCTAGTATCCCTTAAGGAGTTGCATCTGGACGAAATTGGGCAAAACGTGGTCACAGACTGTTCCTTTGAATTCAGTTTAACCGGCGGGACGATACAGCTAGCGCTGTCATATAACGAGCACTTATATGACTCCGAGTTCATGAATCGGGTCGTTGGCCATCTGAATCGCCTGCTGTCCGTGGGGCTTCATGAGCTGGAGCTGGACATCGTGCGAGCGGACATGCTGTCGGAGGACGAAAAATTTCAATTACTGCAAAGCTTTAACGATACCGAGAAGGACTATCCTCGTGATCAGACGATTCATCAGCTTGTGGAGGAGCAAGCGAAGCGTGTGCCCGAGGCGACGGCGGTTGTTTTTGAGGGGCAGCAGCTTTCATATGCAGAGCTGAACGAACGGGCGAACCAGCTGGCGCGTACGCTACGATCGGTCGGCGTGCTGCCTAATCAGTTGGTAGGCTTGATGGTCAGGAGATCGCTGGAGACGGTCATTGGCATTCTGGCGGTTCTGAAAGCTGGTGGTGCCTACGTGCCGATCGACCCGGAGTACCCGGAAGAACGTATCCGCTACATTCTTGAGAACTCAAACGCGCAGCTGCTGCTGACTCAAAGAGAGCTGTTACAGCAAGTCCCGTTCGAAGGGACCGTATTGGCGCTAGATGACAAGCAATTCTATAGCGACGATGGTTCCAACCTGGAGGCGGCCAGCGGTCCAAACGATCTTGCTTATGTCATTTATACGTCAGGTACAACGGGCAAACCCAAAGGGGTCATGCTGGAGCATCGTGGTTTGGTCAGCTTGAAGCTGATGTTCGCAGACAGGCTGGGCATCACGGAGCAAGACCGGATCGTTCAATTTGCGAGCTTGTCCTTCGACGCATCCTGCTGGGAAGTTTTCAAAGCACTCTATTTTGGCGCGGCTTTGTACATCCCGACGGCAGAGACAATTCTCGACACTCGTCTGTTCGAGAGTTATATGAACGAGCATGCGATTACGGCGGCGATTTTGCCTCCGACGTACAGCGCTCATTTGAACCCAGATCGTCTTCCCAGCTTAACAAAGCTTGTAACGGGAGGTTCGGCGGTATCAGCCGAATTCGTGCAGCAGTGGAAAGCGAAGGTTCACTATTTCAATGCTTACGGCCCTACCGAGGCTTCGATTGTTACGACGCTTTGGGATGCGGATGAGCAGCAGCCGGAGCGCAGAGTTATTCCGATTGGGCGCCCGCTGGCTAATCATCAGATTTTTATTTTGGATGCCCACCTGCAACTTGTGCCTCCGGGAGTGGACGGTGAGCTGTGCGTGGCAGGCGTGGGGCTTGCGAGAGGTTACCTGAACCAACCGGAGCTGACGGCAGAGAAGTTCGTGGAACATCCGTTTGCGCCGGGAGAACGCCTATACCGGACAGGAGATCTCGCCCGCTGGCTGCCGGACGGTAATATGGAGTACTTGGGCCGGATCGACCATCAGGTGAAAATCCGTGGATTCCGAATCGAGGTCGGTGAGATTGAAGAGCAACTTCTGAAGATCGACTCGGTGCAGGAGACGATTGTGATCGCGCGGGAAGGCAAAAGTGGGCAAGAACTGTGCGCTTACCTGGTCGCGAGCCTCCCTCTTACGCTCGGCGAGCTGAGAAGCGCGCTGGCGCAAAAATTGCCGAATTACATGATTCCGGCGCATTTTGTTCAGCTACCGCGGATGCCGCTCACGCCGAACGACAAAATCGATCGTAAGGCTTTGCCTGCCCCGGAAGGCAACGCACTGACCGGTGGCGCTTACGTAGCTCCCCGCAATGAAACTGAGCGAACGCTTGCTGCTGTGTGGCAGGCGGTATTGAACGCCGATCGTGTTGGGGTAACGGATCATTTCTTTGAGCTCGGCGGAGACTCGATCAAGTCCATTCAAGTATCTTCGCGGCTTCATCAAGCCGGGTACAAGCTGGAAATCCGGGATTTATTCAAATATCCGACGATTTCACAGCTCAGCCTGCATGTGAAACCGATCAGACGTACCATCGATCAAGGCGAAATAACGGGTGAAACGGCTTTGACACCGATTCAGCATTGGTTTTTCGAGAGTTCCTTTGCGGACCCGCATCATTTCAACCAGTCGGTGATGTTTTATCGGAAGGAACGCTTCAACGAAGAGACAGTGTATCAGGTGCTGCAAAAGCTGGCCGAGCATCATGATGCCTTGCGCATGGTGTTCTGCAAGACGGAACAAGGGTTTAGTGCGTTAACCCGAGCGATTCAGGATGGTGGGCTGTTCACGCTGGACGTGTTCGACTTTAAGGATGCGGAGAATCCCACGCAGGTTGTGGAAGCGAAGGCAACGGGCATTCAAGCAGGCATCGATCTGGAGAACGGGCCCCTCATGAAGGCGGGACTGTTCCAGTGCGAGGACGGAGATCATTTGCTGCTCGCGGTTCATCATGCTGTGGTAGACGGCGTGTCTTGGCGCATTTTGATGGAGGATTTCGCTCTAGGTTACGAGAAGACTGGAAAAAGCGAGGAAATTCGTTTCCCGGCGAAAACAGATGCGTACCGCACTTGGTCCGAGCAGCTGGCTGCTTACGCGCAAAGTCCGGAGATAGCGAAGGAACGGGCCTATTGGCAGGCCGTGGAACAAATGGAGGTTCTGGCCGTGCCGAAGGATATGGAGGCGGACGTTACGACGCAGTATGACAGCGAATCGCTGTTTGTCCGTTTATCTCCTGAAGAAACGGAGCTGCTACTGAAGCGGGTTCACCGTGCCTACAACACCGAAATGAATGATATTTTGGTAACGGCGCTCGGAATAGCCTTACACAAATGGACGGGGCACGAACGGGTGCGGATCAATCTCGAAGGACACGGACGTGAATCGATCGGAACGGATATCGACATCACGCGTACAGTTGGCTGGTTTACGACCAAGTTTCCGGTCGTACTGGAGCCGGAAACCGACCGAGATTTGGCATATCAGATTAAACAGGTCAAGGAAAACTTGCGTCGCATTCCGAACAAGGGGCTTGGGTACGGTATATGTCGCTATCTCTCGAAATCGGAGGATGGATTGGTTTGGAGCGCAGAGCCGGAAATTAATTTTAACTACCTCGGTCAGTTCGACGATGATGTCAACCAAGACGAGATCGGCATATCTTCTTATTCCAGCGGCAGCCCGGCTAGCGACCGGCAGGCCCGCAGCTTTGTGCTGGATATCAACGGTATGGTGCTGGACGGCGCTTTATCGCTCGATCTCAGCTACAGCCAGAAACAGTATCGCAAGGAAACGATGGAAGCCCTCGCTCAGCAACTTGAGCACAGTCTCCGAGACCTCATTATCCACTGTGCAGGCAAAGAAAACACTGAATTGACGCCTAGCGACGTTCAATTTAAAGGCTTGACCATTGCAGAATTGGAGCAAATCGCCCAGCGCTCGGGCCATCTCTCGGAAATCGAAAATATTTACTCACTTACGCCGATGCAGAAGGGAATGTGGTTCCACAGCGCGCTTGACCGGCAAACGTCAGCTTACTTTGAGCAGACGCGGTTTACGATGCGGGGAGCGCTCGACGTCAAGCTTTTTGAGAGGAGTTGGATGGAGCTTGCGAAACGTCATCTGGTGCTGCGGGCGAATTTTGTGAAAGGACCGGCGGGCGAGCCGTTGCAAATCATACACCGCGACAAGCCGGTGGGTTTTGAATATGAAGAGCTGCTTCATTTGCAGGTGGACGAGAAACAAGCTTACTTGGATAAAAAGGCCGAGGAGGACAAGCTTCGCGGCTTCGACATGGAACATGACGCGCTCGTTCGGTTCACGATCCTGCGCACCGAAGAGCAAAGCTATCATGTACTGTGGAGTTTCCAACATATTTTGATGGATGGCTGGTGCCTGGCTCAGCTGACACAGGAGCTGTTTGAGGCATACTCGGCCTTGACATCCGGCGAGCAGTCAGCGGGAGATAAGGGATCGGATTATGGGGCCTATATCGAATGGTTGGAGAAACAGGACGATCAGACGGCATCAGCCTATTGGAAGGGATTCCTGGCAGGTTATGAAGGGCAAACCGTACTCCCGGGACAAAAGGAACTGGCGCCCAACGGCAGATTTACGGCTGATCACGTCACCGCCGAGCTGGGCAAGGACTTGAGCGAGCGGATGGACCGGGTGGCGAAACAGCGCCTGGTTACGGTCAATACACTGTTGCAAGCTATCTGGGGCGTGATGCTGCAAAAATATAATGGAACAAACGATGCCGTATTTGGCAGCGTCGTGGCCGGAAGACCGGCGGAAATCCCGGGCATTGAGTCCATGATCGGGTTGTTCATCAATACGGTGCCGGTCCGGGTCACGAGCGAAGCGGACACCGTGTTCGCCGACCTGATGGCGAAGCTTCAAGAGCGGGCGCTGGAGTCCGGGCGTTATGATTACTATCCGCTGTATGAAATTCAGGCCCGCAGCGTGCAAAAGCAGAACCTGATCAACCATATCATCGCTTTTGAGAACTATCCGGTGGACGAGCAGATGGAGCAGGCGGGGGACCAGCAGCACGGCGACCTGACGATCGCTGATGTTCAGATGGAGGAGCAGACAAACTATAACTTCAACGTCACCGTGGTGCCGGGAGACGAGATTGAAATTCGGTTCGACTTTAACGCCGAAGTGTTTGATAAAGATAGTATTGAGCGGCTCAAGGGGCATCTCGTTCATTTGCTGGAACAGGTGGTGGATAACCCGGAAATTACCGTGGGCGAGCTGGAACTTGTGACGGAGGCGGAAAAGGCTGACCTTCTTGGACGTTTTAATGACACCACCACGGAATTTCCACGCGGGAAAACGCTCATTCAATTGTTCGAAGAGCAGGCGGAGCGCATCCCGGATGCAGCTGCCATCTCCTTGAATGGGCAAGAGCTGACCTACCGCGAGCTGAACGAACGCGTTAACCGCCTTGCTCGTACCTTGCGTAGCCACGGGATATCCAAAGGTCGTTTGGTCGCCATTATGGCTGAGCGTTCCATTGAAATGGTGGTGGGTATGCTGGCGGCACACAAAGCCGGTTCGGCTTACGTACCGATTGACCCGGAATATCCCGAGGAGCGTATCCGTTTCTTGATCGAGGATTCGGGTGCGCAGGTCATGCTGACGCAAAGCCGATTGCGCGAGCGTCTGGCGGGTTCGGACTCCGTGATTTTCCTGGATGACGAGTCCTTCTATCACGAGGACCGCACAAATCTAAATCCGGGCAACGAAGCGACAGATCTGGCTTGCATCATCTATACGTCAGGCACGACGGGCAAGCCAAAAGGCAACCTTGTTTCGCACCGCAATATCGTGCGGATCGTGCGAAATACGAATTATATCGATATCACTGAGCGGGATCATGTACTCCAGCTTTCAAGCTATTCGTTCGACGGAGCGATTTTTGATATTTTCGGCGCTTTGACCAACGGGGCACGGCTGGTGCTGGTTCCCCACGAGACTTTGCTGGAAATCGGCCAGCTGGCGGATCTTATCCAGCGCGAGCGAATCTCGGTCATGCTGATTACGACGGCTTTCTTCAACGTCCTTGTGGATGTGAACGTCGACTGCCTGCGGGATGTCCGGGCGATTTTGTTCGGAGGAGAGCGCGTGTCGGTTGGCCATGTGCGTAAAGCGCTCGCTCATATCGGACCTGGCAGGCTCAACCACCTGTACGGCCCATCGGAAAGCACGGTTTATACCACGTATCTTCCAGTCGACTTTGTCGATGAGTCGGCGGTTACCGTACCCATCGGACGGCCGATCAGCAATACGACGGTGTATATCGTCGACAGCCAGAATAAACTTCTGCCGATCGGCGTGGCCGGGGAGCTTTGCGTCGGCGGAGAAGGCTTGGTAGGGGGCTACAATAACCGGCCGGAGCTGACGGCGGAGAAATTTGTGGAACATCCGTTTGTGCCGGGAGAGTGCATGTACCGGACAGGGGATTTGGCAAAATGGCTACCGGACGGCACGATTGAATACGTGGGGCGGACGGATGATCAAGTGAAAGTCCGCGGCTTCCGTATTGAGCTGGGCGAGATCGAAGCTCAGCTTCAGAAAGTGGAGGGAATTCGGAAAACGACGGTATTCGCGCGGGAAAACACCTCCGGAGAGAAGCAGCTTTGCGCCTATTATGAAGCGGATCGTGATCTTCCGGCGGCCGAGCTGAAGAGCGTGCTTTCCCAGGAACTGCCTGCCTATATGATCCCGGCTTACCTGATCCAGTTGGAGCGGCTCCCGCTGACAACGAACGGCAAAGTTGACCGCCGCTCCCTCCCGGCACCTGAGGATAGCTTGCAGCCGGGCGAAGGACGTACTCCGCCTCGGACTCCGTTGGAAGTGAGCTTGGCTGAAATATGGAAAAACGTGCTCGGATTGGAACACATCGGAGTTCATGACAACTTCTTTGACTTGGGCGGCCATTCCCTGCGGGCAACGACACTGGTGAGTAAGGTGCATCAGGAGTTGAACGTCGAGCTGCCTCTGCGCGACGTATTCCGTTACTCAACGATCGAAGAGATGGCTCTCGCCCTCTCCCGGATTGAAGAGCAGTTGTTCTCGTCGATTCCACTGGCAGACGAAAGAGCGTATTATCCACTTTCCTCAGCTCAGAAGCGGCTGTTTATCCTGAATCAGCTGGAAGGAGCCGATCAGAGCTATAACATGCCGGGAGTGCTGTTGCTCGAAGGATCGATTGACCATAGCCTGCTGGAGAAAGCTTTCCGCGGATTGATCAAACGTCATGAAACGTTGCGAACCGGATTTGAGGTCGTGCAAGGCGAAGCGGTACAGCGTATTTACGAAAGCGTTGATTTTGCCGTCGAGTGCCGTCATGCGAACGAGGAAGAAGCGTCTGCAGTCGTGCAGGCTTTTATCCGACCTTTCGACTTGGCGAAGCCACCGTTGCTGCGTGCCGAGCTCGTAGAACTGGCAGCCGATCGTTATTTACTGATGTTTGACATGCATCATATCATCTCCGACGGGGTTTCGATGGATGTGTTCGTTGAGGAACTCGTTCGTCTGTATGGCGGTGAGTCATTAGAGCCTTTGCACATTCAGTACAAGGACTATGCGGTATGGCAGCAATCGGACGAGCAAAAAGTGCAATTGAAACGTGAGGAAGCTTACTGGCTGGACCGTTACCAGGGCGAGCTGCCGGTTCTGGAAATGCCAACGGACTATCCGCGTCCTGCTGTACAGAGCTATGAGGGACATACGCTGACGTCCTTCGTGGATGAGGCAACGAACGAAGGCTTGAAGCAGCTGGCCGCTCAAAGAGGAGCGACGCTATATATGGTGCTGCTTGCCGCATATACCGTGCTTTTGCATAAATACACAGGTCAGGATGATTTGATCGTTGGCACGTCAATTGCGGGCAGAACGCACGGCGACATGCAGCCTTTGATTGGAATGTTCGTCAACACGCTGGCGATCCGCAATTATCCAGCTTCGGAGAAGACCTTCCTGTCGTATTTGGAAGAAGTGAAAGAAACGACCTTAGACGCTTACGAGCATCAGAATTATCCGTTCGAAGAACTCGTCGATAAAGTGCAGGTTAGCCGGGATTTGAGCCGCAACCCGCTGTTTGACACGATGTTCTCCCTGCAAAACCTGGAGGAGTCAGAGTTTGAGCTGGAAGGGCTGAAATTGTCCCCGTACCCTAGCGAATATGGTATGGCCAAGTTCGACCTGAGTGTGGATGTTACGGAAGAAAATGGCGGGCTGGAGTGCAACTTTGAATTCGCAACGGCTCTTTATAAAGAAAGCACGATCCGGCGGCTGTCGATTCATTTTGGACATTTGCTTGCGGCGATCGTAAGCCGTCCAGATGCGAAGATTGCCGAGCTGGACTTGCTGACGGCAGAGGAAGAAGAACAAGTTCTCAGTGCGTTTAATCCAGCGCAGCTAGAAGCGGCTCCTGCGGCTACGTTCCACCGGCTGTTTGAGAAACAGGCGGAGAGCACTCCGGAAGCTGAAGCTGTCGTGTACGAAAACGATCGGCTGACCTACACGGAGCTGAATGAGCGGGCGAACCGCCTGTCGGCAACGCTGCGCGCAAGTGGAATCGGCCGTGAGGAGATTGTTGGCATTCTCGCCGAGCGTTCGGTGGACCTGCTGGTGGCCGTGCTGGCCGTCTGGAAAGCGGGAGGGGCGTATGTACCGCTCGATCCTGATTATCCTGCAGACCGCGTGCGGTTCATGCTTGAAGACAGCGGAGCGAAGGTGCTATTGACGCAAACGCCGCTGCGAGAGCGTGCTGAAGCCTGGCTCAGCGAAGAGGAACTGGCACTGGCGACGGTGCTATATCTCGACGACGAAACGTCATACAGCGAAGACCGGGAGAATGCACCGCTTGACTCCAGCATGGTTTCCGGTAAAGTCTCCGGCGAGCTGACGGGTGCTGTGAACGGTGGTGGCGAAAGTCATCCAACTGATGTTGATGTTGTCGGTATGGACAGTTTCCATGAAGCCCGTCCTGAGGATTTGGCGTATGTCATCTACACATCGGGCACGACGGGCAAGCCGAAGGGTGTAATGATTGAGCACCGCAGCCTGGTGAACACGGCGGCGGGCTACCGGCGGGAATACCGGTTGGATCAGTTCCCAGTTCGGCTACTGCAACTCGCCAGCTTCTCGTTTGACGTGTTCGTGGGCGATATCGCACGGACGTTGTACAACGGCGGTACCATGGTCATTGTACCGAAGGACGACCGGATCGATCCGTCTCGTCTGCATCACTGGATAGAGCGGGAGCAAGTGACGATCTTTGAATCAACACCAGCACTGATCGTACCGTTTATGGAATATGTGCACGAACAGGGGCTGGATATAAGCGGGATGGAGCTGTTGATCACAAGCTCGGATAGTTGCAGCGTGGCGGATTACCGGACCTTGCAGGAACGTTTCGGCTCGTTGTTCCGCATCATTAACGCCTACGGCGTGACGGAAGCAGCAATCGACTCCAGCTTTTATGACGAGCAGTTGGCGAAACTGCCGCAGACAGGCCATGTGCCGATTGGCAAAGCGTGGCTGAATGCGAAACTCTACATTGTGGATGCGCATCTGAACCCTGTGCCAGTCGGCGTGCTGGGCGAGCTGGTCATCGGCGGCGTTGGGGTAGCACGTGGGTACTTGAACCGTCCAGAGCTGACGGAAGAGAAGTTTGTAGACAGCCCGTTTGTCGCGGGCGAACGGCTGTACCGCACGGGAGACTTGGCGCGGTGGATGGAGGACGGCAACGTGGACTTCATCGGGCGGATCGATAACCAGGCAAAAATCCGGGGTTACCGGATCGAGACAGGTGAGATCGAGTCGCAGCTGTTGCGGGTGGAAGATGTGCGCGAAGCGGTGGTGCTGGTTCGAAGTGATGCGAACGGGCAGAAGGCGCTGTGTGCGTATTACACACCAGATACCGGTGCGGAGCTGTTAGTGAACGATCTGCGCAGTGCGCTGGCGCAGGAGCTGCCGGGTTACATGATTCCGTCGTACTTCGTGGAGCTGGAGAGTCTGCCTCTGACACCGAACGGGAAAATAGACCGGAAGGCGCTGCCAGCGCCGGAAGGAGAAGCGGGAAGTGGAACGGAGTATGTCGCACCGCGGAATGAGCTGGAAATGAAGCTGGCGGTAATTTGGCAGGAAGTGCTGGGGCTTGCGAAGGAGATTGGTGTTCACGATAACTTCTTCGACATCGGCGGCCATTCCTTGCGGGCGACAACGTTGGTCAGCAAGATTCATAAAGAAATGAACGTGGATTTGCCGCTGCGCGACGTGTTCCGCCATTCCACGATCGAGAGCATGGCGGCCGTCATTTACCGGCTGGATGAGCAGACATTCGTTGCTATTCCGGTGGCGGATGACCGAGAGGTATACCCGCAATCTTTTGCTCAAAAACGTCTCTTTATCCTGAACCAGCTGGAAGGTACGGAGCTTAGCTACAACATGCCGGAAGCGATGCTGCTGGAGGGTGCTTTGGACCGGGCAAGGTTTGAAGAAACGTTCCGTAAGCTCGTGGCGCGGCATGAAATGTTGCGCACAGGGTTCGAAATGGTGGATGGCGAAGCATCACAGCGAGTTTACCAGGATGTGAATTTTGCGGTGGAGTTCTATCAAGCGGATGAGCAAGAGGTCGAAGCGGTGGTTCACGGTTTCGTCCGTCCGTTTGACTTGGCTAAGCCACCGCTGCTGAGGGTAGGCCTTGTTGAGCTGGCTCCGGAACGCCATATTTTGATGTACGACATGCATCATATTATTTCTGACGGCGTTTCGATGGAAATCTTTGTTGAAGAATTCGTGCGCTTGTATGGTGGAGAGCCATTGGAGCCGCTGTGCATTCAGTACAAAGACTACACCGTTTGGCAGCATTCGCAGGAGCAGCAGGAACGGCTTCAGCATCAGGGGGCGTATTGGCTGGACATGTTCCAGGGCGAGCTTCCAGTGCTGGAAATGCCGACTGACTATCCACGTCCGGCTGTACAGAGCTATGAGGGTCAAACGCTGGAGTTTTTCTTTGACGCTTCAAAAACCGACGGCCTGAAACAGCTGGCTTCGGAAACGGGCACGACGCTGTTTATGGTGCTGCTTGCGGCGTATAACGTGCTTCTGCACAAATATTCAGGTCAGGAAGACGTGATCGTTGGTACGCCAATTGCCGGAAGGAATCATGGAGATGTGCAGCCGTTGATCGGGATTTTCCTAAACACGCTGGCGATTCGCAGTTATCCGTCTTCGGAAAAAACATTCCTGTCATATCTGAACGAAGTCAAAGAAACAACTCTGCATGCCTTTGAGCATCAGAACTATCCGTTTGAACAATTGGTGGACAAGGTGCAAGTCACCCGTGATTTAAGCCGTAATCCGCTCTTTGATACGATGTTTACGATGCAAAATACGGAGAACGAACAATTTGAGCTGGAAGGGCTTCGCCTGATTCCTTATCCGAGCGTACTGGATACTGCGAAGTTTGATATCAGCTTGGATGTGGGCGAGGAGAACGGCGGGTTGGATTACAGCTTTGAATATGCGACGGCTCTTTACAAAAGGGAGACGATTGAACGGCTGGCAAAACATTATGAGCAGCTGCTCGTGACAATTGTAAACCGTCCAGATGCGAAGATTGCCGAGCTGAACTTGCTGACTGCAGAGGAAAAAGAACAAGTTCTCGGTGCGTTTAATCCAGCGCAGCTAGAACCGGCTCCTGTGGCGGCGTTCCACCAGCTGTTCGAGGAACAGGCGGAACGCACACCGGAAGCGGAAGCTGTCGTGTACGAGAATAACCGCCTAACATATGTGGAGCTGAACGAGCGAGCGAACCGCTTGGCGGCTATGCTACGCACAAGCGGCATCGGCCGGGAGTCAATCGTTGGCATTCTCGCCGAGCGTTCGGTGGAGTTGCTGGTAGCCGTACTGGCCGTCTGGAAAGCGGGCGGGGCCTATGTACCGCTCGACCCGGATTATCCGGCGGACCGGGTGCGGTTTATGCTCGAAGACAGCGGAGCGAAGGTACTGCTGACACAAACGCCGCTGCGAGAGCGTGCCGAATCCTGGCTCGGCGAAGAGGAACTAGCACTGGAGACGGTACTGTATCTCGATGACGAAACGTCATACAGCGAAGACCGAGCGAATGCACCAATGGACTTCGGACAAGGCTCCTCCGGCGAGCTGACGGGTGCTGTGAACAGCGATGATCCGAGTCATCTGAAGGTTGCTGGCTTGGACAGCTTCCATGAAGCTCGTCCAGAGGATTTGGCCTACGTGATCTACACGTCAGGTACGACGGGTAAGCCGAAGGGTGTAATGATCGAGCATCGTAGTCTGGTGAACACGGCAGCGGGCTACCGACGGGAATACCGATTGGATCAGTTCCCGGTAAGGCTGTTGCAACTCGCTAGCTTCTCGTTTGACGTGTTCGTGGGTGATATCGCGCGGACGCTGTATAACGGAGGCACGATGGTGATTGTGCCTAAGGAGGACCGGATTGATCCGTCTCGTCTGCACCACTGGATGGAGCGGGAGCGGATCACCATCTTTGAATCGACGCCGGCACTGATCGTACCGTTTATGGAATATGTGCACGAACAGGGGCTGGATATAAGCGGGATGGAGCTGTTGATCACAAGCTCGGATAGTTGCAGCGTGGCGGATTACCGGACCTTGCAGGAACGTTTCGGCTCGTTGTTCCGCATCATTAACGCCTACGGCGTGACGGAAGCAGCAATCGACTCCAGCTTTTATGACGAGCAGTTGGCGAAACTGCCGCAGAAAGGCCATGTGCCGATTGGCAAAGCGTGGCTGAATGCGAAATTCTACATCGTGGATGCACATCTGAACCCTGTGCCAGTCGGCGTGCTGGGTGAACTGGTTATCGGCGGAGTCGGCGTGGCGCGCGGGTACTTGAACCGTCCAGAGCTGACGGAAGAGAAGTTTGTAGACAGTCCTTTCACCGCTGGTGAGCGGATGTATCGCACGGGAGATTTGGCGCGGTGGATGGAAGACGGCAACGTGGACTTCATCGGCCGGATCGACAACCAGGCAAAAATCCGGGGTTACCGGATCGAGACGGGTGAGATTGAGTCGCAGCTGCTGCGGGTGGAAGGCGTGCGTGAAGCGGTAGTGCTGGTTCGAAGTGATGCGAACGGTCAGAAGGCGCTGTGTGCGTATTACACACCGGATACCAGTGCGGAGCTGTTGGTGAACGATCTGCGCAGTGCGCTGGCACAGGATCTGCCGGGTTACATGATCCCGTCGTACTTCGTGGAGCTGGAGCGCTTGCCTCTGACGCCGAACGGAAAGATGGACCGGAAGGCGCTGCCAGCGCCGGAAGGGGAAGCGGGAAGTGGAACGGAGTATGTCGCACCGCGCAATGAGCTGGAAATGAAGCTGGCGGTGATTTGGCAGGAGGTGCTGGGACTTGTGAAGGAGATTGGCGTTTACGACAACTTCTTCGACATCGGCGGCCACTCCCTGCGAGCGACGACACTAGCGGGCAAGGTATTTAAGGAACTAAACGTCAACCTCCCGCTGCGCGACGTATTCCGTCACTCCACGATTGCGGCGATGGCCGATGCGATTGCCCGGATGGAACGGCGGGAGCATGAGGCCATTCCTCAAGCGGAAGAGAGAGAGTACTACCCTCTGTCCTCCGCGCAGAAACGGCTGTTTATTCAGCACACGCTGGATGGAGCGGATCAACTTTACAACATGCCGGAACTGGTGCAGGTGGAAGGCAAGTTTGATTTAGACCGGTTGGAAGCCGCATTGCGGAAACTGATAACACGGCATGAATCGCTGCGCACCGGTTTTGAAATGGTGAAGGGCGAAGCGGTTCAGCGGATTTACCCGCAGGTCGATTTTGCTATTGAGCATCATCAAGCGGATACAGAGGATGCAGCTCAAGTTGAGCAGATCGTCCGCAACTTCGTTCGTCCGTTTGATCTCGGCAAGCCGCCGCTGCTGCGCGCCGGAGTCGTCGAACTGGAGCCGAACCGGTATATTCTCCTTTTCGATATGCACCATATTGTGTCCGACGGCGTATCGATGGCGATTGTGATGGATGAGTTCTCGAGTTTCTACGCCGGGGAAGAACTGCCGCCACTACGCATTCAATATAAGGATTATGCCGTTTGGCAGCAGTCGGAGGCCCACCGAGAGCGGATCGGAAGGCAGGAAGCGTACTGGCTGCAAACCTTTGAAGGCGAGCTGCCAACGGGGGATCTGCCGATGGACTACGAACGTTCTACAGTTCGCAACTACGAAGGTGCGCATCTGGAGTTCGATGTCGAAGCTTCTCTCTCTGCGCGGCTGCGTGAATTGGCGGCCGAGCGTGGAAGCACGCTGTACATGGTGTTGCTTGCGGCATATACCGTGATGCTGTCCAAGTACAGCGGGCAGGAAGACTTAATCGTGGGCACCCCGGTGGCGGGAAGAACTAACGCCGATTTGGAGCCGGTCATCGGCATGTTTGTTAATACACTGGCGCTCCGAAATCGTCCGTCAGGCGAAAAAACGTTCTTGTCCTACCTTGATGAAGTCAAGGAAGCGGCGTTGGGAGCTTTTGAGAATCAGGATTATCCATTCGAGGAGCTCGTGGAGCGTTTGAATGTGAAGCGGGAGCCTGGCCGCTTCCCACTGTTTGATGCCGTTTTCGACTTGCAAAATATCGAAGAACGAGACGCCGAACTGGAAGGGGTCAGCCTGAAGAATTACGAGCTTGACCAACTGGAAGAAGCGAAGTTTGATCTGACGTTGTTTATGTATGAAAACGAAGGGGCGCTGAGCGGGGGCTTTTTCTACGCCACCAAACTGTTCAAAGAAACGATGATCCGCACCTTAACCGAGGATTACCTGCGGGTACTTTCTCAAATTGCGGAAAATCCACAACTTGAGCTAAGCCGGATTGAATGTCATAAACCGGCGGCAGGCGCAAAGAGTGCCGTCGATACGATCGAATTCGCGTTTTAATATTACAAGCGCGCTCCGCCGTCAAGCGAAAGTGGTGCGCATCCCAGGGAAGACGTCGAACAACTTGCAAGTCCGTAAATCAAGCCCGTAAACGCGCAGGCCGAAAGCAAGCTTTATCGGACCTGCGCCGGGGCATGCGGTCACTTCATTTTTAGGGGAGGTACGAATGAAATCTTTATTTGAAAAGGAAGAACGGTACTGGAGCAGCAAGTTTGACGACGAAGACAGCCTGAGCTTCCTTCCCTATAGTCAATCCTCCAAATTATCTGCGGGCGGCGAAGCTGCGGCAGAGCCGGCTTTGCTTCACCGTACCCTGCCGAGTGAGCTCTCGGAGAGAATTATTCGCCTCGCCAATGGTTCGGATCTGGCTTTGTACATGATTGTTTTGGCAGGAGTAAAAAGCCTGCTGTTCAAATATACAGGGCAGGATCAAGTACTGGTCGGCATGCCTTCTTGTAGCGCGGACCCGGACGTGACTCAGCCGTCGCATGACATCCTGGTGATCAAAACGTCCGTAAGCAGCCAGACTACGCTGAAAACGCTGCTCGGGGGCATCAAAGCCTCCATCGGCGAGGCGCTGGAGCATCAGCATCTGCCTTTTCGGAAAATGGTGGAGCCGCTCCATCTGGACTATACAGGGGAAGGAGTCGCAGTCGTCAACACCGTCGCATCCTTCGCCCCGATTCATCCTGAACCGCTGGGTAACCGGGTGGCGGCCGATACGGATTTTCGATTCGACCGCCAAAACGACTCTATCGAGCTAGAAATAAGCTTTGACGGGAATCGATACGAGCGTGCATTTGTGGAACAGACGGCCGACCACCTTGTTCGGCTTCTGTCCGTGCTTGTATTTCAGCCAGATCTGGAGCTTGGACAAGCCGATGTGCTTTCCCCGGACGAGAGGGAGACGTTGCTGAATCGATTTAATGATACCGAAACCGGGTTCGAGCGGGGGAAAACGATTCACGGTTTGTTTGAAGAACAGGCGGAGCTTTACCCGGACAACGTGGCCGTTGTCATGAACGAACGGCAGCTGACCTACCGCGAGCTGAACGAGCGATCCAACCGTCTTGCGCGCAGGCTGAGGGAGACGGGAGTCGCAGCGGACCAGCTGGTAGCGATTCTGGCCGAACGCTCACTCGATATGGTTGTCGGCATACTGGGGATTCTCAAAGCGGGCGGAGCCTACGTGCCTGTTGATCCCGACTACCCGGAGGAGCGCATCCGCTTCATGATCGAAGATTCGGGTGCACCGTTATTGCTGATTCAAAAGCATTTGCATGAGAAGACCGACTTCGCAGGAATGCGCCTTGAAATAAATGATTTCGTTTGGGGAGATAGTGGGACGGATTCGGAAGGTGCGCTGGACGCTTTGAATCTGGAGCCAATTTCCGGTCCGGAGAACCTGGCATATGTCATCTACACATCGGGAACGACTGGCAAACCCAAAGGCACGTTGATCGAGCATAAAAACGTTGTGCGCCTTTTGTTCAACGACAAGAACCTGTTCGACTTTGGGCCGTCCGACACGTGGACGTTATTCCATTCGTTCTGCTTCGATTTTTCCGTCTGGGAGATGTACGGAGCGCTTCTAAATGGAGGAAAGCTGGTTATCGTACCGCCGCTTACGGCGAAAAATCCGGCCGAGTTCCTGGCACTGCTGAGCCGCGAAAATGTCACGATTTTGAACCAGACGCCAACATATTTCTACCAGCTGCTGCGTAAGGTCTTGGCGGATCATCCATACGATCTGCGGATTCGCAACGTCATTTTCGGCGGCGAAGCGCTTAGTCCGCTTTTGCTCAAGGGCTTCAAGACGAAGTACCCGGAGACAAAGCTGATCAATATGTACGGAATTACCGAAACGACGGTTCACGTGACGTATAAGGAAATTACGTGGGTCGAAATGGAGGCGGCGAAGAGCAATATCGGCAAGCCAATCCCAACACTGAGGGTTTATGTCCTGGATGAAAACCGCCGCCCTGTGCCGATTGGCGTAGCGGGCGAAATGTACGTGGCCGGGGAAGGGCTTGCGAGAGGATACCTGAACCGTCCGGATTTGACGGCGGAGAAGTTCGTTGATTCCCCGTTTGCGGATGGGGAAAAACTGTATCGCTCAGGCGACTTGGCGACTTGGCTGCCGGACGGCAACATCGAATACCTCGGCCGAATTGACCACCAGGTCAAAATCCGCGGATACCGGATCGAGCTGGACGAAATTGAGACGCAGCTTTTGAACGTGGAGGGCGTGGAAGAAGCGGTGGTACTCGCCCGGGACGACGCGAACGGCCATAAGCAACTTGTTGCTTATTACGTCGCGGAAACAAAGCTGGCGGCGAATGAACTCAAGGAGCAGCTCGCCCAGCAGCTTCCGGGGTATATGATTCCTGCGCATCTTGTGCAGCTTTCGCAGATGCCGCTGACTGCTAACGGAAAAATCGACCGCAAAGCTCTGCCGGTGCCGGAGGAAGCTGCGGCTGTAGGAGCGGAATATGTTGCGCCGAGAACACTGCTCGAGATGAAGATCGCCCGTGTCTGGCAGGATACACTTGGCATTCCACAGGTCGGCGTAAAGGATAACTTTTTTGAGCTGGGCGGCAATTCCTTAAGTCTGATGAGGCTCGTTCAAGCCGTTTACGATGAAACGGGCATCGAGATACCGCTGAATCGCCAATTCCATCATGTAACCGTTGAAGCCATGGCTTTTGGAGAGGAGGATCTGGGCCTGGATAAAGGGGGAGATTCCTTCATTAAGCTGAATAAAACAGGGGATCTGAACGTGTTCTGCTTCCCTCCAGGCAGCGGCTTCGGCATCGGTTACCGAGAGCTTGCAAGCAGGCTAGACGGCCGATTCGTGCTTTACGGCATTGATTTTATAGACGATGTCATCGATTACGAGGCCATGCTGAACCGTTATGTGGATGAGATTGTTCGCATCCAGCCGGAAGGACCTTACGTGCTGCTCGGTTACTGCTTCGGAGGCAACCTGACGTTCGAAGTAGCCAAAATGATGGAAAGAAGAGGGTATTCCGTAACGGACTTGCTCATGGTGGACTCGTGGATTAAGGACACACTCACACCTTATGAAACGTCTGAGAAAGAGCTTGAAGAAATGCTTGCGGATTTCGACGAAGAAGAGAAGGAATTAATGAGTAATCCACTCGTGCGGGAGCGTGTTCATCGGAAAATCAAAGCCACCTTGACGTACGAAGCGCAGCTTATTAATTCAGGCACAATAACTGCCCGTATTTACGAACTGATTGCGAAGGACAGCGAAGCGTTCCGCCTGGAGCACCAGTTGCCGTCCTGGCAGAGGGCAACGACGCAAGCTTATTCTGATTACCGGCTGGAGGGCGCACACGAGGAATTACTGGAACTCGCGCGTGTGGAAGAAACGGCCATTGTCATCCGTGACATCTTAGTGCAAATCAAGCGGCAGATCGAAGCGGAGGCCGGGGTCCTGCATGGGAGCTGATCGGCAGATGTCTGTTCAAGAACAAGGCACAGCGGCGCCTTCCAAGCGCCGAACCGCTTATGCCACCTGGAAAGCGTTCCGCTGGCTGATGTCCTATGTAAGCCGTCACAAAGGCTGGATGATCGTCGGTATCCTGTCCGCAATTGCCGCCGCGGTTATTGAGATATGGACGGGACGTTTGGTCGAGCAGCTGACCACACAGGCCGAGAATGGGGCGGGGCCGATCGTTCTGCAGATCGTGTACACGGTCTTTGTGGTCATCTTGATCGGTGTGCCGGCGAAGTTTTTCATGAGCTTTGGTGTGGAGCGAAGCAGTGCCTCTGCGGTGCAGGATATCCGCAACCATGTCATGCGTCATATCGGCAAACTCCCGGTCCCCTATTTGGAAAAGCAGCACTCCGGCGACGTGTTGTCGCGGATCAACAACGATCTGCAGCTCATCCAGCAATTTATGATTCGGGACCTCGCCCAGTGGTTTTATCATCCGTTATTATTTATCGGCTGTTTCGCTTATTTGATGTATCTCCAATGGGAGCTGATGCTGTACAGCCTGTTGTTATTTCCCGTAGCACTGCTGGTTTCCCAATGGATCGGCAAGCAGTTGGAACAGTTGACGGAGGAAGCCCAGGCAAACATGGGCCGAATGAACATCAACCTCCAGGATACGCTTGGGGGGATGCCTATTGTAAAAAGCTATCTGCTATCTGGTATGTTATCTCGCTCCTACCAAGTGTTGCTGCAACTGACGGCTCAAAAAAAGCTGGCCGTGAAAAAGCGGGAAGCCTGGGTTAACCCGCTGCTTTCTACGCTAATGATCAGCCCGATCATTTTCGCCGTCAGTTACGGTAGCTATTTGATCTACAACGGGCAGCTAGGCGCGGGAGAACTAATCGCCTTCCTGTACTTGCTTAATCTGTGTCTGGAGCCGCTGGAGCATATTCCCGAGCTCATCACGCGCACGTTCGAAATGACCGGTGCCCTGAGAAGGGTCTCCGAAATCGTCGAGCAGCCGACCGAAACGGAGAATGGCCGTTTGCTTCCAAAAGCGAGCGCCGCTCCCATCCATTTTCAGAACGTAACCTTCGGGTATGAAGAGAGTTCTCCGATTCTGCGGAATGTTAGTTTCTCGGTGCCGGAAGGCAAGACGATTGCACTTGTCGGAGCGAGCGGCGGAGGGAAGAGCACGGTGTTTAAGCTGGTATGCGGCTTTTATCCACTTCCGGAGGATCAGGGCGAGATCCGCGTGTTCGGAAGCCTGATCCACGGCGCTAATCCAGAGCAGCTTCGGTCGCATTTTTCCGTGGTAACCCAAGATTCATATTTGTTTAGCGGTACGATCGCCGAAAATATCGGCTACGGGCGTGAAGAAGCGTCGATGGACGAGATTATCGAAGCCGCCAAAGCCGCTCAGGCTCATTCTTTCATTATGCAGCTTGAGGGTGGCTACCAGACGTATGTCGGAGAGCGCGGCGGCTTTTTGTCCGGTGGGCAACGCCAGCGCATTGCAATGGCCCGGGCTTTTCTGAAGGATGCTCCCGTACTGCTGCTGGACGAGCCCACATCGGCTCTTGATCCGGAGTCGGAAAGCGCGGTTCAGGAAGCGCTGGGCGTATTGATGAAGCAGAGAACGACCATGGTTATTGCCCACCGGCTTTCTACGGTACAAAACGCCGATGAAATCTGGGTTATGGAACAAGGAAATATTATCGAAAAGGGCACTCATGAACAATTGCTCGAGAGGAAGGGAATGTACGCCCAGTCGTACTACCAGGAATTTACCGAGTCTGCCGAACGCAGGGAGGTGTCGTACACATGAAAAAGGGCGGAAGGCTATCGCAAGTGAAAGAACTTGGCTACTTGCTGACGTTTATGAACCGCAAGCGCAAAACCCAGTACGCGATTGGCCTTGCTGTAACGGCGCTCACCCAGACATTGTTTCTGATCGCCTTCAGCTTGGTCGTACATAACTTGGTTGATTTCGCCGTGTCCCGAGATACGTCCCTGATGGTGGAAGCTTTTATTATTTTGGGCGCGGCCCTGTTTCTGGAGAATATAATTTCTCCCTGGTTCATTTACTTATACCAGCGCAGTGTCGAGCTGACTGTGCTGAATATCCGCAAACGTCTTTATGACAAGCTGTGCCGGGTGCGGCCGAGATTCCTGGAGCAGACGCACCATGGGGACTTGCTGTCGCGGGTGAACAACGACGTAACGACCGTTGAGTTTACATTCTCGCAGGTTTACTTCGTTTTGTTGCTTCAAGTTGTCTTTTGCATCGGCTCCATTGTCTCCATGGTGGTGATCGATTGGCGGTTTGCTGGCGTATCCTTCGTCATTCTGCTGCTGTCCTCTCTGGTCAGTCTGAAATTTGCACGGGATATTCGTGCCTTGTCCGAACAAGGCTTGCAAACGCTCGGTAAAATGACCGAAAAATTCAAAGATTTTATGGGCGGCATTCAAATTGTGAAGCTGTTCCGAATCCGCACGATTTACGGCCAGTACGAGGCGTTGAACGAACAAATGACGCAAACGCTTCGGCAAACGGCGAAAAAGAACGGTATGCAGGCTGCGGTGAATCATTTTATTAGCTACGTCACGTTCTGCGGCATCATCGTCATCGGCAGTCTTCTTTATGCCTACGGATTGATGGGAATGGGAAGTGTCGCCGCTCTGGCAGTTTTGCAAGTGAATCTGACGCACGCCTTGTTGAACTTGGGGATGGTTCTGTCGATGACCCAAAATTCACTCGCGGGCGCTCACCGGATTCAAGAGGTACTAAGCGAGGAAGAGGAACCGGAGCGTCTGGGATCTTCTCGTAGCGAGCTTGTATCGGAGGCTGCAGTGGAGTTTCGCGATGTGGAATTTTCCTATCAGGCGGATAAAAAGGTACTTGTCGACATGTCCATGCAGGTGTTTCCTGGTCAGGTCGCTGCGATCGTGGGAGCCAGCGGCAGCGGCAAAAGTACGCTGATCAAGCTGTTGCTCGGCTTTTATCCTGTGGACAGCGGAGATATCCTGCTCCAGGGCAAACCGTTCGGCCATTACACGCTGGACGAAATCCGCAGGCAGATTGCATACGTTCCGCAGGAGCCGTTTTTGTTTACCGGCACGATTGAGGAAAATATCCGGTATGGCAATCCGGATGCAACGGATGAAGAAGTAGTTGAAGCGGCCAAAGCGGCGTACGCTCACCATTTCATTCAGGAACTTCCTGAACAGTATAAAACGCCGGTGGGAGAGAGAGGAGCATCGTTGTCAGGTGGACAAAGGCAGCGAATTGCGATCGCCCGGGCGATTCTCAAAAACGCCCCGATTCTGCTGCTGGACGAAGCAACTTCTGCATTGGATAACGAATCCCAGCATTGGGTACAGCAAGCTCTGAACGTATTGATGAAGGGGCGCACCACCATTCTGATTGCGCATCGTCTCAGCACGGTGGAACATGCAGATTTGATTACGGTCATGAATCAAGGAACGGTCGTCGAACGGGGCCGCCATCAGGACCTGTTGGCGCTCGGAGGTTATTACGCGCGGCTGTACGGATAGACCCGCTTTACGGTGGGCGGCTTCCTGCTGATATCCAGGTACAAAGCCTAACTACAAACAATCTCTAATACGGGAGTGTGTCGATGTGAGAGAGAATACGAACAAGCAATATGGATTAACGCAAGCCCAGCGCCGGATATGGTTCATGGAAATTATGAATCCGGGCACATCCATCACGATGCTTTCCGCGACCTACCAGATTACGGGCGAGATCGACACCAAGCTGCTGGAGCAAGCGGCGGCAGAGATTGTCAAAACCTATGATGCTTTCCGAATCCGCATTGGCGGGGATTTGCAAAATCCAACGCAGTGGTTCGAAGAGACGGAGAATGTCCAAACCAGGATAAGCCACCTCGAAATAGGCACGACCGAACAATTCTATGCTTGGGTGAAAGAAGTAACCGAAAAACCGGCCAGCGTGTTCGACGAACACCTCTATCAATTTACGATGCTCCATTTTGCGAACGGCCAAGTATGGCTTAATTTGACTGTAAATCATATCATCGCCGATGGTTTGTCCGTCACTGCTTTGCTGCATGCGGTGATGGAAAAATACCTCGAACTGCGCAAAGGCATCTCCAGCAGTTACCAGGCCCCTTCCTATTTGGATTATATTTCAACTGAGCGTGAGTATGAGCAATCGCAACGTTATCAAAAAGGCAAGGAATACTGGCTGACCAAGTACAACACTTTGCCTGAAACGAGCGGCATTAAATCGGTTCCGCCATTCTCGATTGGCAGCGAATCGAATAAACGTTCAATCACTTTGGATGCTTCCCGCTACGACCGCATTCTGGCTTTTAGCGAACAATATCAGGTCAGTTTATATACGTTATTTTTGTCCGCCATGTACGTTTTATTGTACAAGCTGACCGACAGCACCGATGTGCCGGTCGGAACGGTTTTTGCCAATCGCACCAGCAAGAAGGAAAAAGATACGATCGGTATGTTCGTCAGCACCGTGGCTACGCGGATTAGTCTGAATCCAGATGGGTCCGTGCTTTCCTTGATCCAAACGGTTTCCAAGGAAAATACGGCGGATCTGCGGCATCAGAAATATCCTTATAACCAATTGATCCAGGATTTACGTGAACAACACGGCCGCAACGATCTTTCGGAGCTGTTCCGCACGTCTCTAGAATATCTGCCTTTGAAAATCGTGGAGTACGAAGAAATCAAGGTACGTCTGGAGGCTCACTTTGCTAGGCACGAGATGGACGATTTACTGCTGCGCTTCGACCATATGCTGAATGAAGGCCATGTCATTCTCCATGCTTCCTATCGTACCGGCCTGTTCGAGACGACCGAGATTGATCGCATTATGGAACAGTATGTAACCGTTTTGGACCAGTTTCTTGAGACTCCCGAACTGCGTGTACGCGAGATTTCTCTACTGAGCGATGAGGAGAGACGCCGAATTCTGGACGTGTTTAACCCGCCGGTGGCAGCACTGAACGAGGGAATAGCGTTTCATCGGTATGTCGAAAAGTTTGCCCGAGACATTCCGGATCACCCGGCAGTTGTTTACATGGACAAAAAGCTGACTTACGGCGAATTGAACAAACGCGCCGAGCTTCTGGCTTCGCTCCTTCGTGAACAGGGCGTGGGAAGGGAGACGATTACGGGGATCTGGGCGGAGCGTTCGGTGGAACTGCTGGTCGGTGTGCTCGCTGTATGGAAAGCTGGCGGAGCTTATGTACCGCTGGACCCCGATTATCCGGCGGAGCGGATTGAGTACATGCTCAGCGATAGCGAAGCATCGGTGCTGCTTACGCAGCGTCATCTGTTGGAGGGGACCGGAGGTTGGTTGGCTGATGACCGGCTGAAGCTTCAAGCTGTCTATGCGATGGACGATGAACAGATGTATAACGGGGATACCTCAGCAGCCGTGGCATTTGAATCTGCTGATAGTGCCCCGCAAGACTTGGCTTATGTGATTTACACCTCGGGTACGACGGGACGCCCAAAAGGCGTCATGATTGAGCATGGTAGTCTCATGAATACGGCGGATGCATACCGCCGTGAGTACCGGTTGGATCAGTTCCCGGTGAGGCTGCTGCAACTGGCAAGCTTTTCGTTTGACGTGTTTGTTGGAGACATCGCGCGGACGCTGTATAACGGAGGCACGATGGTAATTGTGCCAAAGGATGACCGGATTGATCCGAACCGCTTATACGGCTGGATTCGGGACCAAAACATTACGGTATTTGAATCGACACCTGCGCTCATCCTACCGTTCATGCAGCATATTTATGAAGAAGGGCTAGACGTTAGCTCCATGCAGCTGCTGATTACCAGCTCCGATGCTTGCAGTGTCACCGATTACCGATTGCTGCAGGAAAGATTCGGCGGACAATTTCGCATCATCAACAGCTACGGCGTTACCGAAGCGGCCATTGACAGCAGTTTTTACGATGAGCCGCTGGACAAGCTGCCATCGTTGGGTCATGTGCCGATCGGCAAAGCCTGGCTGAACGCCCGGTTTTACATTGTCGATGCCGGGTTAAAGCCGGTTCCTGTAGGGGTTCCGGGTGAGCTTGTCATCGGCGGCGCCGGGGTGGCGCGCGGGTATTGGAACCGTCCGGACCTAACCGCCGAGAAGTTTGCAGACAGCCCGTTTGTGTCCGGCGAACGTCTGTATCGGACAGGAGATTTGGCCCGCTGGCTGGAAGACGGCAACGTTGACTTCATCGGCCGGATCGACTATCAGGTGAAAATTCGCGGGTTCCGGATCGAACTCGGCGAAATTGAAACGGCCCTGTTGCGTTTCCCGGGGATTAAGCAGGCTGTTGTGACTGACCGTACGGATGAGCAGGGGCAAAAGTATTTGTGCGGTTACGTGGCAGGGGATGTTTCCTTGCAGCTGAGCGATCTGCTGTCCCAATTGAAGCAAGAGCTGCCTGTGCATATGGTTCCGGCCCGGCTGGTGTCTCTTGATCAGCTTCCGCTAACACCAAATGGCAAGATTGACCGTAAAGCGCTGCCTGAACCGACCGGAGAGGTAGAAGCGGGCCGTGAGCATGTGGCTCCTCGCACAACGCTGGAAACAAGACTTGCTCTTATTTGGCAGCAGGTGCTGGGTATTGCGAGAGTTGGAGTCCAAGACGATTTCTTTGACCTGGGTGGTCATTCCTTGCGGGCCTCCACGCTTGTTTCCAAGATTCGAAAAGAGCTGCAAGTCGAGGTTCCGCTGCGGGACGTTTTCCGCTACACCACGATCGAACAGCTGGCCCAAAGAATCGGCGGTTTAAAGCAGCAGGAGACGTATGAGATTACAAAGGCGGCAGAGGCCGAGTATTATCCGGTTTCATCCGAGCAAAAGCGTCTGTACGTCCTGCGCCAGCTTGACGCGGCCGAGCGTAGCTACAATATGTCGGCGGCGCTTCTTCTCGAAGGCAAGCTGGACCGCACGCGCGTAGAGTACGCGTTCCGGGCGTTGATTCAGCGCCATGAGACACTGCGTACCGGGATCGAGCAGGTTCAAGGCGAGTTTGTGCAGCGCATCTATGACGAGGTGGAGTTTGCTGTAGATTATTTCCAGGTGAGCGAGCGAGAAGTGGACCAAGTGGTGGAAGCATACTATCACCCATTTGATCTGACCAAGCCGCCACTTCTTCGCATCGGCCTGATCGAAGTCGCCGAGGATCGCCACATTCTGCTGTTTGATATGCACCATATCGTCTCGGATGGCATCTCGACAGCGCTGCTTTTCGACGAGTTCAGCCGCCTGTATCGGGGTGAGGAGCTGGCTCCGTTGCGTATTCAATACAAAGATTATGCCGTTTGGCAGCATTCCGAAGCCTACGGGCAGTTGATCCAGCCGCAGAAGGAGTACTGGCTGGAACAGCTGTCGGGCGAGCTGCCTGTATTGGAACTTCCGACGGACTTCCCGCGGCCTGCGGTGCAAAGTTTTGACGGCCGGACCGTGAAGTTTGATATTGGGAAAGAACGGACGGAGAAGCTGAAAGAACTGGCCGCACGGACGGGCACGACCCTGTACATGGTGCTGTTGTCTGCTTACTCGATCCTTATGCATAAATATTCGGGTCAGGAAGATCTGATCGTGGGAACGCCGATTGCCGGAAGAACGCAGGAAGAAGTGCAGCCAATCGTAGGTATGTTTATCAACACGCTTGCCATTCGCAGCCAGCCGGAGCGTTCCAAGCCGTACCTTAAGTATTTGGAAGAAATGAAGGAAATCACACTCGGGGCTTTTGAACACCAAAATTATTTGTTCGAAGATTTGGTGGAAAGTCTTCACATTCCGCGCGCGACCGGCCGGAATCCGCTCTTTGATACGTTCTTCTCCCTGCAAAATACGGAGAATGAGCAAATTGTCATCGAGGGGCTGGAGCAATCGTTTTATCCGTTGGAAAACCGAACGTCCAAGTTCGAGCTGCTTCTGGATATTTCGGAGCTGGATGGTCAGCTCGAATGCCGGTTGGAGTACGCTACTGCTTTATATAAACAGGAGACTGCGGAGCGGTTCGCCAGACATTATGACAAGCTACTCGAAACTATCGCAACAGCGCCGGAAGGGGATATTGCTTCACTGGAAATGCTAACGGAGCAGGAAATCCGTGAACTGGTGCGCGGTTTTAATGATTCGGAGGCAGACTACCCGCGTCAGCAGACGATTCATGGCTTGTTCGAAGAGCAGGCGAAGCTTTACCCGGATAACGTGGCCGCCGTCATGAATGAGCGGCAGTTGAGCTACCACGAACTGAACGAGCGATCCAACCGCCTTGCGCGTAAGCTGCGGGAGACAGGAGTCGAAGCGGATCAGTTGGTAGCGATTCTAGCCGAACGTTCGCTTGATATGGTCGTCGGCATTCTGGCGATTCTCAAAGCGGGCGGAGCCTACGTGCCTGTTGATCCCGACTACCCGGAGGAACGCATCCGCTTCATGATTGAGGATTCGGGCGCACCGTTATTGCTGATTCAAAAGCATTTGCATGAGAAGACTGACTTCGCAGGAACGCGCCTTGAATTGGACGATTTCGTTTGGGTCGACAAAGGGGCAGACTCCGCTGGTGCGCTGGACGCTTCGAATCTAGAGCCGATTTCCGGGCCGGGTAACTTGGCTTATGTCATCTACACATCGGGAACGACCGGCAAACCCAAAGGCACGTTGATCGAGCATAAAAACGTTGTGCGCCTTTTGTTCAACGACAAGAACCTGTTCGACTTTGGGTCGTCCGACACGTGGACGTTATTCCACTCGTTCTGCTTCGATTTCTCCGTCTGGGAGATGTACGGAGCGCTGCTGAATGGAGGAAAGCTGGTTATCGTACCGCCGCTTACGGCGAAAAATCCGGCCGAGTTCCTAGCACTGCTGAGCCGCGAACGGGTCACGATTTTGAACCAGACACCAACATATTTCTACCAACTGCTGCGTGAGGTTTTAGCGGACCATCCGTACGATCTGAGGATTCGCAACGTCATCTTCGGCGGCGAAGCGCTCAGCCCGCTGTTGCTCAAGGGTTTTAAGACGAAGTATCTGGAGACAAAACTGATCAATATGTACGGTATTACCGAAACGACGGTTCACGTGACGTATAAGGAAATCACATGGATCGAGATGGAGGCGGCGAAGAGTAATATCGGCAAGCCGATCCCGACGTTGAGCGTGTACGTTCTGGATGAAAACCGTCGTCCTGTTCCGATCGGGGTAGCAGGCGAAATGTACGTATCCGGGGAAGGCCTGGCGAGAGGATACCTGAATCGCCCGGATCTGACGGCGGAAAAGTTTGTTGATTCGCCGTTTGCGGAGGGGGAGAAACTGTACCGTTCGGGTGACTTGGCGGCCTGGCTACCGGACGGCAACATTGAATACCTCGGCCGGATCGACCATCAGGTCAAAATCCGCGGGTACCGAATCGAGTTGGACGAAATTGAGACCCAACTGCTGAACGTGGAGGGCGTGGAAGAAGCGGTGGTGCTTTCCCGTCAGGACAACGGGGGCGAAAAGGCGCTTGTTGCCTACTTTGTGGCGGACCGGACGCTGACGGTTAGCGAAATGAGAACCTCGCTGGCCCAGGGAATGCCGGGATATATGATCCCGTCGTACTTCGTGCAGCTGGAACGCATGCCGCTGACGTCCAACGGCAAAGTGGACCGTAAAGCACTGCCGGAGCCGCAAGGTAGCCTGCAAACGGGCGTTGAATACGTAGCCCCTCGTAACCTTACGGAGTCCCAGCTTGTGAAGATATGGGAGGAAGTTCTGGGCAACTCCGGCATTGGGGCCCTGGACAATTTCTTCGAGCTCGGAGGGCATTCCTTGCGGGCGACAAACCTTGTCAGCAAGATTCGGAAGGAAATGAACGTGGAATTTCCGCTTCGCGATGTGTTCCGCTATATGACGGTAGAGTCGATGGCTGGGGCTATTGCCAACTTGGAAGAATCAGAGCACAGCTCGATTCCAAAAGCGGAAGAGAAAGCATATTATCCGGTTTCCTCTGCACAAAAAAGGCTATACGTCCTGCACCAGCTGGATAGCTTGGAGCTGAATTATAACCTTCCAAGCGCCTTACAATTGGAAGGGGCTTTGAACGAGGCCAAAGTTGAAGATGTGCTGACTACTTTGATGGCCCGGCACGATATGCTCCGCACTGGTTTTGAAATTATGAATGGGGAGCCGATTCAGCGTATTCATCCACTCGTCGCTTTCAAGGTCGAGAAGATTCAAGCAAGCGAAGATCAGGTTGCAGCCATTCTTGAAGGCTTCATTCAGCCTTTTGATTTGACCCAGCCGCCTTTGCTGCGCGCCCTGCTGATCGAATTGGAGAAAGAAAAATTTCTGCTCGCGCTGGATATGCATCACATTGCTTCCGACGGCCTTTCCATGGATGTGCTGCTGCGTGAATTCGTGCGGCTATACAATGGGGGAGAACTGCCAGAGCTGCGGATTCAATACAAGGATTACGCCGTTTGGCAGCAATCCGAGGAACAGCGTCAACGCATCAAACGACAGGAGGAATACTGGCGCGGGGTATTCAGCTCCGAGCTTCCGGTTCTTGAGCTGCCTCTTGATTACTCCCGTCCAGCCATTCAGCAGTTTGACGGTCAAACGCTCACGTTTAGGCTAGATGCGGAGAAAGGTGAAGCTCTCAAACAGCTTGCCAGCGATTCGGGGGCGACGTTGTACATGCTTCTGCTGGCTGCGTACTCCGTATTGCTTCATAAATATGCGGGACAGGAAGATATCGTGGTCGGTACTCCGATTGCCGCTCGTTCTCACGCCGACTTGCAGCCGATTATCGGCATGTTTGTCAATACGCTGGCCCTTCGCTTGGGTCCGACGGCAGAGCTGACGTTCATGGATTACTTGCAGGAAGTGAAGGAAACGACGCTTGGAGCCTACGAACACCAGGACTATCCGTTTGAGGAGCTGGTAGAAGCTCTTCAGGTGAGCCGGGATTTAAGCCGGAATCCGCTGTTTGATACCATGTTTTCTTTGCAAAAGCACGAAAGCCTGGATTTAACCCTGGAAGGCCTGGAATGGTCGCTGTTTGACATCGAGGAAAAGACGGCGAAGTTTGATCTTAGCTTGGATATCGTGGAAGAGGGTAACGAGTTGGTTTGCAAGATCGAGTACGCTACCTCGTTGTTTAAACAGGAAACGATGGTACGGCTGGCGGGTCATTACGAGCAACTTTTGGCGTCGATCCTGGCTCAGCCGGGTGCGCAGATTTCAGATTTGGACATGTTAACAGACAGCGAAAAGGATAATTTATTGGTTGGGTTTGACGTGTCTTCTTCGGCTCTTGCAAAGCAATCCGCCACAGAGGATACAGGTTTGGAAGCAGAGGAGTCTTGGAGAGAGAGTACGTTCCACGAGCTGTTCGAGGAGCAGGCGGAGCGCACTCCGGGAGCGCTGGCGGTTGTCTACGAAGACAACAAGCTGACGTATGCGGAGCTGAACGCCAAAGCGAATCGTTTGGCGTATGTACTGCGGGCACGCGGGGTGAAGCCGGAACAGGTGGTCGGCATTCTGGCCGGCCGTTCAGCGGAGCTGTTGATTGGGGTACTCGCCGTATGGAAAGCTGGCGGCGCTTATGTACCGCTTGACCCCGACTATCCAGCGGAGCGGATCGAATATATGCTCGCGGATAGCGGTGCATCGGTGCTGCTTACGCAGACCTGCCTGTTGGAGCAGGCGGAAGCTTGGCGCAGCGACGGAGCTTTAACGCTGCAAACGGTGCTTGCACTTGATGACGCCACGACGTACAGCCTCGGAGCGGCAGAAACGGCTGTGGGCCTACAAGCTTTAGGCGAAGCAGGCGCGGAGGCGGAGGCTTTGGTGCAAGTGGCAATGGCTGCTGTCGAAACATCTGCCACGGCAGAAGCTGAGCAGAACGTACAAGCGGCGGATCTCGCATCAAATCCGGTAAATGTAAACAAGCCGGGCGATCTGGCTTATGTCATCTACACCTCCGGTACGACGGGCCGTCCGAAGGGCGTGGCAGTGGAACACCGCAGCTTGGTGAACACGGCGGCGGGCTACCGGCGGGACTACCGTCTGGATCAGTTCCCGATCCGGCTGCTGCAACTTGCCAGTTTCTCCTTTGATGTGTTCGTTGGTGACATTGCACGGGCGCTGTACAACGGTGGCACGATGGTCATCGTGCCGAAGGAAGACCGAATTGATCCAACCCGCCTCTATGGCTGGATTCGCGACTACGCCGTGACAGTGTTCGAATCAACTCCTGCGCTGGTTGTGCCGTTCATGGAGCATGTGTATGCCGAGGGTCTGGACCTCAGCTCGATGCAGTTGCTGATCACAAGCTCGGATGCGTGTAGTGTAGCAGATTACCGCACCTTGCAGGAGCGCTTTGGCTCGCAGTTCCGTATTATTAACAGCTACGGCGTAACGGAAGCAGCGATTGACTCTAGCTTCTATGACGAGCCGCTTGAGAAGTTGCCGAAAACGGGCAGCGTGCCAATCGGGAAAGCATGGCTTAACGCCAGATTCTACATCGTGGATACAAATCTGAAGCCGGTGCCGATCGGGGTGCTCGGCGAGCTGGTTATCGGCGGAGTGGGTGTGGCCCGCGGTTACTTGAACCGCCCGGATTTGACGGCGGAGAAATTCGTAGATAGCCCGTTCACCGCTGGGGAGCGGTTGTACCGGACGGGTGATCTGGCACGCTGGATGCCGGACGGCAACGTAGATTTCATCGGCCGAATCGACAATCAGGTGAAAATTCGCGGTTACCGGATCGAGCTTGGTGAGATTGAAGCGGCCATGAAAAATGTTGCCGAGGTGCGTCAAGCGCTTGTCATCGACCGGACGGACGAGCGGGGGCAGAAATATTTGTGCGGGTATATCGTAGTGGATTCCAGCTTTGATCTGGAAGGGCTTGTGGCCCATCTGGACGCCGTACTGCCTTCTCATATGGTGCCTTCACGAATCATGCGTCTGGATCAACTACCGCTTACACCGAACGGCAAGATCGACCGTAAAGCGTTGCCTGTGCCGGAAGGAAGCATTCGTGCCGAGGCTGCATACACGGCGCCGCGTACTCCTGCCGAGAAAGCACTCGCGTTGGTCTGGCAGTCAGTGTTAGGCGTGGATCAGGTTGGCACCATGGATAATTTCTTTGCGCTTGGTGGGGATTCAATTAAAGCTTTACAGGTATCTTCTCGTCTTTTGCAAACGGGGTACAAGCTGGTCATGAAAGATTTGTTCCATTACCCTACGATTTCCGCCCTTAGTTTGCGGTTGCAAAACGCGGAGAGAACGGCAAGCCAATCCGAAGTGACGGGAGAGGTGATCCTGACCCCGATTCAGCGCTGGTTCTTTGAACAGAATCCGGCCGACGTTCATCACAGCAACCAGGCGATCATGCAGTTCTCCAAGCAAGGCTTTGATGAAAAAGCTTTACGCCAAGCGGTGGGTCAGCTTATCGTGCATCACGATGCTCTTCGTGCGGTTTATCGTCAAACCGAGAATGGTTATACCGCCTGGAACCGAGGCGCCGGGGAGAACGAAGTGCTGTTCGATCTGGAGGTTGTCGATTTCAAGGGAGCCAGCGACGTGAAAGAAGCGGTAGAGGCTAAGGCAAATGACATTCAAGCAAGCATTGATCTGGAAAACGGTCCGCTGGTGAAGCTTGGCTTGTTCCGCTGTGACGACGGCGACCACCTGCTCATCGCAATCCATCACTTGGTCGTAGACGGCGTATCCTGGCGGATTCTGCTTGAGGATTTTGCTGCCGCCTATGAGCAGGCGCTGCAAGGGCAACCGATTCGCTTGCCGCTCAAAACCGATTCATTCCAAACGTGGGCGAAACAGCTCGCTGATCATGCGAACGGGCCAGCGATGGAAAGCGAAAGAGAGTACTGGCAGCATATTGAGCAAATGACCTATGAGCCGCTTCCAAAAGATTTTGAACAAGGCAGATCCAAACTGAAGGACAGCGGGCTCGTAACCGTTCGATGGACAGCGGACGAAACTGAACAGCTGCTGAAGCAGGCTCACCGTGCTTACCATACGGAAATGAATGATTTGCTGCTTACTGCGCTGGGCCTCTCCGTACAAGCTTGGAGCAGTCAGGAACGCGTGCTGGTGAATCTCGAAGGCCACGGCCGGGAAGAACTTTTGCCAGATGTGGACATTACGCGCACGGTAGGTTGGTTTACAAGCCAATTCCCTGTTGTTCTGAAGCTGGGTCACGCTCAGGCACTCGGTCATCAGGTGAAACAGGTGAAAGAAAACTTGCGCCGCATTCCGAACAAAGGAATCGGCTACGGCATCCAGCGTTATTTGTCGGCGCCGCGTGACGGAGAGAGCTTCGTTTTGGAGCCGGAGATCAGTTTTAACTATTTGGGTCAGTTCGATCAGGATTACGAAAGCAGCGGCTCGCAGCCGTCTCCGTTCAGTCCGGGCTCCGATTCAAGCCCAAATGCTGTGATGGATTATGTCCTCGATATCAACGGTATGGTGTCGGAAGGCGTGTTGGAACTCACGATCCGTTATGGGGAAACCCAGTATCAACGGGAGACGGTTGAGCGCCTGGGCACCCTGCTTCAATCGAGTTTGCGTGAAGTCATCAGCCATTGCGTATCCAAAGAGCGGCCGGAGCTTACGCCTAGTGACGTACTGCTTCAAGATATGACGGTGGAGGAACTGGAGCAGCTGTCCGAACATACGGCGGCACTGGGCGAACTGGAGAATGTATATACCCTGACTCCGCTGCAAAAAGGGATGTTGTTCCATAGCTTGCTGGATGCCGATTCGGAAGCTTACTTCGAACAGGTGACCTTTGATCTGTACGGAAGCCTGAATTTGGAAGCTTTCACTCGCGGATTGGATACGCTGGTACAGCGAAATGAGGCGCTGCGGACCAATTTTATTACCGGCTGGAGAGACGAGCCGATTCAAGTGGTATTCCGCGAGCGGAAGTGTGAAGTGTATTTTGAAGATATTCGCTTGGCAAGAGATGAACACCCGGAGAAGACAATAGCCGATTTTGTCAGCGCGGATAAAGCGAACAAGTTTGATTTGGCCCAAGACTCTCTTATGCGTGTGACCGTTTTGCGCACAGGCGACGAGTCTTACCATGTGATTTGGAGTCATCATCACATTTTGATGGATGGCTGGTGCATGTCCTTCATGATCAAGGAAGTGTTCGACACTTACTTTGCGTTTCAGGAGAAGCGAGCGCCAGAGCTTCCTCCGGTTACCTCGTACTCCCGGTATATCGAATGGTTGGAAGCTCAAGATGTAGTGAAAGCTTCGGATTACTGGTCGGAGTATTTGGCGGGTTACGATCAGCAGACCAAGCTGCCGCAGGAGAGAACGCAGCTGAAACAGCATGCTTTTGAAATGGCTGAAATCGATGTGGAACTCAGCCAAGGACTGACTGGGCAAATTGAGCGTGTGGCGCGCCAGCAGCAGGTGACACTCAACACGTTTATGCAGACTGTATGGGGACTGGTTCTACAGATATACAACAACAGCGAGGATGTTGTATTCGGCTCCGTTGTATCCGGGCGTCCGGCGGAAATTCCGGGCATCGAAAGCATGATTGGCCTGTTTATTAATACGATCCCGGTCCGTATTCAAGGTAAAGCCGAGGAAACGGTAGCCGATATTTTGAGAAAAACCCAGGATCAAGCGCTGGCATCGGGAGTTTACGAAACGTTCCCACTGTTCGAAATTCAGTCGCTGAGCGAGCAAAAGCGCGACTTGATCAACCATATTATGGTCTTTGAAAATTATCCGATGGAAGAACAGATTGAGCAGGTTGTCGGCGGAGGACAAGAAGCGCTGAAAATCGCTAATATTCAATCGCCGGAACAAACGAACTACGATCTGGACATTACCGTCATTCCGGAAGAGCATATTTTGCTGCGGTTTACGTACAATGCACTGACGTTCAGAGAGCATGACATCAGGCAGATCCACGGTCATTTTGCCCGTGCATTGGAGCAGGTTGCGGCTAATCCGAATGTTCGTGTACATGAGTTAGAGCTTTTGACGGCGGCGGAAAAAGAAGAAATTGTCGGCGTGTTTAATCCGTTCCAGCCGGAAGTGGCTCCTGTGGCAGCGTTCCATCGACTGTTCGAGCAACAGGCGGAGCGCACACCGGAAGAGGAAGCCGTCGTGTACGAGAACGATCGGTTGACGTATACGGAGTTGAACGAGCGGGCGAACCGCCTGTCGGCAACGCTGCGTAGAAGCGGCATCAGTCGGGAGACAATCGTTGGCATTCTCGCCGAGCGTTCGGTGGATTTGCTGGTGGCCGTGCTGGCCGTCTGGAAAGCGGGAGGGGCGTATGTACCGCTTGATCCGGATTATCCGGCGGACCGCGTGCGGTTCATGCTGGAAGACAGCGGTGCGAAGGTGCTGCTGACACAAACGCTGCTGCGAGAGCGTGCCGAATCCTGGCTTGGCGAAGAGGAACTAGCACTGGAGACGGTGCTGTATCTCGATGACGAAACATCATACAGCGAAGACCGAGCGAATGCACCAATGGACTTCGTCCAAGGCTCCAGCATGGTTTCAGGTCTGGTCTCCGGCGAGCTGACGGGTGCTGTGAACGACCGTAATGAGAGTCACCCAAATGATGTTGATGTTGTCGGTATGGACAACTTCCATGAAGCCCGTCCAGAGGATCTGGCGTACGTCATCTACACGTCGGGAACAACGGGTAAACCAAAGGGTGTAATGATCGAGCACCGCAGCCTGGTGAACACGGCAGCGGGTTACCGACGGGAATATCGGTTGGATCAGTTCCCGGTGCGGCTGCTGCAGCTCGCCAGCTTCTCGTTTGACGTATTCGTGGGCGATATCGCGCGGACGTTGTACAACGGAGGCACGATGGTGATTGTACCGAAAGACGACCGGATTGATCCCTCTCGTCTGCACTACTGGATAGAGCGGGAGCAAGTGACGATCTTTGAATCAACGCCGGCGCTGATTGTACCGTTTATGGAATACGTGCACGAGCAAGGGCTAAAGTTGAGCGGGATGGAGCTATTGATCACAAGCTCGGACAGCTGCAGTGTGGCAGATTACCGTACCTTGCAGGAACGGTTCGGCCCGTCATTCCGCATCATTAACGCCTACGGCGTGACGGAAGCGGCAATTGACTCCAGTTTTTATGACGAGGAGTTGGCGAAATTGCCGCAGACAGGCCATGTGCCGATTGGCAAAGCGTGGTTGAATGCGAAGTTTTACATCGTGGATGCACATCTGAATCCCGTACCGGTCGGGGTGCTGGGCGAGCTAGTTATCGGCGGCGTTGGGGTAGCACGCGGTTACTTGAACCGTCCAGAGCTGACGGAAGAGAAGTTTGTAGACAGCCCTTTCACCGCTGGTGAGCGGTTGTATCGCACGGGAGACTTGGCGCGGTGGATGGAAGACGGCAACGTGGACTTCATCGGCCGGATCGATAACCAGGCAAAAATCCGGGGTTACCGGATCGAGACGGGCGAAGTCGAAGCAAAGCTGCTGAGTGTAGGTGGCGTGAAGGAAGCAGTCGTTGTTGTCAGGGAAGATCAAGAGGGGCAGAAAGCGTTGTGCGCTTATTATACAGTGGAAAAAGACTTGACGGCGGCAGATTTGAAACGTGCGATCTCCAGCGAACTGCCGGGATACATGATTCCGTCGTATTTCGTCGAACTGGAGCAATTGCCTCTAACGCCGAATGGGAAAATTGACCGGAAGGCGCTGCCAGCGCCGGAAGGGGGAGCAGGCGGAGGCCGCGAATACGTGGCGCCGCGCACCGAACTGGAGGTAAAACTGGCCGCCATTTGGCAGGAAGTGCTTGCTCGGGAGAAGAAGGTAGGCGTAACGGACAACTTCTTCGACCTCGGTGGACATTCCCTGCGGGCGACAACACTTGTCAGCAAAATGCATAAGGAGCTGGGCGCCCAATTCCCGCTTCGCGACGTATTCCGCTACTCGACAGTTGAGGAAATGGCTGTGGCTATGGAGCGTTTGGAGATCGGCTCGTTTACGGCTATTCCGGTTGCAGAACCTAGCGAGTATTATCCTCTCTCTTCCGCGCAGAAACGTCTCTATATCTTGAACCAGCTGGAAGGAGGCGAGCTGAGCTACAACATACCAGGAGCTATGCTGCTCGAAGGGCAGCTCAACCGGCAGCGGTTTGAAGAAGCGTTCCGCGGGCTTGTAGCTCGTCATGAAACGCTACGTACTGGCTTTGAGATGGTTGAAGGCGAAGCAGTTCAGCGGATCTACGAAGAAGTCACCTTCCAGGTGGAATATGTGCAGATCAGCGAGGAGCAGGCGGAAGAAACGGTGCGCCAATTCGTTCGTGCGTTTGATCTAGCGAAGCCGCCACTTCTGCGGGTGGGCATTGCCGAACTCGCGCCGGACCGGCACATCCTGATGTTCGATACACATCATATCGTATCTGACGGCGTTTCAATGGACGTACTGATCGAAGAGTTCGTGCACTTGTACAGCGGGGAGCCGCTCAAGCCACTCCGCATTCAGTACAAAGATTATGCAGTATGGCAGCAATCGGACGACCAGAAAACGCAGCTTGCCAAGCAGGAAGCCTACTGGATTGACATGTTCCGCGGAGAACTGCCGGTTTTGGAAATGCCGACGGACTATCCGCGCCCGGCTATGCAGAGCTACGAGGGCCGCACGCTGCAATTGTTTATGAATATTGAGAAAAGCGAAGGTCTGAAACGGCTTGCAGCTGAGAACGGCGCAACGCTTTACATGGTTCTGCTTGCGGCGTATAAAGTACTTCTGCATAAATATTCAGGTCAGGAAGACGTGGTGGTTGGGACGCCGATTGCGGGCAGAAATCATAGCGACGTTCAGCCGCTGATCGGGATGTTCGTTAATACCTTGGCCATCCGCAGTTACCCGGCTGCCAGTAAGACGTTCCTTGACTACTTGAAGGAAATCAGGGAGACAACGCTGAGTGCTTTTGAACATCAGAATTATCCGTTTGAGGAACTGGTGGATAAGGTAAACGTGGCTCGTGATTTACGCCGTCATCCACTGTTTGATACGATGTTTGCTTTGCAGAATACAGAAAATGTGGAAATTCAGCTTCCGGGCCTTCATTTGTCGACGTATGCCAGCGAAGAAATTGTTTCTAAATTCGATCTCAGCTTGGACGTTACGGAGATTGAGGACGGCTTGGAATATCTGTTTGAATACGCCACGGCTCTATACAAAACCGAAACGGTGGAGAAGTTGGCTGCCCACTACTTGCAATTGCTTGAATCCATTCTCCGCAACCCGTCGGCGACTATTGCCGAGCTGAACTTGTTAACGGCAGAGGAAAAAGAGCAGATTGTCGGCGCGTTTAACCCGGCGCAGCCGGAAGAGGCTCCTGTGGCAGCGTTCCATCGACTGTTCGAGAAACAGGCGGAACACACGCCGGAAGCGGAAGCCGTCGTATATGAGAACGATCGGCTGACGTACGCGGAGCTGAACGAGCGGACGAATCGCTTGGCGGCTACGCTACGCGGAAGCGGCATTGGCCGTGAGGAGATTGTTGGCATTCTCGCCGAGCGCTCGGTGGACCTGCTGGTGGCCGTGCTGGCTGTCTGGAAAGCGGGCGGGGCCTATGTACCGCTCGACCCGGATTATCCGGCGGACCGCGTGCGGTTCATGCTCGAAGACAGCGGAGCGAAGGTGCTGCTAACGCAAACGCTCCTGCGAGAGCGTGCTGAAGCCTGGGTCAGCGAAGAGGAACTGGCACTGGCGACGGTGCTATATCTCGACGACGAAACGTCATACAGCGGGGAACGAAACAATGCGCCAATGGACTTCGGCCAAGGCTCCAGCAGTGCTCTCGATCCAGTCAACGGCAAGCTAACGGGGGCTGTGAACGGTGGTGGTGAGAGTTATCCAAATGATGTTGATGTTGTCGGTATGGACAGTTTCCATGAAGCCCGTCCTGAGGATTTGGCGTATATCATCTACACGTCCGGAACGACGGGCAAGCCGAAGGGCGTGATGATTGAGCACCGCAGCCTGGTGAACACGGCAGCGGGTTACCGACGGGAATATCGGTTGGATCAGTTCCCGGTGCGCCTGCTGCAACTCGCCAGCTTCTCGTTTGATGTTTTCGTGGGCGATATCGCGCGGACGTTGTACAACGGCGGCAGCATGGTCATTGTACCGAAGGACGACCGGATCGATCCGTCTCGTCTGCACCACTGGATAGAACGGGAGCAGGTCACCATCTTTGAATCAACACCAGCGCTGATCGTGCCGTTCATGGAGTACGTGCATGAGCAGGGGTTGGAATTAAGCGATATGGAGCTGTTGATCACAAGCTCGGACAGCTGCAGTGTAGCGGATTACCGTACCTTGCAGGAACGGTTCGGCCCGTCATTCCGCATCATTAACGCCTACGGCGTGACGGAAGCGGCAATTGACTCCAGTTTCTATGACGAGGAGTTGGAGAAACTGCCGCAGACAGGCCATGTGCCGATTGGCAAAGCGTGGTTAAATGCGAAGTTTTACATCGTGGATGCACATCTGAATCCTGTTCCAGTCGGCGTGCTGGGCGAATTGGTTATCGGCGGAGTCGGTGTGGCACGCGGGTACTTGAACCGTCCAGAGCTGACGGAAGAGAAGTTTGTAGATAGTCCGTTTGTCGTAGGTGAGCGACTTTATCGCACGGGAGATTTGGCGCGGTGGATGGAGGACGGAAACGTGGATTTCATCGGCCGGATCGACAATCAAGCGAAAATCCGGGGCTACCGGATCGAGACGGGTGAGATCGAATCGCAGCTGCTGCGGGTGGTAGGTATACGCGAAGCGGTTGTGCTGGTTCGAAGTGATGCGAACGGGCAAAAGGCGCTGTGCGCGTACTACACAACGGATATCGAACTGACGGCGGCCGACCTGAAACGAGCGATCTCCAGCGAGCTGCCCGGTTACATGATTCCGTCGTACTTTGTAGAGCTGGAGCATTTACCTCTGACACCAAACGGGAAAATCGACCGGAAAGCGCTGCCGGCGCCGGAAGAGGGAGCAAGTGCAGGGCGCGAATACGTGGCGCCGCGCAACGATCTGGAGACGAAATTGGTCTCCATCTGGCAGGACGTGCTTGGGTCAGTTACGATTGGTGTGACGGACAACTTCTTCGACCTCGGCGGTCACTCGCTGCGGGCGACGACGCTGGTCAGCAAGGTGCACAAGGAGCTGCACGTGGACCTGCCACTGCGCGATGTATTCCGGTACTCGACTATTGAAGCGATGGCTGAAGTGATTAGCCGATTGGAGCAGCAGGAATTCCTCTCCATTCCGGTTCTGGATAAAAGGGAGTATTATCCGCTTTCCTCTGTGCAAAAACGGCTGTACATCCAGCAGCAGATGGAAGGTGCCGAGCTTAGCTACAACATGTCCGGCATGACGGTTCTCGTCGGGCGCTTGGAGCAGAATCAATTCGAGGCGGCGCTCAAAGGATTAATCGCTCGTCACGAAGTTTTGCGAACTGGCTTCGAAATGGTCGACGGTGAACCGGTACAACGGGTTTATTCGGACTTAGAGTTTGCCGTCGAGTATACAAAAGCGACGGAAAGTGAAACAAAAAGCATTGCGGATGCCTTTGTACGTGTCTTTGATTTGGAGCGGCCGCCGCTGCTGCGTGTGGGCTTAGTTGAATGGGAAGCGGAACGTCATCTGCTTATGCTGGACATTCATCATATCGTCACGGATGGCATGTCTATGGGTATCTTCATCGAAGAGCTGCTGCGCCTGTATAACGGTGAGACACTGGAACCGCTTCGGATTCAATACAAGGAATTCGCCGCTTGGCAGCAGTCCGAACCTGTAAAAGAACGGCTGAAACGCCAGGAAGCCTACTGGCTGGACATGTTGGAAGGTGAACTGCCAACGCTTGAGTTGCCTACGGACTTTGTCAGACCTGCTGCTCGCAGCTTTGAGGGAGATGTGCTGCCTTTCAGTATCGACAAGAAGATGACCGACAGGCTGCAGCGCATTGCCGATGAGAACGGTGCTACCCTATATATGGTGTTATCGGCGGCCTATTCCATCCTGCTCAGCAAGTACTCGGGACAAGAAGACTTCATTGTAGGCACACCGGTTTCGGGCCGCACACATGCTGACCTGGAGCCGCTCATCGGAATGTTTGTCAACACGTTGGCGATTCGCCATTATCCATCCGGGGAGAAGACGTTCCTCGCTTACTTAAACGAAGTCAAAGAAACGATGCTGGGGGCCTACGACCACCAGGATTATCCGTTTGAAGAACTTGTTAAAAAGCTGCAGGTGCCGCGCGATCAAAGCCGCAATCCTGTATTCGATGTCATGTTTGCGCTGGAAACGAAGGAAGATAACGTTCAAAGCTTCGGGGATATCCAGATCGAATCTTATCCGGAAACGCATGCGGTTTCCCAATTTGACCTTACCTTGGTCATTTCGTTGCTGGATGAGGGAATGAACGGGCAGTTTGAATATGCGACCAAGTTGTTTACGCGCAATCTGATCGACAATTTCGCTCAGGACCTGCTCGTGATCATCACCCAAATTGGCGAACAGCCTTCGGTGCTGCTCAAGGATATTTCCCTGAACGACCAATCCGAACAGGAGCAAGATGAGCTAGAGGCTATTGATATTATTTTCTAATCCTTTATCCGGCTTGGGTGAAGATGGATCATTTAAGCACGTTATATGCGACATTCGGTATATTGAGAAAAAGCGGTAATGGAAATTTGTGGTGGGTTTCACGACTTTTTTATCACCTGACAAAAGTATTTAAGTTATGTAACAAAGGGTCCTGATGACAGTTGTCATCAGGACCCTTTGTTTATGAACGTATAATTAATGTTCCTATGTCCAAATCAGTATGAGGCTATTATAATGAAAGCCTTTAACTGATATAGGATGAGTACTCTGGTATTATGGGATTCACAGTGATTTTCATCTATTTTTCAGACTTAGTATTTACTATAGCATCATCCATAATCATTTTAGTCTTGAGAGTAGCTGTTGGTTACGCCCAAGTTGTAATCGTTTCAACCGGGAGACGATAGGAAGGATAGCCATCTTTTGCTGCTTTACCTATGGAGATCAACATCACGGGCTGGAACCGTTCTTTATCCAGGCCGAACGCTTCGGCGATCTGACCTTTGTCATAACCAGCCATAGGGTTCGTATCATAGCCATGAGCACGGGCAACGAGCATGAGTTGCATGGATATGAGGCCTGAGTCAATGAGGTTCATGTCACGCAGTTCGGATGCGTTTATGTTCGCATAATAAGGTTGTACCTGCTGCATCTGCATATCCATGATGTCTTGTGGCATGTATCCAAGTTCCACTGATTTGCTGAAAATCTCTTCCATGTATTCAACGTTGTAGGCATCGTAAAACACGGCAATGACAGCGGAAGACGTTAGTGCCTGTGTCTGGTTAAAAGAGGCCAGTGGTGCAAGCTTCTCTTTGCCTTCAGCACTGTCGATAACAAGAAAACGCCAAGGTTGCATGTTAATGGCCGAAGGGGCACGGGAAGCTTTCGCCAGTATTTCGGTCATCTCCTCGCGACTGATTTTCACTTCAGGGTCGTAGACTTTAACGGAATGGCGCTCCAAGACGATGTTATCAAAATCATTTGTTTTGTTGAATTGACCGGTAATTGTGTTCATATTGAAATCTCTCCTCATATCTATATTGGTGAGAGTAGGGTATAAATTATATCTCCATCTGTCTCACTATGAGGATTGTAAACTATGAAGTATACTTTATAGCAAGAAGAAGAAACGGGGGAAATCCATATGAAGATTAGTGAAGTAGCGAACCATGTAAACCTTCCGATATCCACGATTCGTTACTACGAGAAAATAGGTATTATCCCGGATGAACATATGCTGAGAGATCATAATAACTATCGAATATATGCGCAGAGCATTATTCAGCATCTGGACGTGGTCAAACAATGTTTAGCTGTTGGTTTTACGATCCATGAGATCCAATCTATGATCTCTAAACATGGGTTTTCAAGTAATGATCAAGCAAGCATTATCCAAGCGAAAATATCAGAAATTGAAGAAACACAAAAACAATTAGAGAATTCCAAACAAAATCTGTACGAAATTCTTAAATCGGATATCACGTGTGAGGAAGGTTTTGGTAAGTATTAAGCCGGAAGTCCCTCTTGAGGTTTTCATTCAGTACGTTCTTACATCATATCGATTCAATCGAGTACATATCGTCCTGTATACGCAGATTACCGGGCTGCCCAGTTTCCACCTTCACCTCTGTAGCAAATACACCAGGCATACGCCCGTCTGGGAACCAGGGCATCTGTTTATCAATGACAATAAACATGCCTTCTGCATCACCGGTGGGGGAGAATTGTTTACCGTCCCCGGCAAATGGTTCAAGTTGATAATGCTCATTCAATGTGTTCATTGTCTCAGGAACATCATCGACAGGTAGACCGATTTCACTAATACATAACAGATGCTTCGCTTCGAAAGCTTCATCAACTGCATTATCGAGTGAATGGTGAGCGATAAATTCCATCAAGTTGCCGCTTGGATCATAGAAATAGAAGGCTGTTGCATCCCAGTAGGGGAAATAATATTCATCCTGTCCATCTTTGGAGAGCAACGTAATGTTACGGTCTTGAGCCCACCTTTTCGCATCAGCAAGTTTATTCGTTGGAATCGTAAATGCTACATGATAGTAGGGCTTCTCTTGTTCTGCCGCCTTCTTGAAAGATAGTACCGAGTTCCCCGCACGAAATGAAACGCATGTTGCATTATCCTCCACAAGCTCCAATTCCAGTAGTGTACCGTAAAACTCCTTTATGGCATCAATTTGATGTGTCAACAAACCAACTTCTCTTATTATCATTTCAATATCCTCCTTTTAATCTCACCTTTGATTGAAATACTCGATTGTTTTCTCAATAAATGCCTTGGCCGATTGCGTCAGGTAACGGTCGGAGCGATGGATAATCTCAAAGTGTCGGTATGGCGGATCGTCTGTAATTCGGATGCAACGTAGCGTGGGCTCATTCATGGCTTTGATCAGAGGATAAGGCAGCAGTGTTCCTCCGACGTTGGCTTTGACCAAGCTAATGATGGAGGTTGCCGAACTGGTCTCCATGATGGTATTTAGGGTGAATCCATATTTACGGCAATAGCCATCGACCAATTCTCTGCCCGTAAATCCTTCGGGGAACATCACCGTTTGGATATCACGTAGCTCCTGAATTTCAATTGTGCTTCGTTCAGCCCAATCATGATTCTCGGAAACGACGAGTACATATTCTTCACTGCACAAAGGAATGCGCACAAGCCGCCTATCAGGGGCAGACGTGATCTCGATGCCGATGTCGACTTCATTTTCCAACACTTGATTTACGACATAGATCGAAGAGATAACCTTCAATTGCACCTTGGGGAATCGAGCATGAAAATCAACGAGCAGCGGAGTGATACGGTAATCCAAATCGGATGGAAGAACACCAATAACCAATCGTCCCCGCTGATCATTGCGAAATTCAGCCAACGCATCTTGGGTATTCTGTAAATGCCGGATCATCTGTACACAGTGCTCCAGAAACAGAGTGCCTGCCTGGGTCATCACAATTTTTTTGCCGACACGGTCAAACAAAGGAACACCAAGTTCATCCTCTAACCCACGTATTTGTTGACTCAACGTAGGTTGAGATATGCCAAGTTTCTCAGCTGCCCGTGTAAAATGAAGCTCCTCACACACTGTAATAAAGTTTTCCATTTGACGAATCTCCATAAATTCACCTCTAATCATTGGTTTTAGTAATCATTTTAATAGAAACAATAGTATTGTTCAATCATTCTGATGATCCTATACTTAATCGTGCACCACCCGAAGATCTTGTCATTAACAATTGGGATCTTTGGTGAAGGCAACGATACTACTACCATGAGGTGATCCATAATGAAACTTTTTTATATTGTATTGGCGCTTATTCTTGCTTCACTGAACTTAAGACCACCGATTACTTCCATTTCTCCTCTGATGAGTACCATACAGAATGATCTGGGTTTGAGTGGCATGACTGCCAGTCTGTTAACTACGTTACCGGTATTATGTATGGGCATATTCGCTCCATTCTCTGTAAGACTAAGTAGAAGGTGGGGGAACGAAGGTGCCATTGTGCTGGCTTTAATCCTTATTGGGATAGGTACGGGATTACGATTGTTCGTAGGCGCAACTCCGTTGATGATGTTCACTTCTTTTCTGTCAGGTGTAGGGATTGCATTGGCAGGGCCGCTGTTGTCCAGCTTCATTAAGCAGTATTTCCCTAACCGAGTGGCAGCCATGGTCGGCATCTACTCTACAGCGATGGTGATGGGGGCCAGCATTAGTGTGGGATTATCGGTTCCGCTCCAGCATACGCTAGGTGGATCTTGGAAAGGTTCTTTGGCTACATGGGCATTACTTGCAGCCATTGCATTGCCGATCTGGTTAAAATTAGCTTGGTCTGCGCGTACAGAGCGACAATCCGGACAAACTTCGTCTGTCATTCATGCAACACTTCCGGTGAAGAACAGGCGTGCATGGGTGCTGACACTGTTCTTCGGACTGATGGCCGCGATCTTCTATTCATTAACCGCCTGGCTTGCGCCAGCCATTCAAAGCCATGGATATAGCCAAGAGACTGCTGGCAACATCCAAACGTTATTTACATTGATATCACTGCCCTCAACGTTATTCATTCCCATGCTTGTACACCGATACCAAAAACGTGTCTTCTGGCTTGTTGGATGTGCGATGTTGGAGTTAATAGGTGTCCTGATGCTGAATCTCTCTGTCAGTCCGTGGCTCGCGGCGATTCCGCTCGGGATTGGTGCAGGTGGACTGTTCCCGATTGCACTTATGTTGCCGATTGATGAGACAAACAATGCTCAGGAAGCTAGCAGCTGGTCGGCTATGACTCAATCTGGTGGCTACATTCTTGGAGCACTTGGGCCGCTGGCGATTGGTTGGCTCCGCGATCTAACAGGCAGCTTTGTGCAAGCATTTTATGGTTTGGCTATCATCATTGTGTTGCAGATTATCGTTCAATTGGCTATTGGCAATAAAAAAAGCTTAAAAGTTAGCCAGGAGCAGAGCTAAAAGGCATGTGAAGTAAAATGGATATAGAAATATGATCTTTATACATGATCCAACAAGTCCAGATAGTACTGCCTTAATGCTTTCTGTAAGATGACGGGCTCTATAATCTTAATCGATTTACCATAGCCCGCAAGGTATCTCACTATGAAATCAAGCTCGTGAGGTTCATACGAACCGACAAGATACATGTATCCCATCTTCTCGATGATCTGCATAGATGGGAAATGTTCTTGCTGGAATAGCTCCATCCCGGCTTCATCAATCAGGCATTTGAATGGAATTGCTTGTTCCGATGGTTTCCATAGAGATTGGGCATCCTGTGAATAGAGTTCCTTTACATGAGTTAAAGGTTCAATCTCTGTTGTTTCGGCTGAAATGATGCGGTCGCAGCGGAATACACGATAAGCTTGTTTATGCAGATCATAGGCCTGACAATACCAATAGCCTTTCCTGGCATAGAGTGTGATGGGTTGAATGGTGCGGATATTGGTGTTTGCAGAAGATGGCCTTTGATCAGAGGATCTACGCTGATTAGCGTACGTAATCTGGATCACTATATTCTGAACAGCAGCCATCAACAGAAACTCCAAATGTGCACTGTCGCGGATCTGCTCGGTATGTTGGAAGTAAACCCGGTGTTGGATGTTTTCAATATCCTGTCGTTGCTTGTCGGATAACGCGCTCATAAATTTCTCATGAATGGTACGGAAAGAGACTTGAAAGGGTAAGCTGGAGAAGCTGCGGAGAGCCTGCATCGCAAAATAAAGGGCATGAAGCTCACCCGTATTAAACGAAATGGGAGGCAGCTGCATCTGTTGCAGCAGTCGATATCCGCCGTAGCGTCCATATTCGACATAGATGGGCGCACCTAACTCTTCCAATGAAGTGATATCTCTTAACGCGGTTCGTTTGGAGATCTGGAACTCCTGCATGAGATCTTGCAGAGTGAACTGTTGTTTTTGATTAATGAAGCGCAGCATCTGGTTCATACGTTCTGATTTTTTCATATCAAACCCTCTTAATGGTGCCATGGATTGGCACCTTTTGTTGTTATAGTGATAAGTGTAATCCAATAGGAACAAGGAGGCAATATAATGAATTTTGAAGTGATACCATTTTTGTCGATGAACGGGGATGCGGCGGCAGCCATTGCTTTTTATGAGGAGTTTCTGGGCGCTAAGGTGATATTCAAGAAAAGTTATAAAGAGATGAAGGAGATGAACCCAGGTTTCGAGTACCCTGCCGGTCAAGATGAGTATATTACACATTCGGTGCTGGAGATTGGGGTCAACAAAGTCATGATTGCGGAAGAAGCAATGGACACGGAGAGAGCATGGCAGCTGGGGAACAGCACTTCACTATGTATTCAATCCAAGGATAAAAATACAATCGATCAACTGTATCATTCTCTGATGCATCATGAGGGCGTGAAGGTACTGGTACCTTACGAGCAAAATGAATTCAGCCCAGGTTATGGCATTGTACGGGACCCATTTGGCATTGCGATTCAGCTGTGTGTAACTGTGCACGATTTTTAAAATGAATTTCAGGCCCCCGGTTAAGCACTCGGTATGTAAACCTGTAACTAACTTAAAAACATCGAAGAAAGAAGAGCCATGGATATCATGTGCTCTTCTTTCTTCGGTTTCTATACAAGGTTGTTTGCACAACCATCAGAATAAGTGAGACAGCTCGATGGTTATAGCGGACCTCTTTTCGTGTAAATCATATAGGTACGGATGTCGCTGTGTACAAGCAAGTTCAATGGATAAAGGAAAGAAGGGATAACATGATTACGAGAGGAATCGACCATATTGGAATAACTGTACCGGATATGGAGCAGGCGACACTATTTCTACAACAGGCGTTTGGAGCTCAACTTGCCTATGACCATATAACGCCGGATGATCCCCCACAGGAAGGACCTGAGGCAGAGCGTAAATTAGGACTGCGTTCAGGAGCAAAGGTTATTCATATTCGGATGTTATCGCTCGGGGAGAGTGCCAGTATAGAGTTATTTCAGTACGCGAATACAGCGCAATCAGAGCCAGTTAGGGCATCGGATTACGGATTGCAGCATATGGCGTTGTACGTGGACGATATGCAAGAAGCTGCACGACACTTCAAGGAAGCGGGCGGGGTGTTGCTAACAGAGCCTGGGGCGTTGACCGGTTATATTGAAGGCGGAGAAGGCAATCAGTTTGTGTATGGAAGGACACCTTGGGGGATGCTGATCGAGCTGATCTCCTATCCTGCGGGCATTCAGTATCCGAATCACAGTGAAGCGAAGCGCTGGACACCACGAAAAAAATAATAAAGATGAGACTGGATAAGAAACAGGACGATGCACGACAAATCGTTCTGTTTTTCTTGTATATAGGGGCTAAACGGTTACTAAAAAAACAGAAATTATGTTACAAATACGTTACAAATACTGAAGTGTATACCTCTTTGCCTTATGTTACGATACGTACAAGTAGATACAGAGATATTTTACGGATAAGATAGTTAATAACGTCTCTTTTCTGGACGATGAACATGCTCCGAAAGTATGTTGATGGAAGCCTTTTATCCAGGATATTGAAGAAACATTGAAACGAAGGAACAACTATATATTTTGACTGAACAGGTTTGCAATAAAGTGCAGGGATACTACTACAGCAAGCCATTGTCAGCGGATGAGGTGGAGCAGATTTTCTTTTGAAAAAATAAATAACAACAGGTGATCCAAAATGCTGTAAATCGGGTATCAATAGTAGAGCCATCTAGAAGCTGATGGATACATATGTTGTTATGATCGTTTTTTGCTAGTTAAAGCTGTCTATTATGGAATGAACTGTGGGGGTTATCAAGTGTCTATATTAGATATGGAAAAGAAAGATGTTGTCACCGATGCAATGGTCATCAAGGCGATGGAGAAAAGTCTTGCTATCATTCGATTCGATCTGGATCGCCGGGTAACCTACGTGAATGAAGTCTTTGCCCAGACGATGGGATATACGGTAGATGAGATGTATGGCATGAAGCATCAGCAACTATGCTTCGGTCAATTTGCAAATACCCCGGACTATGATGCTTTTTGGAATAGCATCTTTAATGGGGTCAGCTTCCAGGACAAGGTTGAACGCAAGGATGCAAAGGGGAATTCCGTATGGCTTGAGGCGACGTATATGCCGGTGTACGATGAGACGAATCAGAAGATACTGGGTGTCTCCAAAATCGCCACCAACATTACCAACCGTCAGAACAACATTTCGGTCGTAGTGAATGAGCTGAAAACGATGTCTCACGAACTAAATGGGCAGGCAGATGTAGGCATTGAACGCAGTCAGGAGTTAATGTCCAGTATCTCCTATATCTCAGAGGTGTCGGCTACTAACCGTGCAACGCTGACTCATTTGCAAGAACAGGCCGGATCGATTCAGGGCGTGGTACGAACGATACGCGAGATTTCGTCTCAGACGCAACTGCTCGCGTTGAATGCTGCCATTGAGGCTGCACATGCAGGAGAATTTGGACGAGGATTCGATATCGTGGCCAAGGAAGTTAAGAAACTATCCGCAATGGTGGAGAGTTCGATTAATGAGATTCGTGATAGCGTTACCGGAATAACGAAGGAGATTGGTAATATCACAGGCGGTACCAAAAAAGTAGAAGAATATGTGGAGCAGAGCCAGAAGCAGATTGAGATCGCATTGAATGATTTTACAGCAATTGCTGCTTCAGCTCACTTGTTGGATGCCAAAGCGGAGCATGTGACCAGAATCGTATAATTATAGAGCAAATAGTGGTTCCTAATACAGGAACCGCTTTTTTTTGTCGTTTAGTACACAAAAAAACGGGAATTATTGTGATCAAACGGGGACACAATACTTGGGAATACCTGCAGCTTTGTCATGCAGAGAAATGTTGGGGTGGGAACATGTGGTCAACAATTGTATCCTACGTGCCGGATTGGTCCATATGGATTCAGGCATTCTTGGTCTTCATCATTCCAATTGGTATTACATTGAGCACACGCTGGATCAATGCTGCCATTAAGCGCGGAAGCTTCTCTCGCTCGAAGCAATCGTCCGTATCCTCGAAGGATATCTCGCCAGCAGCCAAAGGGCAGGGTGAAGGGACCGAAACAGGCCACTATGCCAATATTAAATTAACCGAAAAGTACAGCATAAATCTGACGAGTGTGAAAGAAAGCTTTGGTCTCAATGCAGACGTGCATATTCGGGAATTTATTATTAGGGGAACGAATACACGGGCTGCGGTGATCTATACCGAAGGCTTGGTAGATCAGGACTTAGTTGATGATCACTTGATTACACCGTTGATGTTCGAAGGTGTTCCTCTACTTAAGCAGGAGGGTTTCCTTCATCCAGACAACGCACACTTACTGTCGGCATATCTGCAAGATCAATTACTTCCTGTCAGTCTGGTTGAGGAGACGAAGTCCCTCCAAGAACTCGCAGTTGGTGTGTTGTTTGGGAAAAATGCACTGCTGGTTGATGGTTTGCCGGGTGCTTTATTAATTGGAGCTCATAAGATCAAAACACGTGGTGTAAATGAACCCCTGTCAGAGGGGCTGCTTCGTGGGCCACGTATTGGTTTTACAGAGCAATTAAGCGATAATACAGGCATTTTGCGTCGTTATGGAAGTGATCAGAGCCTGTTTATTAAGAAGTATGAAGTGGGTTCACGGATCAAAAAAGATTTGGCGATAGCCTATATTCAGGATATTGCCGATCCCAATCTCGTGGCTGAAGTATGCAAGCGAATTGAAGAGATGGATATGGATTCGATGTTGGAATCAGGTTATGTGGAACAACTCATCGAAGACAGTACCCTGAGTCCTTTTCAACAGGTACTGAATACGGAAAGACCGGACCGGGTGATGGGTGCCCTTCTGGAAGGTCGAGTGGCAATTTTGTTGGATGGAACGCCGTTTGTATTAATCGTACCAGTGACCTTTAGCATGTTGCTTCAGTCTCCCGAGGACTATTATGAACGCTGGATTCCCGGAACATTTTTGCGAGTGCTACGTTTTATGGCCGCGATGCTGGCATTGCTTGCTCCTGCGCTCTATATCTCGTTTATTTCGTTCCATCCGGGTCTTATTCCAACGAAGCTGGTATTGACGATTATTGAAACGCGGACAGGCGTGCCATTTCCTTCGATCATTGAAGTACTGATCATGGAACTTTCGATTGAGATTCTGAGGGAGGCAGGGATACGGCTGCCTAAACCAATTGCGCCAGCGATGGGTATCGTAGGAGGTCTGATTATTGGCCAAGCAGCGGTGCAAGCGGGAATAATAAGCCAATTCCTGGTCATTGTCGTTGCGGTAACAGCCATCTCTTCCTTTACGATTCCGGTCTATAGTGCGGGATTAACGCTAAGAATTCTGCGATTTGCCGCTATGTTCAGCGCAGCCGTACTTGGATTGTTTGGCGTGGTTATGTTCTTTCTGCTTGTGTGTACACATCTGGCACGACTCTCAAGCTTTGGCGTACCTTATGTTGCACCAGCGGTACCTTATCACATGAATGAATGGAAGGATTTTGTTATCCGTGCACCGCTAAATATGATGAGAATGCGTCCCAAGATGACTAATCCGATAGATGATGATCGGAAAAAATAAATGGAATTCCATCTACTGAAGGTCTGGAGGTGAACTAAAGTGAATGGCTCCCAAGGAAAGCTAACCACGACACAGGCCGTTGTAATTATTGTCAATTACATGCTTGGTGCCGGGATATTGACGTTGCCTCGAACGACTAGCAAAGCTGTCGGAACACCGGATGTCTGGATTTCCATTATCCTATCTGGATTCATTATCATAGGTGTCGGAATAATTCTGGTTACACTGTGTCGCAGATTTCCGGAGAAAACCGTCTTCCAGTTCACTCGTGAGATTACGGGCAGCTGGATTGCTTACATACTGGGATTGTCTATGATTATGTATTTCATAGTGATTGCCGCATTCGAAATCAGAGTTATGGCTGAAGTAACCGGGATGTATCTACTCGAACGCACCCCCACCTGGGCAATTGTGATGGTCTTCATGTGGATCGGTGTATATATGATCTCAGGCGGGCTTGGCGTTATCGTACGCGTGTTTGAGATCATCCTTCCGATTACGATTATTATATTTGTGATTGAAATTTTGCTTAGTAATCAGCTATTCGAGATAGGCAATTTGAGACCCGTGCTCGGTGATGGGCTTATGCCCGTTTTCCATGGGTTGAAGCCTTCACTATTATCTTATACAGGCTATGAGGTGATGTTAATCATGACTGCCTATATGAAAAATCCGAAAAAGAGCAATAAAGCGATGACCTGGGGGATACTCATATCCACTATTATCTACTTGATCACGGTCGTGATGGTTATAGGCAGTTTATCGCTCGATGGCATCAAAACTCGAACCTGGCCAACGTTGGATTTGGTAAGGAGCTTCGAAATTCAGGGTCTGATATTCGAGCGTTTTGAATCCTTATTGCTGGTCATCTGGATTATGCAAATCTTTTCGACTACAGCTATTACACATTACTGCGCTTCGGTGGGTATTCGTGACTTGTTTCGTTCCAAAAAAATCAAAGGCATCATGTACGGCCTGCTTCCGTTCATTTATCTGACAGCAATGATGCCCAAAACCGTGGATGATACCTTCAAACTAGGAGATATGCTGGGCAATGTGTCCGTATTTTTATTTGGCATTTTACCTCTGATACTACTGTTGTTAAGTCTGATTCGCAAAAAAGGAGGCAAGCATGCATGATTACATTCCGTATGTTGTTACGCTTAGCCACTGTATTATGCATTCTCTTAACGATATCCGGATGTTGGAGCAGTCGGGAGATAGAGGATCTAAGTGTCTACGTCGGTCTTGGGATCGATATCGGCAAAGAGACGGAATTTGAGAAAGACATCGCTAATCAGGGAGGAGCGTATTCCAAGCAGAACAATTTGACGGCCACGGTACAGATTGCTCCCGGTAATTCCAGCAGTCAAAAGAGCCAACAATCCGGTTCGCCTTCTTCTGGTAAAACGTCCTATTCCAATGAACAGCTTACCGGAGATTCCTTGCTGCAAATCTTTCGTCAGTTTGCACTGAGGCGAGATCACCCGCTCATCGGACATCATCTGAAGGTCATCGTTGTGTCCAAGGATATTGCCAAAAAGTATGGTCTGGATCAGCTGCTGGATTTTGTACTTCGGGATAACGATATTCGCCCTAACTGTCTGGTGTTGATTAGCCATCATCGCGCTGTTGATGTACTGACTTCAGATGATCCTTCCCGGATTCCAGCATTTTATCTGACAGGCATTACCGGTAATTCGTACTTGTCCAATAAAATCCTGGACCCCGTTCTACTCTCCAAATTAGATGCACAAATGCAATCTGGTTCCAGCTTCTTGCTCCAAAATGTACTGAACTCCAATGGAGAGGACAAATTCTCCGGTGCCAGTATCTTTGATGGGAAAACGACCAAATTCATCGGGGAACTCAGCCAAACGGATCTAGAAGGGCTATCGTGGATCAGACCTAAAGAAAAAGGAGGCATCTTGAAGACATACAATAAAGCGGGATTCACCGTGGTATATGAAATGAAAAAGAAAAAAACAAAAATAATTCCAAAAGTGGTTGGCGATGATATTTCATTCCATGTGAAGACTGAATCCGAAGGTTGGTTGATGGAGGATTGGCGTGCTCCCGAGGAAGAGGAAAAAGGTGCTTATCTCAGAGAATTGGAAAAAGAATTTGCTGAACTGGCCGAACAACAGATTCGACAGGTGTTATACAAACTTCAGCATACCTATAAAGTAGATGTTGCGGATTTTCGGGATAGCTTGCGTATCAAAGAACCCAAAACATGGAAAAAAGTCAAAGACGATTGGGATAAAATTTTTAGCACCGTGCCGATCACGTATGAGGTAAAGACCACCATCACCAATCCGGGGTCTTCCACCGAATAGCGAGGTGTGCCATTTATTATTTAAATGTTGACACATTCATGATAGATCGCTATATTTATAAAAAATCATTTTCTTATCCAGAGAGGTGGAGGGACTGGCCCTTAGAAACCTCAGCAACAGATCTGAAGGATACTGTGCTAATTCCAGCGGGTGAAAGCCTGATAGATAGGAGCGTTTGTTTTTATTTGTCAGTAACGGCGCACTCTTTAGGCAGAGTGGGTCTTTTTTGTTTTTTCTGGATGAAGAAGTAGGGGAGCAGCAGGTATGGAGAACAACAACGACAAAGGGCATTTTCAGCGGAAAATGCAGGCACGGCATGTGGTCATGCTCTCTCTAGGAGGAGTCATTGGAACGGGATTATTCCTCAGCTCAGGGTACACCATTCAGCAAGCGGGACCACTGGGAACCATTCTGTCCTATCTGATCGGAGCCATTGTTGTATATCTGGTGATGCTCTGTCTTGGTGAACTGTCTGTTCATATGCCAGAGACGGGAGCATTTCATAGTTATGCAGCCAAATATATCGGACCGGCAACAGGCTACACGGTGGCTTGGTTATACTGGTTAACCTGGACTGTTGCGCTTGGCTCCGAATTCACAGCCGCCGGATTGCTGATGCAGCGCTGGTTCCCATCGGTCAACGTATGGATATGGAGTGCGCTCTTTGCACTGATGATCTTTCTGTTCAACGCTTTAACAGTGAAATTATTTGCGGAATCCGAGTTCTGGTTCTCATCTGTAAAAGTAGTGACTATCGTAATCTTCATTATTATCGGTGGCGCAGCCATGTTTGGTATCATTCCCATGGCGGATTCTGAACCGGCTCCATTTCTATCAAATATTACCGCATCCGGGTGGTTCCCTCATGGGGCTACAGCGATATTGATGACTATGCTTGCTGTAAACTTTGCCTTCTCAGGCACCGAGTTAATCGGCATTGCCGCCGGTGAGACGGAGAATCCGGAAAAGACGATACCAAAGGCTATTCATACAACGCTGTGGCGTTTGGTTATTTTCTTCATCGGAACGATTGTTATCTTGTCGGCCTTGCTGCCCATGTCGGATGCCAGTGTACTGGAAAGTCCGTTTGTAGCGGTAATGGAGCGGGTGGGAGTACCCTATGCAGCAGACATTATGAACTTTGTTATTCTAACGGCGATTCTCTCTGCTGCCAATTCGGGCCTATATGCATCTTCACGGATGCTCTGGTCTCTGGCTGATAAAAAAACAATCTCTCCGTGGTTTGCTAAACTGACCAAACGCGGGGTACCGCTGAATGCACTTCTGATCAGTATGGTGGGTGGTGCACTAGCTTTGCTGTCCAGCATCATTGCACCAGGTACCGTGTATATTACTCTGGTCTCCATCTCAGGTCTGGCTGTCGTTGCGGTATGGATGAGCATCAGTGCCTCCCAATACATGTTCCGCAGACAATATATCCGGGAAGGACATGCGGTCAAAGATCTGGTCTACCGCACACCACTGTATCCGGTGGTACCAATTGTTTCATTTATATTATGCCTGGCTTCATGCATAGGTATTGCCTTTGACCCGACACAGCGAATTGCGCTGTATTGTGGGGTTCCGTTTATCGCAGTATGTTACGCTGCTTATTATCTGACAGAACGTGTGAATAAGAAAAGAGGACAAGTACATGACGCAAGCACAACAGACTAACCCCATAGAACAGATCCTGCGTGAACATCCGGTCATGATTCTGGATGGAGCGCTGGCAACGGAACTTGAACAGCATGGATGTGATCTCGATGATCCACTATGGTCTGCTCGTGTGTTGCTTGAGAATCCGGATGTTATTGTTCAGGTCCATGCAGATTATTTTCGAGCAGGAGCCGACTGTGCGATTACATCCAGTTATCAGGCGACGGTGGATGGTTTCCGCAAGAGAGGGATTGATGAACAGGCAGCACTGGAGCTGATCCGCAAGACGGTGGAACTGGCTGCACAGGCGAGAGATGACGTGTGGGCAGAAGTGCAGGACGGTTTAGTAGGGAGAGAAAGCTCGACAGGTCGGCTTATAGGAGTTCCTTCGGTACGTTCCGAGACCGTGGAGAATGAGGAGCATATAACAGATCGTACAGGGGATCGCGAAGAAGACAGTCTTCGTCCACGTCCAATTATTGCCGGGTCCGTTGGACCGTACGGCGCCTATCTGGCGGATGGTTCAGAGTATGTGGGACATTACGGCGTGTCGGATGAGACGCTTGCCGCATTTCACCGTCCACGTATGGCGGCGCTGATTGAAGCGGGTGCTGATATTCTGGCGTTTGAGACGATTCCTTCCCTGCAGGAAGCACAGGTGCTGGTTGATGTACTGAAGGAGTTCCCTCATGCGTATGCTTGGTTATCTTTTTCTTTAAAAGACGGGACAAGCATCAGTGAGGGCACACTGTTTGAGGTATGTGCACAGACGTTTGGCTCCGAGCCGCAGATTGCAGCGATTGGCCTGAATTGTGCTCCCATGGAAGTGGTGACGGAAGCAGTGGGTATTTTGAGCCGTACCAGCGATAAACCTGTTATTGTGTATCCGAACTCGGGAGAAGTATATGATGCAGCAACGAAGACGTGGAGCGGACAGGGTACATGTGGCAGTATGAGTGATGCTTCGGAGCAGTGGGTTGCTGCGGGCGCAAAAATTATTGGTGGCTGTTGCCGTACTACGCCACATCAGATTGGTGCACTTGCGAAGAAGTGGCGGAAATAGTTCATATGAATAAAACAAGCCCTTCCACCTCCTATAGAGGTATGGAAGGGCTTGTTTTATTGTGTTAAGGCATCCTTATTACATTATTCGATAACCAGCATACGTGGGGATGCTTCCCGAATGATTTGCGAAGAGAACCATGAGCCAAGACTGGCTGCAATGATGCTTAGACAGGTGAACAGTACCATTCCACCCCAATGCAGGATCAGTGGAAGTTGTACGATACCATAACCGGAAAGGACCATTTCGAGTAGAAGAGGCAGCAGATATACGCCGACGAAAATACCCAGTATGGCTCCCACGGAGGACAGTATGAACATTCCCATGGTGAGCGACAACCGGATTTGGCGAGATGTCATTCCCAGCGATTTGTATATCCCGTACGTTCTGCTTTCTTTACGGATATTGATTCTACAGGTACTGAAAATAATGATGAATGTCACAATGATAAACAGCAATCCAATCAGGCTCATCGGGTAGATGAGGATGTTAGCAGCTTCCGCGTAAACCGAATCAAGCAATGTCTTCTGAGTAACTACCGAAGCAAAATCTTTAAATTGCTCATTTAATTCCGAGGCAACCTTATCCGCTTGTGCCGTATCGTTCACATTGATGAAGATAACATCGAATTCACTATAACCCGGGTTCACACTTCTCATGGCATCAATGGTGATTCTGCCTGAGACAGACATGTTGGCGATCGCCTGATAGATGCCTGTAATGAGGAAGGTACGCTTTTCTCCTTCAATATAGATATCGATAAGATCACCGAGATCTTTATTTGATGTTTTGGCTACACTTACACCAATGGCAATTTCATTCGCATGTTGTGGGTTAACCCCTTTTAACGTTTCGAACCCAAGTTCCTGATAACTCCCGTCCAGTACACTCAAGTTGAGACTGATGGATTGGCCCTTCACTGTTGCCGAAGACTCCAGGCTAATTACACCCGTTGTGTTCCCTTGCCAGCCTGCATTGTTAATCCTTGAATCCTCTTCTAACGTTTGTTTCAATTCAATCTTTGGAAAGTTACCTTTGTTCACGACTACTGCTGCGATATTGGCATTGTCATACCCCCATTTAGCTGCTGTCTGTTCAATTCCGGTTATACTGGTCAGCAGAACATAACCCAGAACAAGTACGGAGGAAGCCATGGTGGTTAGCAGGAGTGTTAGAACAGAGCTTTTGGTGTTTTTGAACACATGTCGGAATCCAAGCACGGCGGTCACAGGCAGTCGTGTGAACCCGATCCAGTGCGCCAATGGCGAATTCATTTTGCCAGCCATCCGGCTGTGATCTATCTCCGACATACCATAACGAATAGCCTGCACGGGCTGTATGTTGCGTGCCTTTTTGGCATATAACACAGTGAACAGAATCACTAGAGCAAATAGTAGTACGCCGGCCAGTATGGCCGCATCCAATCCTTGGACTGGAAGGTTCTGATTCCCCACTCGAAGAGAGGATACAGAAATATTAATGATCCATTTGGATATCCATATACTGAGTGCAAGTCCGGGGATAATGGCTATGATGGATAACAATGCATATTGAATAACATAGGTGCCTATCGTTTTTCGGGAAGTCAGACCTAGTGATTTGAGGATTCCTATCGTTCTGTAATTGGCCAGGATGGCATCCGCAATCGTAAACCCGATGGTCATCATGGCGATAGAGAGCATGACAACACCCATGAATATCATGATAAATCCAATAACCTGATTGATGATCAGATAAAAAGAGGCAATGGCCTCGAACTCCATTTTGGATTCTAGAAACGGAATACCTGTCTCACGATTGTATCGTTCCCAATACACCGAATTCATGCTGTAATCGTTAAAATGGATGCCCATCATACGATTCTCGTTGCCAGCAAGTGTAGCGAGATCATGTTGATAATCGGTAGGATTCATCCAGACCCGTGCTGTATTGGAGAATGGTGCCCCGTATGGTACATCGATTACAATGCCCGATACATTCAGATTCAGCGTACTTGAGCCGGTTTTGAAGCCAATGGTATCACCTACCGAAATATGATAGGTATTTGCCATGGACGTTGGAATCCAGACGGAGCCTTGTTCGGGAACTGTGTTGGGCGTCCCGCTTGAGAAAATTAGTTCATCCACACCCCATGGCGGCGGAGGCGTATTAAACATGTACAGGTAGATGTTAGGGATGTGAGTTTCATTCAAAATGATGCCTGACAATGTACGATACGTTAGCAAAGGGGACACCTGAGCTCCATCCTGAGAAGCCCACCAGTTGTGCACAGCGTCAGGGTCATTGAGCCCTTTTTCAAACGTCAGGATCTGATGAGATCCATGGGTTCGGGTATGCATTTCATAAAACTGATTGCCTGTGTTCGCCAGAATGACAATAGCTGTAGATACAAGAAGTGTCGAGAGTAGCAGGAGCAGCGCAATCAACGCATTTTGTATTTTGTTCCTACTCAGATACGACAAGCTAAGTTTAAACATGACAGCCATCGTTATTCCTTCCCCGTAACCAAAGCGAAGATAATCGCTTCACGATCCTGAATTTGATGTTCGTCATAGGTGTCAAACTCAAGGATTCCGCCAATCTTGCCGTCCAAAATGTAGATCAGGCGATCTGCCCGACAGGCGGCCTTGATATCATGCGTCACCATAACAACGGACTGTCCTTTCCGGTTGAGGTCCGTAAGGATATCGAGAACAGCTGTGCCGTGTTCCATGTTCAGGCTTCCGGTCGGTTCATCCGCAAAAATGATATCCGGTGAATTGATCAAAGCCCGTGCAATGGCAGCTCGCTGCTGCTGTCCTCCGGAAGTTTGGGAGGGTAGGCGGTTACGCTGTTCATCGATATCCATGGCATTCATCAGCTCAGCAGCGCGGGATTGGATATCCTTCGTTTTGTTTCCTGCAATATATCCCGGTAAAGCAATGTTCTCTTTGATGGAAAGGTCTGGGACCAGATTGATGCTCTGATAGATATAACCGATCCGGCGGGTGCGGAAGTTAGACATTTCTCGTTCACTGTAAGCGTCAATCCGCTGGTCGCGAAAATAGACCTCACCTGCTGTGATCTGGTCCAGTCCGCTTAGCAGATATAAGAGGGTTGATTTGCCAGAGCCAGAGTTACCCATGATGACCGTGAATTCTCCTTCATAGATGTCGAGATCAACATTACGGATGGCATGATATTGTTCACTTCCGCTGTTGTACGTTTTGCACAGATTCTGTGCACGGATAATCACTTTTTTGGACAAGTCGAATCACTCCCGAGTGCAGTATAGGGTTCATTCTAGAGGAGGGATGTTGAGGAAGCCTTATCAAATTATGAATAAAGTATTACAGCTGTGGAGTGTGGGCTCAGCAGATCGGCAGATAGAACCGGAAGGTAGTACCTTGCCCTTCTTTACTAGTAAAGGAAATATGACCTCCGTGTGCTTCAATAATGCTTTGGCAGATGGAGAGACCCAGCCCTGTACCTTCCTGAACATGTTGTTCTGCATGACTCGTCTGGCCTCTGAAGTAACGCTGGAAAACAAACGGCATGTCCTGTACACGTATTCCCTGACCCGAATCGGCAATCGTCACTTTCAAGTGTCCGGATTCCAGTTCCATATCTATACGTATCGTGTCTCCTGGAGCTGTATGCTTGAGGGCATTGGCGGCAAGATTGGAGATCACCTGTTCAATTCGAGTGGGGTCGATAGCGATTAACACATTGGGGATGAAGTTGGGTCCTTTATAGATAAGCCCCTTTGTTAGGACAACATGTTCAATAGGTTTCAACATCGTCTCCAGTATAGGCCCACTGTACATCTCACGGGTTTCCACCGAAATTTGCCCCAATTCCTGAAGTGCATGAACCAGCAGATCCTCCACAAGGCGGGCCGTTTTATCCGTATGGGTCCGCATGACTCCCATATATTCCATCAGCGTCTCCTGATCGTTGCATAGTCCTTCCTCAATAGCTTCTATGTATGCTTTTATCGTGGTAATTGGTGTTTTAATGTCATGAGATATATTGGTGATGAGTTCTTTTTGTGCTTGTTCCTGCTGAATACGCTGCTCGCTCATATGTTTAATCTCCGTGCGCATTAGATCAAACATGGCATATACTTCGAGCAATTCATCGTTCCGGTTGTACTGAATTTTTTCTTCATAATTGCCTTTAAGCATGGATTCCGCATGTTGCTTCAATTGATGGATGGGAGAGAGCAGGTGTTTGTCCAGTTTTCGTTTCATCCAGAATAGAAATAAGCTCAGAATCAGTGACAGGAGCATGAGTGCGCTAATCAATATAACCGGAAAAGTCATCGATTGATGAACCGTAACCATGGCTTGGGGGATGGAAAAGATGGCATTGCCGATCTGACTTCCCATCGGTCCGTCCATCACGGGAAACGCAATATCAAGCGTATCGTTACCGTCCGCGGCCTGCGTGGCATGATGCAGATCATAATGAAGAGCTGTACGCAGATTAACTTGCGTTCCTTCAGAGGTGGGGTCGGAGGACAGAATGACTTTTCCATCTAAGTTTAGATAGGTAAGCGGAACTCCGGTCTCTCTGGCGGTGGAACGTATGTCTTCACGAATATTTTGTTCATTAAGATGCTGATGATTTTGCTCCAAAGCGAGTAAGATCGGATTGACCTTGAGTCGAACCTGATTCAGGGACAGATTGGATTCGCCTGAATTTCGATCTTGTAACAGCATCATCGACAGTGCAAGGATACTTGAAACGATAATAATGAGAAGGCCAAGTGTTGTTAACAACCAGCGTTTGGACCAGCTGTTCAATGACATGTGGGAGCCTCCAATCTCACTTATTCGTAATTGAATTTGTAACCGACACCCCATACCGTCTTCAGAACGGTCGGATGCGAGGCATCTGCCTCGATTTTTTCACGCAGTCTGCGAATGTATACGGTTACGGTATTTTCATCGCCGTAGGTTGCATATCCCCAGATGGCGTCAAGCAACTGGGCTTTGGAGAACACCTGATTCTTATGGCTTGCCAGATAATGAAGTAATTCGAATTCCTTGGCAGACAGAGAAACTTCCGATCCGTTTAATGTAACTTTATAGGCTTTTTTATCAATCACAAGGTTTCCAAGATGCAGCAGATCTGTTCTGTCTCCAACGAATGTCATGCTGTCATAACGCCTGAAGTGGGCATTAATTCGTGCTAACAGTTCGCTCAGCGAGAAGGGCTTGGTCATATAATCGTCTGCTCCAAAACCAAGACCAAGTACCTTATCGGTATCACTGCCTCTGGCACTTAGAATGAGGATGGGGATATTGTTGCGCCTTCTGATCTCTCGACAGACCTCGATCCCGTCCATGTCCGGAAGCATAATATCCAGAATGATGTAGTCTGGTTGAATAAGCTCTATAATCTGAAGTCCATCTTGTCCAGTGGCTGCCACGGCGACTTCATATTGATTTTTGGTTAAATAATCTCGCAGAATGCGCGAAATATCTGATTCATCCTCGATGATGAGGACTTTGCGCTGGTGGTTTAACATATGTATCGCTCCAGTATGATAGATGTTAATCGAATATATATGTATGAATTTGTAAAATGACTGTCTCTATAATTGTACAGTCTTGTTCTGTGGGAGTCACATAAAAAAATATTGAATTGAACTTCATTCTTATAAAAATGGTCTGACTTCTATTCGCACTAAAAGCTGATTACAGTTTACCGTATCAAAATAACCCATGAACCTCTTTAAGGTCACGGGTTTCTGATGCTGAATATCATACATGCTCCAGATCATCGATAGGCTCATGCTGTCTGGATTTGAGATACTCCGCCGGAGACACACCGAAGTGCGCCCGGAATACCCGGTGGAAATAGGAGTAGCTCGCAAAACCGCAGGATTCGGCAATATGCTCCAGTGTCATTTCACTGTATTTCATTCGTTCCAGCGCTGCATTCAGACGGATCTCAATCGCATATTGAATCATGGTCTGATTGTAGTGCTCCTTGAATAAACGGACTGCACGTGACAGACTGAGCCCTGCATAACGTGCCGCTTCCTCAAGCTTGAACGTAAACGTGGCATGCTCCTCTATAAACCGTTTTAACTTCAGCGCAGAGGACACTGCCCGATCGGTCTGAATATTTTCTTTAATTGCCCGGTCGATATACAGACATAATCCGCGCAGTAACGCATCCTTTAGCTCCGCATTTTCCTCAAGAGGTCCGCGACGTTTCTCAAGTAACATATTTCTCCACAGGCTGATGAGTTTATCATCAAGTCCAATTCGGCTCACGGTAGATCGATGCTGCCGTTTCCACCAGTTCTCGATCCAGCTGCCCTCGCAGAACAGATAATAATCTCCGCTGGACAAGCGTCCTTCCTTATGTGGTTCATCGACCACAAGATGATAGTCATCGCCAGGTTTGAGCAGCAGTAAATCCCCGCTAGTCATCCTGAATTCTTTATCCTGTACATACACTTTGCACGAGCCTTCGGTCTGCAAACGGAACAGATAGGTTTGCAACTCGCCCTTCATATTATGTGTGAACGCCTTATAGTGGTATGAGTAGTCACAGATCAGTACAGATGTCTCTAACGTATCCAAAGATAAAATCCCCCAATATGTACATCCTGCATGCATTCAAATGGGCTACATTCAATAGATGCAAAATGATGGAAATAAAATTTGATCAGATAGTTCATGTTCTGACTATATTGTATATGTTCATTCTAGCCTGTTTTGCGTTAGGATGATACCAGATAGAGCAATGAAAGCAAATTTGAGAACAGAGGTGTATCCTACATGAAAAAACTTAATATTGGTTTGCAATTGTTTACACTCCGTGATGAAACTGCAGCAGATTTTCGTGGTACGTTGCGTAAGGTAGCGGCCCTTGGATATGAAGGTGTGGAGTTTGCCGGATATGGTGATATTCCAGCTGAGGAAATGAAAGCGCTACTAGATGAACTTGGACTGAAAGGATTCAGCAGCCACGTTTCACTACATGCGATGCGCGAAGACTTGCAAAAACAAATCGATTACCTGAAAACAATTGGTGCACAATATATCATTTGCCCTTACCTGATGCCAGAAGATCGTCCTGAGAATGCAGAAGGTTGGACCAAGCTATTCGCTGAGTTACAACAATATGGAGCTGAAGCAGCGAAACAAGGATTGATCTTCGGATACCATAACCATGACTTTGAATTCCACGGCCAGGTTGGCGATGCCAATGCCTTTGATGCCATGTTCGCTCAAACATCACCGGAAGCGGTAAAAGTGGAAATGGACGTATGTTGGGTACAATTTGCGGGACAAAATCCGATCGAGTATATTAATAAATATGCGGGTCGCTTGCCGCTGCTTCATCTGAAGGACTTCAGCAAAGACGAACAGGGCCAGATGAAAACACTGGAATTGGGACAAGGTTCGGTTGACCTGCCAGCTGTTATTGAAGGCGCTACGAATGCAGGTGTAGAATGGCTGATCGTGGAACAAGACGTATGTCAGAACCCTCCGCTTGAGAGCGTATCCAACAGCTACAACTGGTTGAAAGAAAACTACCTGAACCAATTCTAATGGGCCATCGAACCATGAAAAATGCTAATCTATTTGTCAAAGGAGACTTATGTACATGAGTAAAATTAAAGTTGCTGTATTCGGCTGTGGAGCCATTGCCGAGCGCAGACATATTCCAGAGTACGCTGCCAATGAGAACGTAGAACTTGTCGCTTTTGCCGATCCGATTGTGGAGCGTGCGGAGAAGATGGCCGAGACTTACGGCGGTAAAGCGTATTCCAATTACGAGGAATTGCTTGCAAACGAAACGGTGGATGCCGTTAGTGTGTGTACACCGAACTATCTGCATGCCCCAATGGCGATTGCTGCTGCAAATGCAGGCAAGCATGTATTGGTTGAGAAACCAATGGCAGTATCCACTGAAGAAGGCGAGCAAATGATCGAAGCTGCCAAGAAAAATGGCGTGTATCTGATGGTTGGACACAACCAGCGCTTGATGCCTCCTCACGTAAAAGCAAAAGAAATTCTCGACTCCGGCAGACTTGGAAAAGTTCTGAATTTCCGTACATCATTCGGTCACCCAGGTCCGGAAGGATGGAGTGTGGACGGAGCTGAAAGTTGGTTCTTCCGTAAAGAAGAAGCTATTATGGGCGCTATGGGTGACCTGGGCGTGCACAAATCAGACTTTATCCGTTACTTGCTGAATGATGAAGTATCTGAAGTGGCTGGTTTTATCAGCACACTGCACAAGGAAGGTACTCAGGTTGACGATAACGCAACTTGTTTGCTGCGCATGAAGAGCGGAGCGATCGGAACGCTGGTAGCGAGCTGGACACAATACAGAGCTGGAGACAACAGTACTGTTCTGTGGTGCGAGAATGGTGTCATGAAGATCGGAACAGTTGAAGGCGATGAAGTTATCGTTGAACTGACCAATGGCACAGTTGAGACGTACAAAGTTGGTGCCATGGCTACCAACGAGAAACAAGTGCCGAGTGGTGTAATTGACGCATTTGTAGAGTCAATTGTAACTCAAACCCCTCCAGCGATTTCCGGAGAAGAGGGGTTGCGTTCCCTGCAAGTGATCTTGGCAGCATTCGAATCCGAGAAAACAGGTCAGATCGTTAAACTGTAATCCATACGAATGACAGTGCAATTTCTAACATTCTATATGGCTTAATCTATGATATAAGGGACTTATCTTCAGAGAAGTGTTCTGGGGTAAGTCCTTCTTTATTTGTTCCCGGGCAAGTGGGGGGGAACGTGAACAGGGATACGGTAATTGTGCAATAGGGTTTACAATAGTGGATCGCTTTTGCATAACAGAAAAGGCTGATATTATGCGCTACCGCGTAATATCAGCCCCTTAGAGTCATTAAAATTAATGATATAATGATTAACTTTCTTTAGATGCCAGCCGGTACATCACTGCCCAGATCCAGCCATGTTATTTCAGCAGGAGTCAGCGTGATGCGGGAACCTTCGTCACAGGACAGCAGCTCCGCCTGATTCTGGGCACCGATCAGGGCACAGGTTGGGAACGTTTGATTCAATACATAAGCGAGTGCAATCTGAATAGGTGATGTTTTCTTCGAATTAGCCAATTGTTCAGCCCGGCGCAACCGTTCCCAGTTGCCATCACTGTAGAATACACGCACCAGGTCTTCGTTATCCCGAACTTCAGGTGTGAATCGTCCAGTGAAGAAACCACGCGCTTGAGAGGACCAGGATAGCAAGGGCAGCTTGGTTTGGTCATGCCATGCCAGCGTCTCTGCATCTGCTGACACACAACCTTCCCAGAAAGGTTCGTTTGCTTTGGCGAGACTGAGATTTGGACTGCTGAATGTGAAGCCCTTCAAGCCGTTTGCCGCAGCGTACGCATTGGCTTCCTCGAGTCGCTGCCAAGTCCAGTTGGAGGCGCCAATTGCGCCGATTTTACCGGATTCAATATGTTCGTTTAATGCTTCAAGAATGACACTGACAGGGGTATTGGGATCATCCCGGTGCAGGGCATACATCTCTACGTGATCTGTCTGAAGACGCTCCAGACTTTCCATCAAGTCACTGCGGATGGCATCAGCGTTCACACGTGGTCCATTCTGGTCATGATGCGCGCCTTTGGTGAGAATGACGATCTGGTCGCGGTTACCACGTTCTTTCATGTAACGACCAAGGACTTCTTCACTCTGTCCACCACAATAGATATGTGCTGTATCTACGGTGTTACCGCCAATCGACAGAAAAGCATCCATGTTCGTAGCTGCTTTATCGTAGGCATTATGCACGAAATAATCGGTTCCTTTAATCAATCTGGAGACACGTTTACCTGCACCAGCAATTTCGATATATTCCATAAGTCAGTTCATCCTCTCAATTATAGTGTAATTCGTGTACGTTCTTCCGCTGAACGAAGGCAAGCTTCCAGTACTTTCATATTAGCTACTGCATCGGAAGGGGCGAAGCGCAGATCCTTGCCCTGAAGTACAGCACGTGCCATATCATCTCCCTGCAATGAGTAGTGGTTCACTTGCGGGACTTCAATCTCTCTGCGTTCACCACCAGCCGTTACATAGAAGTTGGAACTGCGGTCCTGTCCGCTGATAAATGCGGAAGGGACTTCTATAATCCCGTCGGATCCCAATACCTCCAGCGTGTTGCGGAAGGCTGCCCACATGCTGCTGTCAAACGTCACGCCAACGTGATTATCGAATTCCAGCAGTCCGGAAGCCATCATATCGACTTGATCATGTTGTGGGGAGAACATGCCAATCACGGTAACTGCACTTGGTTCTTGACCAAGCAGCAGACGTGCTACGCTGATGGAATAACATCCGATATCATACAGTGCACCGCCACCCCACTCTTTCCGAAAGCGGACATTGCCGGATGCATTGGAGTTATTAAATGAAAATGTGCTGTGAATACCACGGATCTCACCGATCTCACCACTGGCAATGATATCCCTGATCTGCTCATATCTTGGATGATGGCGGTACATGAATGCTTCCGCGAGATGCACACCTGCATCTGCACAAGCTTGAACCATCTCCTGAGCTTCCTGCTCTGTCAGAGCCAGTGGTTTTTCGCACAAAATATGTTTGCCTGCTTCAGCAGCCCGGATCGTCCATTCCCGATGAAGATGATTCGGCAGTGGGATATATACGGCATCAATGGAATCATCAGCGAGCAAAGCTTCATAACTGCCATAAGCCTTGTCGATCCCAAGTTGTTCAGCCGTTTGCTTGGCTTTATCTTCGTCTCGACTAGCAATCGCGGTTACTTCATTCAACTCGGATTGCTGCAGGCCTGGAATGACGGATTCCACAGCAATGCTAGCGCTACCAAGAATGCCCCAACGCAATTTTTGAACTGAATTCATGTGTTGTATCCTCCTGTGTATGAATGTATATTGTGATTATAAAGAATAGATCAATGAATTAAAATGATAATATATTGAGGTTAGTTAACACAATATTGTTGATCAAGGAGAACCGGCTATGATGAGACAAACCGTATTGCTTACCCTGCAGGATATTCCATATTTTTGTTATCCCGAGTCCGTTGGACATTATATGGACCACGTCCAGCATTCCGTGTTGCGGGAGGCAGGAGCACTGAACAACTTTAATATTCACTACGTCGCTGCGGGCAAAGGGTACGTGGAAGTGGACGGGGTGGTGCATGAGCTTCGCGCAGGTCAGGCGGTTCTATATTTCCCGCAGCAGCGACAGCATTATTATAGTAGTGAAGATGATCCGTGGGATGTACGATGGGTTCATTTTTACGGTGAACGTCTACATGATTATATGATCGAGCGGGGGTTACATCGCAATCTATTATGGACACTGCGGCAACGCAGCTCTTGGGAAGAGGCTCATCTGGCCTTGCTGACTGAAGCGGAACAGAACACGATGCTGCGTCCGGCTCAGCTATCTACATTGACCTATGCCGTACTCGCGGAGTTCGTGCAGCATGCAGTACCTTTAAAGAGTACACGTACCACAAGTAAGGCGGAGAGTCGGGTTCTTGCACTTCTTCCACAGATGCAGCAAGAGGCCTGTCAACCTTTCCTGTTACAGGACTGGGCGGATCTCGCAGGTGTGAGTTCGTATTACTTTTGCAAAATGTTCAAGAGTGCTGTGGAGATGACGCCTATGGAATTTATCACTCGTTCACGACTACAGATGGCGAAGCAATGGTTACTGGAACGGCCTGCGGCCAACATTGGACAGATTGCGGAGGAAGCGGGGTATCCCAATGCCAGTTATTTTAACCGCCAGTTCATGGCCCATGAGGGGATGACACCTACGGATTACCGCGGATTGTATCACAATTAACCCGTATCCTTTCGATGTTGCCAGTGTTTGAAATGTAGTGGTTTGACAGAGAACTCAATCAAGTCTATTATGGATAAATTAAATCCGTGTATAATGAGGTGCCCTCATGAAATATTCAAAAGCGACAAATTATGCTTTGCATACGATGCTTCATCTTGTAAGCACTGCTCCTGAGCAGCTGGTTAGTGTACACCAACTTGCAGAATTGCAGAAGGTATCACCAACCTACCTGTCCAAAATTTTGACCAAATTGGTTAAGGCGGGCATGATTGAATCTACTTCTGGTGCCAATGGTGGTTACCGACTTAGTCGTAAAAATCCGGACCCTTCTTTCCTGGAGATCATTCATGCGATTGAAGGTCAGGCGTCCCTGTTCGAATGTTCCCAGAATCATAACGCAGGCTGTTTGATCCAGCAGGTGATGGTGCAGGCGGAAGAAGAGATGGAAAGTTTTTTGAACAATAAAAAAATGTCAGAACTGGCTTCCCAGATGAAGGGTGCACATTCCCTGTAACTTGCACTAGAAGTGATCTTTCCCCAACCTCGCGAGAGGTAAGGAAAGATTTTTTTGTATCGTTGTACCTAATAGAAGGCGAATGGTACAATAAGGAAGGTATAGTATGCATACATACATGATCCTAATCTTACATCACATTTTACATCTCTGGAGGGACAACACATGAGCCAATCAACGATCACAGGACTGGAACAATTGCTCGCGCTTGAAAACATTCGGAACACCAAGGCGCGTTATTGCCGCTATATTGATACGAAGCAGTGGGATACCTTGGGTGATGTGTTTGCTCCGGATGCAGTGGCCGATTTCAGCACAGAGGGCAATCCAATTCCGGTATTAACAGGCCGTGATACGATCGTACAAGTATTCCGTGATCTTGTGGATGTTGCCGTAACTGTGCATCATGTTCATAGCGCCGAAGTTGAATTTGTATCTGAGAACGAAGCAAAGGTCATCTCCCCAATGGAAGATTGGGTCACGTTCCCGGAGGGCAATGAGAACAAATCCTTCCACGGATTTGGGCACTACCACGAGACTTTTGTCAAAATCGACGGCCAGTGGTACATCAAACATACAAGTCTGAAACGTCTTCGTTTGGACCTGTTTGAATAGTATAATCAGTGTAGAAGAATATAGAATTTGATCAACCGTAAAATAATAGCCCCGAGGAGCGTGATGAACGCATTCTTGGGGCTGTTTTGTGTTTGTGGGAGAGGGCAGCTGACACATGCACAGAAAAATGGGATAGAAAAAAGCCAGGTTCAGAACCCGAGGGTCCCTTCCTGACTTCTTTTGCTTAAATGAGATGTTAGATCCGGTTACTTGTTTCCGTAACTTTCCGTGACTGCATTCTCAGATACACCTGAGAGAAAATAACGGATGCCAGTGCAACTACGGTCATACCCCAGAAAATATTGGTGTACGCCGAGGATAGCGGCATGTTTTGCATCGCAGTTAACGCTACACCAGTGACAGCAACGCTGAAGGCACCGCTGAAGAACTGACTAAGTTGGAACAGTCCCATACCTGCGCCCACCTGATCCATGGTCAGATTGCCAGACAATTCATTGGACACGCTGGTGGTTAGGGAAGAGAAGCCAACGCTGAGCAGGACATACACGGCCATGATGGCGTATATGTTATTGTCTGCAAATAAGGCGAACAATCCGGCAGCAGCAAGTAGCAACCATGGTGCAAATTTCAACAGCAACGTATTGCCATGTCGGTCAATCATGCGGCCGATCCGGTTGGACAGCAGCATGGACACGACTGCACCCGGGAAGATGACTAGCCCGGATTGAGCAGGGGTCAGTCCATATAGATGTGCCAAAATTTGCGGCAGCAGGAACAACGTTGAGAAGTTATTGATGTACGATACAATCCCCAGCGAGCTGAGCATCATATATTTTTTGTCTTTGAACAAAGCAGGTTGAACAAATGGATCTGCCGCGCGCCGAATTCGGAGCCAGAACAGAAGCAGTGCTGCAACACCGATAACAAGCGTGTACCACTGACGGGAAGTCAGGAATAACAGTACACCCGTAGTACCGATGGCAAGAAGCACGGCACCCAGCAGGTCAAATGAACCTTTTTGCGGTGTTTCCCGCGGAAGCAGTTTGAAGAATACAGGAATCAAGAATAACGTTAACCCCGTAACGATAAACAGATCATGCCATCCCAGGAACTGGGTAATACTTCCGCCGATGACGGGACCAAGTCCAAGACCCAGTGAACTGGCGGACATGATGACAGCCATCGATTTACCCCGGCGATCATGTGGAATGTACCGGGTAATCAGCACAATGGCGAGCCCCGGAACTGATGCAGCACCCGCAGCCTGGATCAGACGTGCAATGAGCAAAATGATGAAATGATTACTGAAGAACCCGAGAACGGATGCCGCACCAAGTAACGTAAGCCCGGTCGTGAATAATGTACGAATAGGTATGAAATCCGATAGACGTGAGAACGTAATCGAGGAAATGGCAAATACAATGGAATACCCTGTAACAATCCATGAGGAAGCGACGGATGTAAGCATAAATTCGGCTGCAATTTTGGGCAGGGCCAGATTAAACATCATTGTATTCATAACAACGAGTACAACGGTGAAACCAAGCAAGCTTACAATTAAACCTTCCTGTATTCCGGTCCGTTCCCCTGATGATGCGGTTGCGGTGTTGTTCATAAAAACCTCCTAAAGTGATGATGTGTATTTCGCAACATTTCAGAAACGGTGTGTAACATTTGCAAAATGTAGTATGATGTCAATCCCGTGCCTAACAGCAGGGGTTACATAACGAAATCATTAAAGTTCGATTGGTGTCGAACATTAGAAATATATCATGGATCTGTGTTAAAATACAATGGATAGTCTGATAAAAGGAGACTACAATATGAAGATTTTACATCATCCACAAGTATCAGATATTGAACTTTCCTCCGTATTGTACGCATTAAGCGACCCGACCCGTCTTGGGATTGTTGCCGAAGCAGCGAGAAGCGGGGAGCAGCCGTGCAGTCATTTTCATGCACCTGTTGTGAAGTCAACGATGTCGCATCACATTCGGACCCTGCGAGAAGCGGGAGTCATTCGGGTCAGAGTGCAGGGCACACAGCATTTTCTCACCCTGCGATCCGATGATTTGGAAACGCGCTTTCCAGGACTCCTGCAACCGTTATTGCAGGCCGCAGCTCAGTCGAGCACAGATCCTTCCTAAATGTTGTCCTTTCTTCAGGTCGAAGAGGGGACATTTTTATTTTCTGATACTGCATGTTCAAAAAGTTAACGATTCAGCACCGAGAAGGTTACGAGAACCTGAAGGAGGAGGAGCGGAGTGTAGGCAAACCTACATGAGCACCGGACTCCGAAGGTGAACGCAAGATTCGATGTCGAGTTCGCTTCGTGGTCTACTTCGTGATCAATTGGGGACTTTTTGAACAACCTTTAAAACTGATGCGACATTCTGTGTCGTACCATGCCCTATATAATAACGGTGAACACACAAACCATATCGAAAAGAGGTTCACAACCATTGGCAAAAACTAAAAGAGGACGCGTCTTGTGGAGTCTTCCTTCCAGAGGCCGGGGAACATGCCCGGTGTGTAGCAGTACCCGAATTAAATTGTTGTATACGCAAACAAAAACAGACGGTACAAGTCTGAAAGTATGCAAGAAATGCTTCAAAGCCGTGCAATCCAGAGTGGATAAGGCACATGTATAACATAACTGGCCTGTTCTTCGGAACGGGCCATGTCTTTTGATATAATCGAATATATTAGGAATGGATGAGATGGGGGCGGGAAGATGAGTAACATGCATCGGATTCACTGGTTTGACGAACAGATTCGGGGTGGACGTTTTCCGAATAGCAGCTGGCTTGCCCGTGAGTTTGAAATCTCCCGTCGTCAGGCTCAGCGTGATATTGAATATATGGCAAGTTCCCTGCGAGCCCCTTTGGTGTATATGGCAAAATATCGGGGCTATTGTTATGAGGATCAGACTTTTCGATTGCCCCATTTGTATATGACCGAAGAAGAGCAGCGTGTGCTGAAATATCTGGCGCATCGATATCGACATTACGATTATGATCAAGCAGACGCGGTGAAACGTGTAGCGCATTTGCTGGAGCGTTTTACGTTGGAGGAACAACAGATGGGAAGTAGCGAGCTTCCGGTATTTTCGGCGCAACCGAAGCAACTGCAATTCTTTGAATTATTGTCCCATGCCATAACTGACTTGCGCAGAGTACATATTCATTATAGGGATCACGATGGAGAACGGCAGTTTTCCTTGTGTCCATTAAAGATGATATCCCAGTATAACGCCGATTACGTGGTGGGTTATGAAGCAGACCCTGTACAACAAGTGGCAATTCGCTTGGAAGGCATTGTTCATGTATCGATCTTGGATGAGAGATTTGAGTACAGGTCAGATGATCTCCTAGGTGGATGGGAAGAACCACTGCCTGTGCGTAAACCGTTTGTAGCTGAGATTCGCTTGAAGGAATTGCAGCAAATGGACCTATGGCAAGGGTATCGTATCCAGGCTAGGCAAGATCAGATTTATTCAATTGAATTTTATGACACGGACGCTTTCTTGCAGCATTTGTTTATTAGCGAATGGGAGGAACTTTTGTCTCCTGGGTGGCTTAGACGCAAGCTTCAGCAAAGCGCAGAAGGATTAATTAACAGGCTCGCGATACAAAGTAAGATGGAATAAAGCAAGAGAGGAGAAGATCCGTCCTTGGCTGAGAATATTTTAGATAACCTCATTATGAAGCGGGAGTCCAAATCGTACGTGGATAGTCTGCATGCGATACTCACCCATACAGGCCAGTTTCAAGGTTCCAAGGTTGTACTTGCCGGATATACGGGCATGGCTTTCAAGCTGTCGATACATCGCAGACTACTTCCCATGTCGGTTACAGCGTATGGACAATGGGGGGAGGCACATCGTCCCGGAGTCGATAACCTGGGGATATTCACGATTTTGGATGGGGGACGTACACGTCATTCCACGTTTGGTTATTACCAGCAGGATGCAGTGAATTGGGTGAGACGGAGTATTGATGAAGGCACTGGTGTGATTTACTGGATTCCTGAGTTCGGTGTTATTCATGGATATGATGACAGTGACCGCATCTTTTATGTGCAAGACGGATGGAGCAAGGAACCGCAGATTCTGTTGTATGACAATTTCGGCTTAAACTTTACCGGATTTTGGTATTGTCAGGTGTTTGGTGATCAGGTCCGCATTCCTGAACAGCAGATGCTGCTGGAATCCCTGCGACTGGCGATTGAGGATTGGGATATTCCCTATCGTCTGTTACCTGATCAGAATATTGCCTCAGGTAAAAAGGCATATGATGTGTGGGTGGAGGCCCTGCGGAGTGGGGATTTCGATGAATCCGGTGCAGGTTATATTTTGGAATCCTTCTGCCATTCGCGAACCGAAATAAGAATGTATTTGCAGGGTGTTCGAGGGATATGGAACGAACTGGACCAGGCTTGTGCATGTTATGAAAAGCTTGGAACGTTAATTGACCAAATGAAAGGATATATAGTTCAGCAGGAAAATAGACGTGTCTTGCGATCAGATACGACAGAAGATCTAGCACAGGTACTAGTGAAGGCGAAAGCATTGGAAGAGCAGGCTATTGATTATTTTCGAGTGATATCCCGGAAGTATCCTGACCGTAAAAGGTCCACTATACCACGGTGGGGAGCACATTCCGCGCGATAGGATGAGAGAGGAAGGGAGTGAAGGATGATGGCGACAAAAGTAGTATTGCAGGACTGGATTCAATCCCCGCAAGCTGTGAATTTTGCTGATGAATATAGATCATGGAGCGGTATGAGCGCGTATACAGATGCGTTGTATCGCATTTTATTACATAAACAGTGGACGGTTTTCCCACACCACATGATTGCAGGTATGACAGCAAGTGCATTCAGACTAGTGGTGGATCGGTGTCTGACGGCAGAGTCAATCTCCGCATACAACTGGATGGCAGAGAACTTTGTCGCAGCCGACTTCATTGGCGTGACGGCGAGCCAGGCAGCGGGCTTTTCATTTGAACCGACTTTTCCGCTCTATCAGAAGCAGGCTCTGCTGGATATCAAAGCTTCCATTGACCGGGGCGTAGGTGCGATTCTTTGGCACGATCAATTTGTCATTGTTACTGGATATGATGAGGTGGAACGTGTGCTGTTCATCTGTGAAAGTAAAGGTAATGAAATCATTCGTCTGCCCTATGATTCGTTTGGGAGGGACAGTACACCCTACTGGTACTATCAGGTGATGGAAGCCTGTGCACCTATAGATCTATGGGAAGTCTGCAAGGAATCGTTAATACAGGCCGTCTACAAATGGGAAACCCATGACTATATGCTGCCGCCCCAAGATTATGCCTGTGGGGCGGCTGCGTATGCCGCTATTGCTGCTGCTTTGCAGTCAGGAACATATGACGCTGAACAAGCGGCAACTGTACTTTGCTATTATGCCGAATCAAGGTTGGATATTGCCTCTTATGTTGCAGGACTTAAGCATCTGTCCATTCAAATGGACCAGGTCATAAACGAGTATGAGCTACTCGCAAACCTGTATACAATGATCATTGAGGAAATAGACAACTCCATCTCTTGGGATTCGAGAGAACCGGAATGTGTGCAAAGGGTAATTGAGCTTATATGGAAGGCAGGGGCTACGGAACAACGTGCCATTGATGCCATTAAACTTGCCTTTCCAGAGACGATAGGCAATCGTTTTAAGGATGTTGGATTAAGATAAATATAACAAGTAGTTTATCTGATGTGATACCCCCCGGGTCGAAGTTCCATTTGATGCTAGAAGCGCAGTTTAAATATTTCTCACTTAACTTGGCGGGGTAACCATGCTGACCGCATTCTCAAATTCCGCCTGCCAGTCGCCCTTGATGATGCTGCCGATGTAACCATCGGGTCGAATCAGTACCAGCGTGTCGCTGTGAATGCCATAGATTTCGGTCAGTTTTTTGGTGGTATCGTTGATAACATTCTGTTCGGCTTCATTGCCGGTACTAACGATGTATCTGTGCAATTCGGCACCGCTGGTTGGCCAGATCAACTCTGGGAGAATATGAGCGGTATTGGCTCCAAAGGCAAGCAATGTGAATTGTGGTCCACGAAGGATCTCAAACAGTCGTCTTACACCGCCTGGGCCGATGCATGGAGCATCAGGTGCTCGATCTCCGACCTGAAGTGACTTGGTCGCTGATGCATGCTCAGAGCTAAGTGGACCACCATGATACGATAGTGCGAGCTGTCGTTCTTCGTCACCACGTTTGAGACTGGCGAGACGTTTATTATCGAGCTTTGCGTACAACTCGCTGGATTTCCCAAGAACGCGTGCGGCAACAGGTTGACGTTCAGCTTCATAGGTGTCAAGCAGGCGATCGGGTGCGCCAGCAATGACCTGACCTATCTTCCAGCCGAGGTTGTAAGCGTCCTGTACACCGGTATTGAGCCCTTGCGCACCGGCTGGGGTATGGACGTGGGCTGCGTCGCCTGCAAGGAAGACACGGCCCGACCGATAATGCTCAGCAAGTCGCACGTTGGGACGGAATACGGAACTCCAGGTAATGTCGTAGAGTCGTAAACCAGTGAGCTTGTAGAACTGAGCGGCAAGTACAGCCTCGTCCAGATCTGGGTTCTCGTCTGCTCCCAACCTGATCATGACCTGAAACTGGTCGGAGTGTGGCAATGGGCATGCTCCTACAAATTTACCTTTTGTGCGGGGCCACATATGCCAACGATTGCGAGACAAGCCATCGATTGTACCATCAATGATGAGCATACGATCTGATTCGTTGGTCTCTCCAACAAATCGAATACCTGTACCTTTACGAACGGTGCTGGAACCCCCGTCTGCCCCCACCAGATATCTGCTGCGAATCTTTTCCCCTGAAGAGAGCGTCACCGTCACCCCAGCGTCATCCTGTTCAAAAGTATCTACCGCGTTGTTAAATCCAATATTCAGCCCCTGACGTTCGAGTAGGCGGTGCAGGATGGCATCCGTGCGGTGTTGAGCCAGCAGAAGAATATTCGGATAGGGCAGATCTGGTGTAGGTTTATTTCGCTGCTGCATGCGCCACGGCACAGTGATCGGACCTAGATGGATACCTGCGAGCGGGTAAGAACTTCCCTCTGTGTGAGCATCACTCAGCACGCCTAGATCTTCAAAAACCTCCTGGGTACGCGGCTGTACCCCCTTGGCACGAGAACCCTTAAAGGCATGGGGAGCCTTATCGACCAGCCGGACACGAAGGCCGCGGCGCAACAGATCTGCTGCTAATGTAGATCCGGTCGGGCCAGCACCTGCAACCAATACGTCGATATCGTAATCTTCCCTTGATGGACTCACATCCGGTTGTTGCTTCTCTTGCGATGGCTTGAATCGTATATCTGTCATTTGTAATGTTCCTCTCTGAATTATATAAATTGAACTAAAGATTATTTACACAGGCACTACGATGACAGAACAACCTTCCAATCGCTGTTATCCCCGGATTTTTTCGATTCCCTTTCTCAAGGGGAAATCTGGTGATAAAGAAGAAGCGTATGCTTCCGAAGTAGCTTTCTTGCAGAAAGTTTTTAGCTTCGCTTTTTCAGGTTTTTTCTGTCCTCTTCGTTATCGTGTAAATGATTAGTTCAACTTATTGTTTCTCAGAAACAATAAGTTTCCTTGCAACAATAATAATTTAAATTCTATTCTTTTGTCAATATTGTTTCCTGGAAACTTTAATTATGAACCTGTCCTTGATATACTGGGATGAAGTTCATTAGTGTTGGAGGAAAAAGGATGATCAAGCCATCAAACTATCACAATAAAGAGCACCTGATTGATGAAGTGCTGGAAGCTGTGAAAGACATACAGATTAAATTCCAAGCGGAAGATGACGAAGAGAAGGAATGGCTGCTTAAGCACAGCCCTGATCCGGAAGTTCAAGAGTTAATCGAAGAAATGACGGTTACGATGTTACATGTGCTGGATGCTATCGGAACACTTGAACCTGTAAATGGGATAACCATTTCAAAGCAATTTGGCTTTTCCAAAGGCACGGTTTCCAAAATCACCAAGAGGCTGGTACAGAAAAATATCATTTTGCCTGAATACCTGCCGGATAATAAAAAAGAAGTATTGTTTCGCATGACAGAACAGGGTCAAGACATCTATCGTTTACATCAAGCCATGCATCAACAAATTGATCTTGGCGCAAATCGTTTTTTGCAGCGATATACCGAAGATGAATTGCAGTTCTTAGCGCATGCTCTCCGTGATACGGCACAGGCGTCCTGGTTCAATTCGGAAAAAGATGGGCCATCCATCGTTTCTGGTGATGGGGGGGCTTATCCTGAAGAAGACTCAGAACTTAATGAGACCACAGGGGAGTTAACCGTTAACGAGGAAATGAATGAAATTATGGGGATGCTTCATACACTGAATACCCGTGATCTGAAGAAGGCCAAGGCCGTTCTTGAGGATGTTTTCTTTACGAAATATGAGGATTAACGTAAGTAAGCTGTTGAGCCTGCTCATATTCATCTCGGCATACGAAGTTGTTCTGCAATAAATAAGCGCTATAAAACCGGACAGGCTGCAGCCGATCCGGTTTATTTGCTTTGAACATATATGCACATCAACTCATGTGATCCACGCTAATCATAACTTTTACAAGAAAAAATAACCAAAATTTTAATTTTGGGGTAATCCAAATCCCCTCTTGTTCCGAATATTATATTAGATGGTCTTTTTTGGATGATGATATTCAAGGACAACAGGGGGCGGGAGTATGGTACATAATCCGGAAACCATTCAGGAATGTATCGAACATGCACGGCAAAGGCTCTACCAGATTGCTGATCAATATGCGGAACTGTGGCATCCGGAGGTTATTCGCCAATCCATGGTGCTGGATGAGTTAATTAATGAATATAACAACGCAACTCGCGGAAGAACGAATTCGAATCAACTGAAATAATGAACGTATAGAATGCACTTATAAAATGAAGAAGAATTCCAAGAAGGGATTCCGTGTGTTTGCCTTACTCTTTTACCGCCCCGAGCACAATTCCCTTTACGAAGAAACGCTGCAAGAACGGATATACGAGCAGAATCGGCAGAGCGCCGATAAAGATCTGAGCCGCGTTCACCGTACGTTGAGACATGTTCTGGAGCTGCGTTGCATCCACGTTCATGTTGGAGAAATCTTGCTGTACGATTATGGTCTGCATTAACGTGGCGAGTGGATATTTGGAAGCATCATTCATATAGATCAGCCCGTCGAACCAGGAATTCCATTGACCTACCATCGTGAATAAAGAAATCGTCGCAATGGCGGGCATGGAAACAGGCAGATAGATTTTGAACAGAGTTGTGATATGGTTGGCTCCATCAATGAATGCGGCTTCTTCCAGCTCTTTTGGCACGTTTCGGAAAAAGTTCATCATGAGAATCAGGTTCCAGACAGCCACCGCGCCTGGCAAAATGAGAGCCCACATCGTATTAATCAGTCCAAGCTTCTGGATCAAAATATAGGATGGAATCAATCCCCCGCTGAATAGCATCGTGAAGATGAAAAACCACGCATATAACGAGCGTCCCTTGAAATGCAGACTTTCCTTGGATAACGGATAAGCCGTCAGGAAGACAAGTGTCATACTGAGCAGTGTTCCCAGAACAGTACGCTGGACTGAAATCCAGAGTGCACTCAGAAAGTTACTGTTACCAAATGTTTTGGTATAGGCGTCCACCGTAAAATCAATCGGCCACAGTGTTACCAGATTGGCGGATGCTGCCGCTTTACCACTGAAGGAAACCGCCAGAATATGGACCAGCGGCAGGATGCACAGGATCGAAACGGCCGCGATGAATATCAGGTTAAAGCCATTGAATATACGGTACCCGGTTGTTTTGTGATACACCTTGATTCCTCCTTAATGCGTTATGCTAACTCTTTTAGAAAATACGGTAATTGGCGATTTTGTATGCCATCCGGTACGCAGAGATGACCAGGAACATCGCGACAAATGATTTGAATAACCCAACGGCAGTCGCAAAGCTCATTTTGCCATTCAGAATTCCCATCCGGTAGACAAAGGTATCGATAATATCACCTTTCTCATATACCAGCGGATTGTACAGGTTGAAGATCTGGTCAAAGCCTGCATTCAGGATATTGCCCAGCGATAACGTACCTACCACGATAATCATCGGCACAAGTGCAGGCAGGGTAATATGTAGTGTCTGTCTGAGTCGTGTTGCCCCATCCACCTCTGAAGCCTCGTACAATGCCGGGTTAATGCCCGCAAGTGCTGCCAGAAATACAATTGTCCCGAATCCAAATTCCTTCCACACATCACTGACAACCACCGTTACACGGAACCAGTCTCCATCTCCCAGAAAGAAGATCGGTTCAACGCCAGCCGCGGCTAACACCTGGTTTACCAGCCCACCTTCCGGTGATAACATATCGAGCAGAATGCCGCCCAGGACAACCCAGGACAGGAAATGGGGCAGATACACCAAGGTCTGTGAGAAACGTTTGAACGTAGAGTTCCGAACCTCGTTTAGCAAAATGGCGAACACAACGGGGGCCACAAGTCCGGCTACAATTTTCATCGAAGCAATTAGCACCGTGTTCCAGATGACCTGAACGCTGTCGGGATATTCGAACATGAATTGGAAGTTGTCCCAGCCGACCCATTTGGAGCCAGTGAACCCCAGCCACGGTTTGAAGTCTTGAAAAGCAATGATAATGCCGCCCATGGGCACATAGGCGAACAGCAATGTGAGCAGTACAGCAGGCAGCAGCATCAGATGCAGCGGCCACGTGCGTTTGAAATTCCAGCGGGTACGTTTGCGTGGATGGGGTGTCATTTTTCGCACCGGCGTATTGGTTGTTAACGGTTGTTCCATAGCCATCAGGGTCCCTCCTTTATCTCGTCCAACCCCGACAACATGAGGCGAGTTAGCCTCTGCACAGAGTGGAGCAACTGAATTATAGCAACGGAAAAGGGCGGACTATAGAACAACATTTCAATGCGGATGTTGAAATATTAACTTGTTGATGGAAACAGCAAAAAAGAGCATCCGACTGTAAAGTCCAATGCCCCTGTCTTCAGGTTGTGCTCCTGCCATATGTTATTTTGCTTCCGATATGCCCTTCATGCTGAACGTGCCTATATTATTTCACAATCGAGCCATCATACTGCGCATCAACGGTACGAACCGCTGACTGCACCTCGGCCACTAAACGTTCCCGTTCTTCATAGAGGGGGGATTCCTCTGCCTCAAAATCAAACTGAATCGCTCGTACGCTACCTTGTGGCAACGTTAATCCCTGAAGCTGTAATTCAAACAATAATGAAGCATCAAAGGCCATGCCATCCTGATCCCGGTAACAATACAAGCTGGAGATATCGTCTTCTTCAATGTGCAAAATGCCTTGTTCTGTCAGTTGCATCACAGAGCCCCCTCACGAAATGTTGATTCACTCCCAGTATAAGGGGATTACAAGTTGCAGGAAAGCAGGCGAATATAAAATCATATAGAAATGTAAGGGTTTTCAATATAAAATAGGACTTCGGTGTAGAAGGACTTCAAATTCAGGAACAGGGTGAAACGATGAAATTCACAGTATTTGCGAAGACGGTCATTCTTTTAATCTGCCTGCTGGTACCCATTCTGCTGCTCTATACATACGCGAATCAGGCAAATGTGGATATGGTCGTTGAAGAGAAACAACAGTCGAGTCTGAACCAGTTCAATTATTTCAGCTCCCAGGTGGATAAAAATATCGAGCAGCTCTCGCTGTATGGCCTCACATTGCTGCGAGATCCGAGTATCCTGCATTACCGTTACATGACGGACTCCACCAGCCAATATGAGAAAAACAGCATCTATCTGGATATTCTCGACAAATTATCATTGTACCAGTCCACCAGCCGCTGGAAGAACGATATTACCATTGTCCTGCCACAAGCGGAACTGGTGTTATCCACCATGTCCAGCCGGACAGTCTACGATGAGAAAATGTTGACGTTTCCGCAACCTGGACAATGGCAGCTGGAGCAGGGGAGTTTCACCTACTTTTTCACAGATAACTATGAGTGGAATGAAAAACCGGTGAACACAGGTGTGCGAACCGTGATGGAGATTAATTTTGACCCGATGAACGTGGTTGCCATGTTGGATGATTTTAAAGAAACGCAGGGAGGAGATCCTTTCTTGTTAGTACCGGGCAATGATCCGTTGCTGAACCGTACGGCAGACCGCGAACTGGTCGAAGCGATTATGCGAGATATCCCCTTTGACGGACCGGAGAGGGAAGGTAATCATCAGCTGGAGGTGGGTGACAAACAATATTTGGTCAGTTACGTGCACTCCAAACAACTGCAAGCGGTATACGTGAACCCGGTGGTATTGGATGATTTGTTAACCCCGATGGACAAGAGCCGAAATATGTTTATTACCTCCATTCTGTTACTGCTCGTGCTGAGTATCGGGGCTGCACTGCTTTTGTATCGAAAAGTCCAGGTGCCCATCCATCGTTTGATGAGAGGGCTGCAACAGATTCGCAAAGGCCAGTTGTCCACTCGGATTCCAGTCGATCACTCCCGTGATGAATTCGCGTATCTCACCCAAAGCTTTAACCATATGGCAGAGCAGATTCAGGAATTGATTGAGAAGGTATACGAGGAACGTATCCGCTCACGGGAAGCCACACTGAAACATCTGCAATCACAGATCAATCCGCATTTCCTGTACAACTGCCTGTTTTATATCAAAAATATGACCCAGCTCGGCAACCGCGAAGCGGTTATTGCCATGTCGCTAAGTCTGGGAGACTACTATCGCTACATTACGCGGGGCGAGAATGACATGACTACAGTGGAAGAAGAGATCCGGTTACTGGACCATTATCTGTCCATTCAACAGATGCGGACCAACCGGCTGACCTACGAGATCGCCGTACCGCAGCAACTGATGCAGCTCCACATTCCACGGCTTCTCATTCAACCGATCGTAGAGAATGCAGTGATCCACGGCATCGAACCGATGGAAGGCAGTGGGCATGTCGTCGTAACGGGGATGGCGGTATCCGAACATATTGAGGGACGAAAATATACAAGATATAGCCTGTTTGTAGACAATGACGGTGTCACACTGACAGCGGAAGAGATTGCGGAATTGGAACGGGAGATTAATGAACCGATGGGCGAGGAGATTGGAACAGGCACGTGGAATGTGCACCAGCGTCTCGTTACGCGATATGGGCTGTCGTCTGGTCTTCATTTTGGAGCGATTCCCTATGGTGGACTTAGTGTAGAAATTCGATGGTTTGAGGAGGAACAAATGTATGATGAATCTGATGGTCGTGGATGATGAACATTCGGCAGTGGAGTCGATCGCTGTCTCGATACCGTGGAGAGAACACGGGATTGGTCAGGTATTCAAAGCCTATTCAGTCAAAGAAGCCCTGGAGCATATGGCATCACATCAGGTCCATATTATTATCACGGATATCCGCATGCCGGGTCTGTCCGGTCTGGATCTGGTCAGTCACATCAGGCAAAAGTGGGAACAGACGAAATGTATTATTTTATCGGGGCATGCCTCCTTCGATTATGCGAAGCAGGCGCTCAAACATGGGACGGTTAGTTATCTGCTCAAACCGGTCCGGGATGAGGAACTGATCGAATCCGTGCAGCAGGCTGCAGTGCAGATTCGCCTGGAGGGTGAGAAACAATTGCTGCATCAGCGGGCCATGTATTCGGTAAGGGAACATCTGCCTGAGAAGCGGGCGGAGCTGATGAAGGATGTACTGTTAGGGCATAAATTTGCGGATGCTGAACTCGAAGGGAAGCTGGAGCAACTGGAGATCGGGTTCCGTCCACAAGATAAAATGCAACTGCTGCTCATCCGGTATGATGACCATCAACCTACACATAAAGCGTTTCGATTGATGAAGTACGCCATCTCGAATGTAGTGGAAGAGATCTACGGCAGTACCTATCATCTCTGCCATACGGATGATGCCTATGATGATCTGGTCTTCATGGCCAGTCCCAAACAAACTCAGGCCGAACCTGAAATGTTAATGGGCCGACTTGGAGAGCGGTTGATCCACAGTGTGAGGCAGTATCTGAACGCGACCATTTCCCTATCCGTTAGTCGTATGGGGCGTTTTCCAGATCAGGTGCCGCAGCTATATCATCAAGCCGTCAGTGCACTTCGCAAGCAGGCCGAGGCGGGCAAAGGATTACATCTGAATGCGGCTGCGGGAACCAATGGGGCCACGTTGAAGTCACTTGCAGCACTGTATGAACCGCCGGGTCTAACGGCGTTGCTGGAAGCCGGGCGCATGGAGGATGCACACCGCAAGATTGATCAGATCTTTGCCGAACTGTCGAACAGTGTGTTCCCGGAGCATGTGTATGTGGCTTTTCATTATTTGGCGGCGGCATTCTCCTATATGGCTCATCGGGAAGGAAGGCAGTTAACCGAAGTGCTTGGTGAGCAGTACCAGCAGTTGCTTAAAGACGGTTATGGCATCTCACTGCGCAGTCTGGAAACGTGGACCAGAAGTGTGATGCAGCAGTGGGAAGAGAGCACAAGCGATGCGGGACAGGATGCCGGATCATCGCTGATTCGGCAGGTGCAGCAATGGATTGACCATCATCTAGGCGAGGATCTATCGTTGCAGGTCATTGCTGGAGAGGTGCATTTGCACCCCGTATATCTGTCGAAAATGTACAAACAATCCACAGGTGAAGGCATTAGTGATTATATTATCCGTTCCAGAATGGAACGTGCGGTTCATTTGCTGAAGCATACGGCGATGAAGATCTATGAAGTCGGTCAGGAAGTGGGGTACAATAACACGCCTTATTTCATTCAGGTGTTCCGTAAACATTATGGACTGACCCCGCAGGATTTTCGGAACGGTTAACAAATCAATATGAACATTGAAATTGTGATATATGTTTGCCTCCCTGGCTGCACTATCCTTTTCATGTAAGGTGCATTTGGCACATAAGGGTATCCAAGTTACCTGAGGAGGGGTTAGTTCATGTATAGAAAAATGATGACGGCATTGCTCGCAATCACGATGGTTGCCGTAACGGCATGTAGTTCGGGGGCCAAGGAAGAACCAACGAAGGAAGCCGCTGCACCACTTGCTCTGCAAGATGGGAAGTATGAACCGGCGGTACAGATGAGTTATTTGCGGGCCTGGAATGATGACACGAAGTTCAAGAATGGGGAAACGGCACAGAACAATGTGCATACCAAATGGGCCAAGGAACGACTTGGCATCGATCTGACCACACCGTGGGCTGTATCGGTGACCAATGATGCATTTTACACGAAATTGCGCTTGTCGCTGTCCGCTAACGAAGAACTGCCGGATATCGTATCCATTCGGGGAGACTACAATCTGGTAAGGGAATTAATTGAGTCCGGCAAGTTTGCCAATGCAGGCGAACTGTTTGACAAGTATGCTTCGGACACATGGAAACAGGCATCCGAATCCGCACCGGAAGAATGGTATCCATACATGTATGAGGGCGGGCGTTATGGCATTCCAATCTTTGATTATGCGTACAATGGCGATTCGGTCATGTTCATTCGGGAAGACTGGCTGAAGAAATTGGGACTGGAAGAACCAAAAACCATGGATGAGCTGGTTACGGTCATGGATGCTTTTACAAATCAAGACCCGGATGGGAACGGCAAGAAAGATACGTATGGTCTCACTGTCGGCATGAAGAATGCGCTCAATACGTGGATGACGGAATCGGGCTGGATCTTCGGCATGTACAACACGATGCCTGGACAGTGGAATGATGCCGGAGACGGAACACTGCAATATGGCTCCATCCAGCCAGGTGTGAAGGAAGGCCTTGCAACGATGAAAGATTGGTTATCCAAAGGTTACCTGCCGAAAGAAGCAGGCGTCTATGACGAGATCAAGGCAGCAGAACTGTTCACCGCAGGTAAAGCTGGCATTATCGTAGGGCCGCACTGGATGCCAAACTGGCCGATTGATGATGTGAAGAAAAATGTGGACGGTGCCACGTATAAGGCCATTGCCTTACCTACAGGAAAAACAGGCGAGAGCCATCAACATGGTTCTGGTGCAAGCAACGGGGTGGTGCTGATTAACAAAGACATGGCGAACCCGGAAATTTTCTTCACGTATCAAAATTATCTGTTCGACAACTTTGCCAATCCGGAAGTGGGCAGCGAGTTCGAACATGGCTTTGCGCAAGGATATGACTATGATATTGTGGACGGCAAAGTGGTTGGTGAAGCTGAAGTGAAGGATGGCGTATCACCACTCAAATATACAATTACGTATGATGGTGCACGGATTCCGAATCTGATGATGGAGACGCTGGCGGAACTTGCGAAGGGCAAAGAGCCGGAGACTCCTTTTGAGAAAAATACGAAGATTGCCAACAAACCGGAAGTGTTTGTAGCCGCTGAGGTGGTCGTTGCGAATAAAGATAATGCCATCAAGAACAAGTTCACGGGAGCACCAACCGAGACGATGAAAATGAAAAAGGACGCGATCGACAAGCTGGAGAAGGATACGTTCAGCAAGATCATCTATGGTCAGGTGGGCATTGAGGAATTTGATGCGTTTGTGACGAAGTGGAAATCCATGGGCGGGGATGATATTACCACCGAAGTGAACGAGTGGTATAAGACAGTCAATTAATAATCAAAGCAGGGAAGAACTGATGAATTCATCAGTCTACCCTGCTTTTTATGTATCACAAACGTTTTATGACTCACAGCGGACAAAAGTAACGTTTTTTCCTAAAACCACATTCTCAACCTTCCATCCGGCATTTAACCAGGATAGTGCCTGTGTATGATTCATGGAATTATTCACCCACCATTGTTCGCGATTATACGCTGTAGGGGGTAACGTAAATCCGAGAATCTCCTCAAGCTCTGCGTATGTAAGGGTGATCGAAACTTGATTCAAATAGTTTTCCAAGGGGAAGTATTTGCTGTAGCTCATTTAGTCGGACCTCCTGAAAAGGAATACAATGATTATACAACTTGGGGATGACGATAGCGAGGGCATACCGAGAGCATACATAGATATGAAAAAAAAGGAATCCGTAGATCTCTCTTACTAGCAAGCAACCGTGCGTAAGCCTTATTGTTCCGATTGTACTTGAGAGAGTAAAATAGTAGGTAATATACGAACATCAATACGTATTTATAACATAGATGCCCGGATTGATCCGGGATTCATAGAGGTTCAAGTGTGGTTGATGAACATCATAAGATGCATGGGAAGGCAGGAGATTAGATGAGTACACTTTATGATCAGGCGATGGAAGAGATGATAACCACGATTCATGAATGGTTTGATGAACAGGAAAAGCGGGATGACTTGGAAAGTGTTGTGAAGCGAACCACGCTGCAAATGGGTATTGTTAATGATATTGTGCTGGATTACAAACCTGGACGGACCACGGTAGACAGCCTGGATCTGGGTTTGGATGATGATGTGAAATCAAAGCAGGCAGGAGCCTTTACCGAGGAACAGGTACGTAACGAGATTGGGCCTAAGCTTGTAGAGGTTGTTCAGGGAAGATTGGACAAGCTGGCAGATACTCCGTTGATTGACTACCGCTTCACTTTCCGCGGGAAATTTCCAACAACCGAAGGCAAGCTGCAACTGACTTTATTGGAATGGATAAACGATGAGAAAAGACATCTGCTCCTTGAGCGTATTCATACCTATGTAGACAAGAAGCTAGAACACGGTACATATCCAACGAAGCCATTGGAATCCTTCTTTTTGACGAGTCATCTGCTCGATCCAAAGCTGTTCCCGGAGTTGGATGTAGCATGGACCATCAGGCTGTATGACCGGATTCAAGAGTTGAATCAGGGGCGTCCGGATGCACTTGCGGAACATCGTGGTGAGATTACTCGTGCAGTGACGGCATGGGTGGAGAATCAGTTTTTGCCACAGTATTATGATGTTCAGTCTTCGCCTTATCGTACCAATGAATATTCACTTAAGCCCGGAGCAACGCTTCAATCGAATATTGAAACACAGACAGATCAACATTTGGACAAGCATGGGAAGGCGCAAACATCTGGGACTCAACCAATAGATCTGCTGTTATATGCGGCGGTCATGTTTCTACGTTTTGAGCCGAGTTATAGCAAACCCAAAGGTGTGACTTTCTTGGAACTTGCGAAACAACTCGGTAGCAAACGTGCGGCACGTATGATGACAGAAGGTAGCGGTACGTATGCGAAGGACGATATTCATGTGAAAACGGAAGAAGTAGAATGCAAAGCAAATGATGTATTTGCTCTGATGACCATTCACATTCGTAAGGAGGAGGCGGGTGCCTATCAACAGGCACTTACCTTTATCATTCATTTATTGAAACAGGGATTTCCAAAAGGTTATAAGATCAAGCTGAAATCTGCCGTAAAGCAGTATTTGCCGATCAAGGGACTCGCGAAGTCGGATACCCACCGATTCTTTGCGAATGCACTGGAATACCCGGAGTTGCATCCACTCCTGGAAGAGTATGCACGTGAGGCTATCCAGGAATTTGAGTTTTATGAGGATACCGAGGGAGAGAAAAGCTGTATGCCGGGCAGTTATGCAACTTTTGGGCTGGGGCTCGTGGATGAGCGGTATTTCCCGCTGGTTGAATATTACATGGGCGAAGTGGATGATGAGCATCAGTTGATTCAGGATAAGTTCATTGCGGCATTTGTGGAAAAACAGGGTGTAACGGCTCAATCCATACCTGCGTTAATCACCAGTTTGCGTCGTTCGACGGACAGTCTGAAGCTGAAGATTCAGTCCGAGCTGGAGAATGAGGAGATACTCGAACTGTTGGTTAGGCAGATTCAAGAACTTGAGCATTATGAAGCGGAACGTGTACTCTATCCGATCTTTGGCAAGGTGGAGAAGCTCACAACGCTCGCTCGCAAAGCGGAGGGAAGACGGAAGGAATTATTGCTGGAACTGTTGCAAGCCGCAGGGAAATGAAGATGTACACAAGACAAATAAGATTGTACTGTGCGAGCCAGTAAAGCATTTTAGAGAAGTGAAAGTGTATAAGGAAAGGTGGGGAGAGTTATGGAAACATTGAGACGAGACATGTGGCAGGCGTTGAACGCTCAGGACAAAGAGGCTTGGATGCGTAAGCTCGTTCGTCAGTTACCAGACGGTATGGTATATGAGGGTCTCGAGACATTTGAACGATTCGGTCAGCGGATGGAAACAGGTGTATTTAGGGAGGATGGGCTGAGATTTGTGTTTGTGCCTGGAGATCAAGTAACACTCGGCTGGGATCGTTGGCAGCATGGTATGAACGAAGAGACATCAGCCGACCTGCATGAAACGGTCAGTGAGTATGGTGTTGAGGACGTGGATTCGTTTCTGGCGAGTCAAATGTCACCTGTGAGAGAAGTTACTATTGCGCCTATGCTCGTGGAATGCGAACTGATCTCGCTTGGCTGGATTGAAGTGTCCGAGGAGGAAGCATTTGCACAGGAAGATCCTGATTTCCCGTCAGCCCTGGAGCAATTTAAGCAATCGGAAATACGTGAATATGAATTGCATCAACAATTTCGTCTGATTCGCCAAAGTGAGAATGGAGTCCGAATCCTGTGGTTCAACGAAGGAATCGAGTTGGAAGACGTCGTGAGGGAGGAAGCTGCGGCGGGTTTTGGTTTGCTGACCGAAGACGAATGGGAGTATATCTATGGCGGCGGTTGTCGCACGTTATTTCCCTGGGGTGACAGCTTCGACTATACGATGAGATTGAAGCACTTTGGAAGTCTGGAAAGCATGGATGAGATTGTGGAGGGATCGGCAGAGACGGCCTCTTCGCAGGTTGAAGAAAAGGATGATCGTCCTTATGATCTGGAACTGCCAAATTTCTTCGGGGTGCAATTTAATGGGGATCCCTACAAATATGAGCTTACACTGGATTCGGGTGGAGACGTAATGCCCAAAGGAGGAGACGGCGGTAGCCTGATATGTGGTGGTACAGGGCCGCTGGTTGGTTTCTTGCCTGCTGCTGCGGTCTATTATCGAGACGTTAATGCCAGTGAACTCGATTGGGAGGATTTGATGGATGCGATGGTCTATCGCAGGGTTGTTCGTTTGGCTGAACTGGCATTGTAGTCATGACGAAACGTATCTATCAAGGAAGAGTTATAATGGCGAACAATAAACGTTCAAATCCGTATGAGGATTCACCTTATGTCATCTATGCAGTAGATAGTATTCGGCTGAGTGCAGGCATACTTGTCCTGTTTTTTCTTAACGTATTTCTGCTTATTCCCGTGTTCAGTGTCCCGTTCCAATCGCTGTATGCGTATATTCTCGTGCCACCGCTAGCCTTTATGAATATATGGGCGATTGCCCTCATTGCTGCCCCACGCAGACTCCAACTGAATTATGTATTGTTCCGAGGCGTATTTGGCATCGTTTGTTCTGTGGGATTTATGGTGATTATACAGAAGTTTGCCTACGGGACATTGGGTCTGACGACACCTTGGTACGCTATTGGATCATTTGCGGTATATGGTTTTGCTTTGTTCCAATACGTGAAGTTTCGTTTGCGTAAGCTGCAGCAGCCCCCTCAGCGTAAAAAAAGGGATAAAAGCACAGGTGTGCCTGTAGCCACATTAACGATGATTACGGGCGGAGCATATCTTCTGGCCAATATTTCACTGGCCTTTGTTACGCTACAGACTGTGGCTGTTGTGCTAATGTGTGTATACATTATGCTGGCCTTTGTCGTGTTTCACTTCATCATGGACTTGCATCGGTATTACTGGCTTCGCCAAGTCATGAACAAGGCAGAGAGTTAATTGCAGGATAGAGACAGACGAACAGGAAGAGGTCTTTGTAGCAGAGCTTGAGCATACGTAACACACATCAAATCAGCCCCAACTCATAGAGTGGGACCGAAATGATGTGTGTTTATTTTTGTTTATTTCACTTTTTGTACAGATACCGCCATTTGCTCCAGTTGAGTGTGAGTCAGTTGGTTATTTGATGAGCTGAGTGTTACATAACGATCATCCAGCTTGAATGTGAGCATATCCGTTTGATCCGGTGTGTACCATTTGGCTGATACGCCATTAGGCAGTTTTACCGTTTTGCCATCATAGCTGAAAGAGTAGTCTTTAGGGGATACCGTGACATTCATACGATTGAAAACAAAGTTTACACCATCACCGCCTGCACCTACGCTTTTGAACGTATCTCCAGCAACCATATGTTGTGGAGCATAGGCTGTGGTGAAACCGTCAAACTTCGCAAATGCCTTACGAATGTTATCCAATTGTTGTTTGCTATAGTTCACATCTGCAAATGCAGTGATCCCTTGATCGTTGTTGCCAGTTGCCTTCTGAACAGAGACAGCGACTTGTTGCAACTGAGCTTGGCTCAGCTTATGATCCGGGGAGCTAAGCGTAACGTAGCGATCATCCAGTCGGAACGTGAGCATGCCCGTTTGATCTGGTGTATACCATTTGGCGACAACACCATTGGACAGTTTCACGTCTTTGCTCGTATAGCCGTCCGAATAATCTCTTGGAGATACATCCACTTTCATATGGCTAAAAATAAAGCTAACACCGTCGCCACCCGCACCTACACTTTTGAACGTGTCACCTGCGATCATCTGCTGAGGGGCATAAGCTGTCTCGAACCCATCGAATTGTGCAAAAGCCTTTTGAATGGCCTCTTTTTGTGCTGCGCTATACGTTACATTCGTCAAGGCTGCTGGATTGCTGGTAGCTTGGCCGATAATGACCTGTCCTTTTTTGCCGTCGTAGGATACTGGTACATGCAGTGCATCGGCAAGTGCACGTACGGGCAGATAAGTAGAGTTGTTATAGGTAATTGGAGCAAGTTTGTTGCCATTGCCATCCGTTGGTGAATAAGCCGCGCCATCAACATTAAAGCTGATTCCATGGTTAAGATATGCGGAGATTTTCTCCAGCTGCGTTCCGGCGAATACGCCCGTTGCTCCTGTTAATGTCATGCCCAGTACCATCATCGTTGCTACGGATTTCTTCATGTTTTTTTTCATCATATATCTCTCCTTCAAGTTGGGGTTTGGTTTGTTTAATGGGCTCGCTGTCCCTTATGGCTTTATATTAAACCCCGAACATATCCAGAATAATTCTGAATTATCTCCAACTTGTAAACATGTGTATATATACGGAGAATGTAGAACGAAAACTGAAGCTGCTTGGCATGTTTGAACGTATTCTTTGCCGAATTGAAACATTTTAGTTAAAAAGATAGAGGATTAGTCCGCCAAACCCAAGGACAATCGCACCAACATATACATAGGAGAGTTTGCTTAGGTTTTGCTTTGTGCGGCGGTCATATTCGGGGTTGCTGGTCTGATTGGCTTTCGAATTTCCGATGATCATGGTAGCAATACCTCCAAATAAGGCAATACCCACAATTAAAACATAAGGCAACCAGGTCATGAATGGACCTCCTTCGCGAATAATATGATATGTCTTTATTGTACTTCAAGTTAACCTTTGATGTAAGATTCATTTGAGAAAATAAGGGAAATGAAGTATTTGTCTTACAGTATGTATGTAGTCTTGGATCGGAAAGATCACTATAATTTTATTATTTTTTAATATTAAAAAACCTTGATACAACAGGCATTCGCAGCTTTCTTCACTGAAGGTTGCGAATTTTTTTTGCCCACAGAGTGATCCAGAATAGAGAACCCTGCGTTACACCCTATGAAGACAACGACGAGGAAAGAAATTATACACAAAACATAATCGAGGAGTGAACACGTAATGAAAATGAAAATGAAGAAGTTTATCGCACCTGTACTTAGCTTGACACTGTTGATGCCGGGGATCGCTGGAGCAGCTTCCGCACCACAGACACCAATGACAATGATGAAAGCATCCGTGAACACACCGGCGGCTGACCTGAGAGCAAACCTGGACCACCTGCTGTCCGAGCATTTTGCACTCGCAGTAACAGCAATGGCAAAAGCATATGACGGAGCAAAAGATGCAGATGCAGCTTACAAAGCACTCGACCAGAATGCACTGGATATGCAACCAGCAATCGCTTCCCTATACGGTGACGCAGGTGCCAAAGAATTCGAACGCATCTTCCGTGCTCATAACAAATACACAGATGATCTGGTGAAAGCAACCAAAATGGGCAACCAGGCTGGAATCAAACAAGCACAAGCAAACATCAACGGTTTTGTGGATGAGTTCTCCACATTCCTGAGCACAGCTACCGAAGGCAAGTTGCCAAAAGCAGCAGCCAAACAGGCGCTGCAAGTACATGAAGATCTCGTGCAAAAAGTATTCGATGAGTATGTAGCTGGAGATTACGCTGATGCATACAAGGCTTACCGTGAAGGTTTCAAAGAAATGTTCGACGTAAGTAAGGCACTCTCCACAGCCATTACTACACAAATGCCTGAGAAATTCGAAAATACCAAAGCGGATACAAAAGCAGCCGATCTGAGATCTGCACTCAACCACTTGGCTTCCGAACACTTTGCGCTTTCGGCTCTGCAAATGCAAGAGGAATTTGATGGACGTACAGCCGCTTCCAACGCACTGATTACAGCTGAAGCTGGAAACACAGCTGACTTCAAAGCAGCGATTGCTTCCGTTTACGGTAACGATGGTGCCAATGCTTTCGAGAAAATTTGGGTAACGAACCACGTTAATGCACAAAGCGACTATGTAAAAGCTGTTAAAAACAACGATGCTGCGGCTCGTGCGGCAGTAGAGAAACGTATTGATGGATTTACAACAGAGTTCGCTACATTCCTGGATTCAGCAACAGCTGGCAATCTGCCAAAAGCAGCAGGACAACAAGCGCTGACAACGCATGAAAATCAAGTACAAAACGTATTGAATCAATATGCAGCAGGTAACTATGATGCTTCTTACACAACAAATCGTGAAGGCTTCAAAGTGATGTTTGGTGTAGGTCAAGCCCTTGGTAATGCCATCGTGACTCAATTCAATGACAAATTCCAAGAGCCAGCAACACCTGTACCAGCGCCAGAAATGACAACGGTGTGGATGCAACTGAACAGCAAAATGCTGAAAATTAACGACAAAACAACCAACATGGACACCACACCAGTGCTTTGGAAAAACACAACATACATTCCACTGCGTTTCTTGAGTGAAGGTATTGGTGCAACGGTGAAATGGGACAAAAAGGCACAACAAGTAACGGTAATGGCTGGCGATGATACGCTTGAATTCTGGGTGAACAATAACGTTATGGAAGTGAACGGCGTGAAGAAAAACGTGGGTGCAACGGTATTTGTTAACAAAGATGGACGTACGCAAGTACCCCTGCGCTTCATTGCTGAACTTCTGAACTGGGACGTGAAATGGGCACAAAAAGATGGTTCCATTACGCTGACCAAATCCATGTAATAGTAAAGTAAAATAAGATTAAAACAAAAAGAGCTGCCCCATACGGCAGCTCTTTTTGTTCATCATAAGTGGGTCAGTGTGTTTCGATACATAATTTGATGAACGGGGTGACGTACCGTTTGATGTCCATTTTTCGTACCTTTACCAAGAGCGATCAGCATGACATCCAAGTATCTATCAGAAATACTCAAGCTTGCTTTTAATCGAGCGGAATCATAACCTGACATCGTGATGGTTTCGAAACCAGCCTCATTGGCGAGCAGAATGAATGACATGGATGCTAGACTTACATCTCGGGTTAATTCCAACTTCAGCTCTTCATCGGATTTATTTGCATAGTATTGTATTGCAGCATTCGCCAGATAATCTCTGAGTGATGCATCAAAATAGCCCGACTGAAAGCCTTCTTCGTGAATGTTGATAATATTATCCGCTTCAAATGCTCGATAATCCCCTAACATGACGATCAAAGCGGAAGCATCCATCACCTGTTGTTGATTGTAAGCTATAGGTAGTAATGCGCTCCGTAAATCAGGGTCATCAATAATAAGATACCGGGTCGCTTGAATATTATTCCCATTAGGTGACTTGCTTGCAGAAGCAATGAGTGAAGTCAAAGTCTCTGGCTGTATCGTATAATTTGAATCAAAATGTCGAACGGAACGCCTTTGTTCCAAAACGGATTGTACACTCATGGGATCATCTCCATCGTTGTTATTTAGGACTCCCTTGAATTATAGTAGGCATTAACAAATGAGAAAATAACGCACAAAAAGGTGGGATAGCCACTTTAAAGTATCTATTGGGGAGGGACGGCACATTGGTTAAATATAATACCGGAATAAATATTTTCATGGATATCGCTGGCGGGAAATGGAAGTGTCTTATCCTTTTTTTTCTGAGTCAACAATCGGTTCGAACTAAGGAGTTCTATGAATTGATACCTGGAATTACACAAAAGGTCTTAACCGACCAATTGAAACAGTTGGAGAGTGATGGCCTCGTTCATAGGGAAATATTCAAGGAAGTCCCGCCAAAAGTAGAATATAGTTTAACTGATCTCGGAAGATCCTTCGTTCCGGTCTTGAACACGATGTGCGACTGGGGCAATACGTACGCAAGGACCAAAGGTATGGAGCAGGATGAACATATTCAATGTGACCATGAATGAACCCAAAAGTTCAAATATTTGGTATAATCATCGGGTAATGACCTACATAACAGCTGGAATAGCCGATGGAGTCTAGAATGAGGTATGATAATTTGGTATAAGCAAAATGAAGAGGGGGGACATAGGAATGAGTACATCATCAAAATCGGAGCGTCCAGCGAGAAATGTGGATACCCGGTTATTTGTTGCTTGGGCCGTTTCCGTTATTGCAACAGGGGGGAGTCTCTATTTCAGTGAGATTAAGGGATATCTTCCATGTGATCTATGCTGGTACCAGCGTATATTCATGTATCCACTAACCATCTTGCTGGGCATTGCCTACTTTAAGGATGACGTGGGCATCACCAAATACGTACTCCCACTTAGTTTCGTCGGTGGCGGCATTTCGTTATATCATGTAACAATCCAGCGTATTTTTTCGGCTACAGGGAATGCCGTCGCGTGCGGTAAGGTTCCATGTTATACCGACTATTTGAATTGGTTTGGTTTCATCACGATTCCATTACTGGCACTGATCGCCTTTATGATCATCATCGTGATGCTGTGGGGTATCGGCAAAACACCAAAATCTTCTTAATAAGAAAGGATAGATGGTGATGAGCGGACAAGCTCGTTGGTTCATGCCCTTCATAATTCTGCTCCTCCTGACGGTGGGATGCTCTTATGAGGAACAGTCACAATCAGGCGAGATGCCAGAGATGATTAAAGTGAAACTTGACGTTCCAGAGAAGACTTCTCTTCATAAACCAACACGGTTGCAGGTGAAGCTTACACAGGGAGATGCACCGTTAAGTCAGGCTGACCATGTGCAATTCCAGATCTGGAATGAGCTTGATGATCCGCCTTCTGTATCTCCGGAACAAGGTATGATGACAGCGGACGAACTGGAGAATCAGGGGGCTATTACTGCCAATGAGTCAGAGGAAGGGCTGTATGAAATCCAGCATACCTTTGAAGAACCAGGTACGTATGTGGTACAGGTCCATGTTACGCACGGAGCTATGCATAGCATGCCGAGAGCGAGAATTGTAGCGGAATGAAGCAATGGGCGGGTACCAAGGGTTTGGTTCAGGGTTAGCAATGGGTTTATAATGTTAAAGGTATGAAGAATGTTGTAGGAAAAGAGGGTGTTATGGCAACTATTCATGATGTTGCACTCAGGGCAGGAGTTTCTGTAACTACCGTCTCGCGTGTATTAAACAACCGGGGATATATCAGTCAGAAGACTCGGGACAAAGTGTATCAAACCATGGACGAACTTAACTATCGACCCAATGAAATTGCCCGTTCTCTTCTGCGTAAACAATCCAATGTTATAGGCTTGATTATTCCTGATGTATCCCATCCGTTTTTTGGAGAACTGGCTAGCTATGTTGAGTATCATGCTTACCAGAATGGATTTAAAATTATGTTATGCAATTCCCACATGGACCCTTCCAAAGAGCGTGAATATGTGGAAATGCTTAAGGGTAATCGCGTGGATGGCATTATTATGGGAAGTCATACACTGGAAGTTGATGAGTATATGAATCTGCATTCCCCAATCGTGACCTTTGATCGTAAGATCGGTGAAGACATCCCGTTTATCTCATCTGATAACTATCAGGGAGGGGTTATGGCTGCTGAATTGCTGCTCTCGAAGAACAGACGGAATCTGGCACATATCTGCGGTAATTTGGAATTGCAAATGCTGTCCAATCGCCGGACGACAGGTTTCGTTGATACATTGCAGGCTCATGGAGTCAAACCGGTCATGATTCATGAAACCGATCTGAATGTGTTTGATCAGCATCAGTATACGGAATTGGTGGATAAGCTACTTGCACAACACCCCGAGGTGGATGGGCTCTTTGTAACGAGTGATCTGATGGCGGTGCATGCGCTGAAGCAGATCGTGTTAGGTGGGCGCAAGGTACCCGACGATATTGCTATTATAGGTTATGATGACAGTCGTGCGGCAGCGTATACGGTGCCTGGCATTACAACGATCAGGCAGCCGGTGGAGGCCATGGCTAAACTGGCGATTGATCTGATTCGGCGCCAACTCGCGGAAGAGAAGATCGAAATGGAGCATATTTTGCCGGTTACCATCGTGGAGAGAGAGACGACCTGATACAGGTCGTTTTTTCATATTCGTCCTTTTGCAATGTAAAAATCAAGGCGCGATATTTTTTTAAAATGGTATGTCAAACGATTGACATGTCAAACCTTTGACATTATAATTCGACTTGTAAGCGTTTCCTTTTAAACTATTGATCGGGGGACATAACAATATGAAAAGAGAACAGAGATGGATGAAATTATTGGTATTGTCATTGATTATGATGCTTGTATTGTCGGCATGTGGAAGTAAAGCAGCGACGGAGTCCAACTCCTCCTCGGAGGGGAGCAGCAGTGAGAGTGTCAAAATCACGATGCTCAATTCCAAGTCGGAAATTAACAATCAGCTGGAGCAAGCGGCTAAAGACTTCCATGCCGAAAATCCAAATATCACACTCGAAATTGTACCTGTAGGCAGTGGACAGTCTCCGTTTGAAAAAGCGTCTGCTTTGTATGCCTCCGGCAGCCCTACAACGATGATGATGCTGGACACAGGGGATGTCGAGAAATTCAAGGATCGTGTTCTGGATCTCACATCCGAGTCTTGGATGAAGGATGCTGTGGAGAACAGCACAGCGGCTACAACGTTTGATGGCAAAAATTATGCCTTCCCGTTCTCTATTGAAGGATATGGATTCATCTATAACCAGAATGTATTGGATCAGGCAGTAGGTGGGACATTCGATCCCAAGTCTGTACAGACCACTGCACAGCTTGAGGAGCTGTTCCAAAAGATTGCTGCTACTGGAAAATCACCTTTGATTGTATCTCCGATGGATTGGTCGCTTGGTGCGCATTATCTGGGGCTTGCATATGGTGGGCAGTCGGCGGACCGTGCGAAGGTGGATCAATTCATTACTGATCTGAAGGCTGGTCAAGTGGATCTTGCTTCCAACGCCGTGTTTAATGGCTTGTTAGATACATTTGATCTGATGAAAACCTACAATATTGACAAGGCTTCTCCATTGTCCGGAACTTATGAGCGTGGACCTGAGGTGCTTGGCAAGGGTGAGGTTGGCATCTGGTTCCAGGGCAACTGGGCATGGCCACAAATTTCAAGCTTTGATACAGCAGATGGAAATTATGGCTTCCTCCCAGTACCTGTGAGCAATAATCCGGATGATTTCGGTAATACGCAAATCTCTGCTGCTGTATCCAAACGAATATTGCTGGATAAGGAAAAGAGCACACCAGCGCAGCAGGAAGCGGCGAAGAAATTTTTGGATTGGATTGTTTATAACGAAAAAGGTCAGGATTTCCTGGTGAATCAAGCCAGTATTATTCCGGCATTCAGCAACATTACACTGGAGCCAACCGATCCGCTTGGCAAATCCATTAGTGAATACATCAAGGCAGGCAAAATCGAGGAATCAATGAGTACACTTCCTGCGGATCACTGGTCCAAACTGGGTGCATCCATGCAGAAATACTTGGCTGATGTCATTGACCGTGCCGGGCTTGCCAGCGAAATTCAGGCATACTGGAGCAATGTGAAATAAAGGAATTAATCTTAGCCCTGCGCAGCACATAGAGAGAGACTTGCGGTAGCCGGAGATGATGAATGTACAGCTTCCACATGAGGTCTGTTCAACTTGTTTCCGGCATAACCGTTAGGCTAATCATTTGGATAGAGTGGAGGTTGACAATGCTGACCGAAAAAGGATTATGGACACGTCTGCGCACCCGCCTGATCTTTACTGGCCCGACATTATTTGCGTTTGCTACAGTGATGATTATTCCATTTTTGTATGGTATTTATTTGACGTTTACGAACTGGGATGGCATTGCCATCGATCAAAGCTTTGTTGGCTGGGATAATTATATCAGTGTGTTCAAGGACACCGTGTTCTGGAAATCATTCGGGATGACGCTGGAGTACGTATTTATTACCGTTGTGCTGACCAATGCGGTTGCCTTCCTGCTCGCTTACGCTGTAACTCGGGGAATGAAGGCACAGGGCTGGTTTCGGGCCGGATTTTTCCTGCCGAATCTGGTGGGCGGAATCGTGCTTGGTTTCATCTGGCAGTTTATTTTTAATCAGGTACTCGTTTTTGCAGGACAAAAAATGAACCTTACTCTGTTTTCCACCTCCTGGCTGGCTGACCCGGATAAAGCGTTCTGGGCACTCATTGTGGTGACCGTTTGGCAGTATGCCGGCTATATGATGGTTATCTACATTGCAGGACTAATGAATGTGCCGAAGGATGTTATGGAAGCAGCCAGCATTGATGGGGCAAGTAAGCGCAAAATGTTGGCGCGCATTGTATTGCCACTGATGGTTCCTTCGTTTATTGTATGCATCTTTTTGTCACTGCAACGGGGATTCATGGTGTATGATCTGAACGTCTCCCTGACCAGTGGCGGGCCCTTCAAGAGCACAGAGATGGTATCCATGCATGTTTATGAGCAGGCATTTCTTGCTCGTGACTACGGATTGGGTCAGGCAGAAGCCTTTGTTCTGTTTATCCTTGTAGCCGCCATTACATTGCTCCAGGTCTATTTCAGCAAAAAACTGGAGGTCGAGGCATGATGGCTGGACAATCACGCATTCTCAACTGGATGAAGTTTATTGCATTAATCGTTGTGATGATTTTGTTTGTATTTCCTTTTGTACTTCTGATCGTCAATTCGTTCAAGGCTAACCAGACAATTACCTCCGATCCGCTGGGCTTGCCAAGCTCCTTTCAATTCGATAATTACGTCAATGCGTTTGACAAAATGGGATATGTATCCGCCTTCAGCAATTCGTTGCTCATTACCATTGCAGGTGTATTACTGATTGCTCTTTTTGCGGCGATGACAGCACATTACTTTGTTCGTCACAAAAGCAAAATGAATCAGTATCTCTTTTTCCTGATGGTAGCTGCGATGATTATTCCGTTCCAGGCCATTATGATTCCGCTGGTTAAAATATACGGCTCGCTCAGCCTGCTGGATAACAAGTGGTCGCTGATCTACATGTATATTGGCTTTGGCAGTCCGCTTGCCGTATTTATCTACCATGGCTTTATCAAAAGTATTCCCCTGGAGCTTGAAGAAGCGGCTCTAATGGATGGCTGTGGCAGAGTGCAAACCTTTTTTCGCATCGTACTGCCGGTGTTACTGCCAACAACCGTAACCATTAGCGTGCTGAATGTATTGTGGATATGGAATGATTTTTTGCTGCCTTCCCTGGTGCTGACTTCATCCGAGCAGCGAACGTTGCCGCTGTCCACGTTTTATTTTTATGGGACATACACCGTGGATTACGGTCCATTGATGGCTGGTCTGGTGTTGACCCTGCTGCCTGTCCTGATCGTTTATCTGTTTGCGCAGAAGTACATTATTCAGGGGGTCATGCAAGGGGCTATCAAATAAGTTCAGTTGGGTGATAGAGAGAGAGACAGGAGTGAAGGACATATGAATCAGGAACGATACGAGAAGCAGGGAATAGACACAAGGCAAGAGACAGACCCCGGACTGACGAGTTCTTCGGCTCAAACGAAAGAGAGTTATACACTCGCCCGGGCCAACGCATATATCAAGGAACATCGACATCAGGTTGATCCAACCTATCGAATGGCCTATCATTTGATGCCAGAGGTGGGCTGGATGAATGACCCCAACGGCTTCATATACTTCGGTGGGATGTATCATATGTTCTATCAGCATTATCCCTACGAACCGGTATGGGGGCCGATGCACTGGGGCCATGCGGTGAGCCGTGATTTGGTTACGTGGTCTTATCTGCCTATTGCACTGGCACCTGATCAGAGCTACGACAGTGGAGGGTGTTTCTCCGGAAGTGCAATCGTGCAGGATGGCAAGTTGGTGCTGATGTACACGGGGCATGTCGTGACTGGACCCGACAAGGATAACGATTACTTGCAGACACAGAATATCGCTGTCTCGGACAATGGGATTGATTTTGTCAAAAGCGCGATGAATCCGGTTATTCGGCTGGATCAAATCCCAGCGCATACCAGTCCCAAGGACTTTCGTGATCCAAAAGTGTTTGAACGAAACGGTGTGTACTATTGCGTCCTTGGCTCGAATGATGCTGCGGGCAAAGGTGTCATTCTGTTATACCGTTCAACGGACTTGCTGGATTGGAGTTATGTTAACATTATGGCCCAGAGTGACGGGACGCTTGGTGACAATTGGGAATGTCCCGATCTGTTCACACTGGATGGCCGAGATGTGCTGATCATGTCTCCGCAGCGCATGCCTGCTCAGGGAGATAACTATCGCAACTTGCATTCGACCGTTTATATGATGGGAACGCTGGATGAAGACCAAGGTGTGCTGAAGTACGAGCAGTACGTTCCGCTGGATTGTGGCTTCGACTTTTACGCGCCCCAGACGATGGAGGATGCACAGGGACGACGAATCATGGTGGCTTGGATGGATACGTGGGAAACGGAAATCCCGACACAACAGTCTCATGCCTGGGCTGGAGCGATGACCTTGCCGAGACAACTCATTCGCAGGGGACAACGATTGATATTCCAGCCGCTTCCCGAACTTACACAGTACAGGTTGGAAGGCACCGAGCAGTATGGTATACATTTAACTGATGATGAACATGATTTTGATCTTGGAATTAGTGGAGACCGTTACGAACTGTATGCTGTATTCGAAGCGGAACAGGCACGACACTTCGGGTTGAAGCTGCGCACGGGTGAAGATGAAGAAACTGTGATTTCCTATGATGTAGAGCAGCGTCGTTTATGCTTAAATCGCGAGCAGGCCGGACAAGGGCCGGGCGGAGAACGAGCTGCGACAGTGGAACTGCTTGACGGGAAACTGGAACTTCATATTTTTATGGATGTCAGCTCCGTTGAGGTGTTCATTCAGCAGGGAGAGCAGGTAATGACAGGGCGAATATATCCTGGGCCGAACTCAACAGGTATTAAGGCTTTCTCGTCCGGAACGTGTACGTTGACCGAACTTTGCAAATGGGATATACGAATTCCTTGATAAAATGTTTTCTATAATACAGCCTTGACCTTGAAGTATACTTCAAGGTTTATTCTTTTTTTATCAAGAAATATTGGAGGCTGAATAATGAAATTAATGGAATGGATATTGGTACTTGTAACGATTGCCGCAGCGGTGTGTATACCCATGTATTCGAAGCGTCGGAAGCTCGTGGCAGGCATGTTTGCTGCCATGATATTGGCAGTGGCACTTCACGGCATATTGGATTCGTTCCGCGTGATGCTGCTGCCAACGTATCTTGTTGCAGGCATAATCTTCATCGTATTAATCATTAAGTTAGTGAAAGGGTATCGTAACAGAGTCACTGGGCAATTTGCAGAGAAGCAGAAACCGAAATGGCGTTCGTGGCTTCAACTCACGCTGGTTGGGATGCTGGCTCTGGTCTCCGGCGCCGGATCAGGACTGCTCACTTGGTATTTTCCAGCTTTTACAATGCCTGAGCCTACGGGGAAGTTTGCTATCGGTACGTTTTCTCAACAATTGGTGGATGAAACCCGTGAAGAGACGTTATCTCCCGAAAGCGGGGACAAACGGGAACTGATGATTAACGTGTGGTATCCGGTAAACCCGGAAGATGCGAAGGGGGTATCTCCTGAGTCTTACCCGTCTGAACTCGGAGAAGCAATTAGTCTGGTATTTGGCATCCCGCCTAAGGTGTTCAGCTACCTCGATACCATTCCGACACATGTGGTTAAAGGCGCAGCCATGTCAGACGCAAGCCGTTCTTATCCGGTGGTGCTGTTCTCTCCCGGTGTCCGCTCGGCCCGTTATCAGAGCATGACGCCATTGAAGAACTCGTAAGCCATGGCTATATTGTTGTAGGTATGGATCATCCTTATACCTCAGCTCGCGTTACCTTCCCCGATGGGCGTAAAGTGTCTTATGAAGCCGGGCCTGAATTTGCAACGTCAGAAGAACTGTATCAATATAATGTGGAGGGGGTAGGTATTCGTGCAGCAGATGCACGTTTTGTACTCGACACGCTTGAACAGTGGAACCTGAATGATCCCAATCAGGTGCTGGAGGGCAGGCTTGACCTGAATCATACAGGCATGATGGGGCATTCTTATGGCGGGGCTACAACAGTCGAAGCACTCGCACAGGATGATCGTTTACGTGCAGGACTCAGTCTGGAAGGCGGATTCTGGGGATCGGTATCCACGACAGCCCTGAAACAGCCGTTTATGTATATCATGTCTGGCGAAACGGCTAAAAGCTTCGATCCGAATGCTTCAGCCAAAGATAACGTGTTCTACCCTGAGTTTGAGCCTGATCTGGATCGAGTAATGACGAGTAGTCTTAATGATACCTATTATCTGATGGTGGAGAATTTCTTCCATCAGAGCTTTACGGATATTTCATTAATCTCACCGAAACTATTTGCCAGAGGCATGACGCCAGAACATAATGTGGATATAACAAGATCCTATGCGCTGGCATTCTTTGACCGTTATCTGAAAGGGGAAGAGCAGCCATTGCTGCAAGGATCTTCAGCACAATTTCCCGAGGCCACCTATGATGCCACATATACCAAGATACGCAACGAACAAACACAATAAATCCGCAGAAGGGTGGAGGCGTAGGCATGGAAACCATGACAAGAGGAACGTTGGCTAAGCGTACTGGTGTGAGTATGGCAACCCTCCGTTATTACGAAGATAGTGGAATTCTGCCTGCTCCCCGTCGTTCCTCCAACGGATATCGGGTGTATACCGAGGATTATCTGGTCAAAATTAAGTTCATTAAGGATGCCCAGTTGCTAGGTTACTCCTTAAAAGAGATACAAGAGACCCTGCAACTGCTCAGCCAGGAAGACATGGAAAAGGATACGTTAAAAACCCTTGTACGCGAACGCATCGCTGACATTCAGAAGCATATTGATCACCTGGAACAGATGCAGATTCATCTGGCACGACTGTTGCATACACCAGAGGACGATATCGACAATTATATTCAATCGTTCAGGGTGCAAAAGAAAGAGCCGTAATCGCGGCTCTTTTCCTGTTTAGGAGAAAACAGGCGTGGGATATTGAGCAGGGAATCGGAGATTTAAAACGAATACATAGTGTAGTTTGCCAATACATAATGATGGTTAACGTGATTTCAATAATTTCAATAATGAACTCACACCACAAAAGGAGTAACATTTTCTATGAGGGATTTACAAGGTTTTGTATCCGATTACATTAAGGGCAAGAAACATCTGCATCTTGAGATTGGCGTTATTACAAAGGAAGATATCGAATATCATTCATTAGGCAATCCCAAAAAGAAGAGCGCGGCTGCTCCTGAACACAGATTGTTTGAAATCGGCTCTGTAACCAAACTTTTTACATCGATCCTTCTGTTAGAATTGGAACGTGAACAGCAGCTTTCCACGGATGACACAGTTGGCAAGTACATACACAACGGTAAAAACGATTATTTGAATAAGGTTACCTTAAAAAGTCTTGCGACGCATACCTCTGGATTACCCGGAGTTGCCACAAACCTGTCCTCGAAGAAAAACCGATACAATCCGTATTCAAATTATACGGAGGATGATTTACTTGCTTTTTTATCGGATGCTGACTTTACGGATCAGATGGGTTCATTTGAGTATTCCAATACCGGCGTAGGCTTACTTGGCTATATCCTATGTAAAGTATCAGGAAGTACATATGACGATCTGCTGAAAAAATATATCACAGGTCCATTAAACATGACGGAGACAGCTGTTATGCTGAATGCAGACCAGAACGGCAGATTTGTGGATGGACATACGTCAACGGGGAAAAAGATGCCTCACTGGGATACTGGTGTACATGAAGGGGCAGGAGCGATCAAGTCATCTCTTCACGATATGTGTTTATTTGTACAGGCCAATCTGAATGAAGATCATCCGCCAGCCTCTGCAATACAACAAAGTCACATGCCTGTGATGATTGGAGATTCAACCCATCATTACGCCTGGTTTAGTGATAATATCTCAGATCAGAATATTCTCTGGCATAACGGTGGCACATTTGGTTTCTCCAGTTATTTGGCTATAAATAAGGAACAGAGTATAGGCGTTGTACTATTGTCCAATTATTGTTTTGGATCAGCCTCTATTGTGGATGAGTATCTGGATGCAATATTCAAGTTTATAACTAAAAAAGACCTTTATCCACTCATGCCGCTAGACCCTGTGGGTAATAAAATACTGGAAGTCATGATGCAGAGATAAAAAAACACCACGAACAGAGAGCACCTGAGGATGTACTTCGGGCGTTTTCTGTTCGTGGTTTCTTTTCGTTCTATTTTAATGGTCTTGATCATGACATACCCGCTTCACGCAGAAAATGGTGCACAATCTTCGTCTGATACTTGATACGGGTTGAGCGTTTCAGACTCCAACAGGTCTCCACCGTGACGGAACGGGCTTGTAATAGTCTTGAAGCCGCTGTACGGGCAGATCCAGGCAATTCATGCTGCTTGAGGTTAAAATGACGATCACGAATGGCAATCGACCGATTCATCCGTTCGATAACTCTTCTGCAAGCTGGAATCGTCCGACTGCCGGGATTGGTGATCAACGTCTGTCCAAGTACTCGTGAACTCAGTTGAGACAGGCCGTTGGCTTCATGCAGATCGAGCCACCAGTCGGCCCGATGTTCACGCGCCAGCTGAAAAACTGCCGCAGCGAGCGGATGTTTGGCCTTGCCTGACATACGGCGTGGAAACGTACGATTCAGATCTGGCTTGCCTCTGATTTTCTTTGCGCAGGCTTGCTGGTTCACGCGTGGCACGATAATTAACAGCCCTCGCTGAATGGCGTGACGACCTGTCGCAATATCATCTGCGAGTTTTTGCGCAGCGGCCATACTCGCCGTTTCATTCCCGTGAACCCCGGATGTAATGAACATCACGGGTCCCGGCATCATGCCACGTACGATGAAGTAGGGAGTAGCGTGTACGCTGGATGCTAGAAGGACATGTTTGGTCACAAGCATGACGCTTCACCTCCGTTATTACAGTACGCCATGTCCCTCTTTCATGTAACGGCGTAAGAACAGGTCTTCATCCTATTTACTCACAAAATGGGCCGACTAATACACCCGATGAATGATATCTTCGAAATCGGGTTCTTTCATCTCTACATCTTCAATCTCACCCCAGTGCTCCAACTGTTTCAGAATGTCCATTGTGCTCCATTCCTTCCGGTTCACTTCCACGGTGACAATCTGCCCTTCCACTCCTGTAATGTGTATCGCGGACGACACAACATCCGGGATGTGAAAAGCTCCTCGGAACGTTACCCGTATCAACGTAGGCAGTCCGATGGTTTCGCGAAGTGATGAGATCGTGCCGTCATATGTCAGTTGACCATGGTTAATCACCATGACCCGGCTGCATAACTGCTCAATGTCGTCCATGTCATGTGTGGTCAGCAAAATTGTTTTGCCAAACACTTCATTTAATGTACGTAAAAATTGACGAATATTCCGCTTTGCGTTCACATCCAGTCCAATTGTTGGTTCATCGAGAAAAAGCAGTTCGGGATCATGCAGCATGGAAGCTGCGAGATCCGCACGCATGCGTTGTCCAAGTGAGAGCTTACGGACAGGCGTGGCCCAGAACGATTCAAGGTCCAGCAGCTCGGCGAACTGGGACAGCCGTTTCTTTTTATCCTCGGCACGGACGCCGTACATCTCGGCCAGAATATCATATGAATCTTTCACGGGCAGATCCCACCAGAGCTGACTGCGCTGTCCAAATACAACGCCCAGTCGATCAACGGTTCTGCGCCTGTCCTGATGCGGATTCATACCGTCAAGCCTTACCTCACCCGAGGTTGGGTGCAGGATACCTGTCAGCATTTTGATCGTGGTAGACTTGCCGGCCCCGTTCGGACCGATGTAACCCACAAACTCACCTGGGCCGATATCAAAACTGATATCGCGTACCGCTTCCTTGGACACATACTCACGTGAAAATAACGTACGTAACCCGGAGAAACGTCCTTCGCGAATAACAGGGGTCTTGAATTCCTTTTGCAGATGCCGTGCTGTGATCATATTCATGATTCGTTTCCGCCTCCTTAGCTACCTGTACTTTGATATTTGGTCATGCCGAATTGCCAGAAACGCAGACTTGCAGCCAAGCTCAGTACGGCAACCGCAGCAACAGCAACAAGAATCCACGCTCCTCCTTCACCACGTAGCAGGTAGAGTGACGGAATGTAGTTGACGAATCCCACGGGAATCACCGTTAGCAGAATGCCAGACATCCATTTGGGATATAACGTTAGCGGATATTGGGCAGCCGTTCGTGCGGCATCTTCAGTGATCGTCTGTAATTCCTCGATACGTGTGGTCCAGAATCCGAGTGTGGCAGTAGCAAGTCCGATGGAAAAGAGAATGACTGCGCCCGTCAGGATAATGAGCAGGGAGAAGGGAATGGTTATCCAGCCAATCTGTCCGCTGTGCATCATGCCTGCCAATGACCAGCAGAGAATGAACCCGCCTTGCAGGACTTCCCCAGCCATGATGCGGAAGTTTTGCGGCAGCAGTGCCAGCAATACGGGCATGGGACGTGTTAACAGTTGATCAAGCTCACCATTAACCAGATATTTTTCCAGATGATGAACTTCGTTTCCGAATGTTCGATACAGTGTTTTGGATAACGTCATGATGGCAAAGAGATAACCGATCTCATGGAGGGACCAGCCTTTAATGGCTCCGAATTTGTGCAGCACCAGAGCAACCATCAGAAACTCGGAGATCTGAATTAAAGCGGCCAGTACGGACGCCATGATGAAATTGAACTTGTATTGCATCCGGCTGCGGATGCTTGTTCGAATCAGCATTTTATATAAATTGAACCAGGAAGTTCGCTTCATCCGCCTTGTACCTCCACTTTACGACGTAACACTTGGGTAATCGCAAGACAGATCAACGTCATAAAGACGCACCAAAGCAAGGTTCCCCATAACAAGGAGCCATCTTCGAAATCAAGATAGATTCGGGTAGGTACATAGAGCAGGAAAGGGTAGGGTGATATCCAGGCAAGTTGTTCAAGCCAGTCCGGTAGCCATTCCAGCGGAATGAAAAAACCAGCCAGCAGATTCATCATCGCGTGATTGCCCCAGTGAAGCCAAGAGGACTCCGTGGTCCACATCGACGTGGCACCAATAATGTAGTTCATGCAGATGGACAAGTATGCGGCGCCGGCAAGACCCAGTGCGGCATAAAATAGTGTTGAAACGTCTGAGGGCCAATGTAGGGAAAAGACAATGGAGAAGAGCAGGTAGATCGGAATACTTTTGTACACGAACTGGTAGGCAATCTGCCCCCATTCGCGTGCCATCAGGTGGGTGAACAGATGAACAGGCCTCATCAGATCCAGTGCGATCTGCCCTGTCCTGACGGATAAGGGAATACCCAATCCATTCGTGAGAAAACCCGAGATCCAGAGAGAGGATTGCGTGAACGCAATGTAACTAATCATCCCCTGTGTCCCGTATTCTCCGAGATTATGGTCGGCCCCGATGCCGATCCAGAGGCAGGCATACATGTAACCAAACATGGCGCTTGCCAAGTTATGTACCATGTGTGCCCCGCGGTATTGCAGATTCCGGGAGTAGGCTTTGGAAGCCAGAGTGAAATAAAGCATGTGACACCTCCGATAAGTGGATTGAACGGCGTTTCCGTTCACTTCAGTCAAGGCGAAAAAGAGAGAAGGAAAACAGCATACCAATTTATTCCTTCACAGGCAAGACATTTTTTTAGCTAATAATGGTATTAACAGGGGTGTTCATGATTGCGCCACAAGACAACGGTCTGTACGTTCATTTATAATTGAGAGGTAGTATCGCAAACGTTTACAATGTGAAATATTCAAATTTTAAATAAACCGCCGGGCTTGTGCCTGACGATTGAGGATACAGAACGAACAATCCGGCAAGAGAGAAGGATGTCATGAAGAAAATTGCATGGGTCACCGATAGTACCAGTACACTGGATCCCGTTTTTGCGGAGCAAAATCATATCTACATCGTACCGCTGCGCATCGTATTTGGAGAGGAATGTTACCGGGAAACCGATGACATTACATCTGAAATGTTCTATGAGAAACTTGCGGAGGCTTCACGTGCGAGCAGTTCGCAGCCACCCATTGGCGAATTCATTGAACTGTATGAGTCGCTCAAAGACAAGTACGATGAGATTATTACGATTCATTGCTCTACAGAGCTTAGCGGAACGCTGCATACGTCTATGCAGGCTGCAGAGATTGCAGGAGTGACGGTGACCGCAATTGATTCAAAGGCAGGTGCTTATCCTCACCGTGAGATGATTATGCAAGGACTGGAATGGCAGAAGCAGGGATGTTCAGCTGCCGAGATCAAAGTAAACATTGAACAGATGATTGATAACATGTCCTTTTACCTCATACCGGCCAGTCTTCAACATCTTCATCGCAGTGGACGGGTGTCCGGCACACAGCTGATCATCAGTCAACTGCTTAGGATCCATCTGCTGCTTCGATTTGAAGAAGGTAAAGTGGTTGTGAATGAGAAGATTCGCACGTTCAAGCGGACGAAAGATCGCATGCTGGATATGCTCAAGCTGGATATGGAAAAAGTAAAGCATGTGTGCATTATGCACGCGAACAATCAGGAAGAAGCCATTACAATTAAAAAACAAATTGCAGCTCTGCTGCCTAGATTAAAGACCGAAATCATGCCGTTTATCCCTGTGGTGAGTATCCATGCAGGTGCAGGAACCATTGGACTGTGTTGGATTCACAGTGAGAACGGATATAGAGAATAGAAGCACCAGCATTTATTTACAGACACTCATAGACCTGGCAGGAAACACACTTGATGTCAAAGTGTTGCTCCTGTCAGGTTTTTTCGTATGTCATTGCCAATTCAAACAAACTGTGAGGTAATAAAGAAAATGTTCATGTGGGAGGGAAACATGTGTTAAGTCACCGCTTGTTGCTTGTTGAAGATGATCGTTCAATTAGTGAGATGGTCGGGCCATACTTGGAAAAAGAGGGCTACGACGTCACTTATGCATATGACGGCTTAGAGGCAGAACGTCAGTTCAGCCAGTCACAACCGGGGTATGATCTGGTTATTCTGGATCTGATGCTGCCCCGCAAAAGTGGGATGGATGTGCTGCAAACCATTCGGGCAGTCAGTCTGGTGCCTGTGCTCATTCTGTCTGCGAAGGATGGGGAGGTGGACAAAGCGTTAGGTCTGGGCTTCGGCGCAGATGATTACTTGAGCAAACCTTTCTCGTTAATCGAACTGACTGCCCGCATCAAAGCTGCGATTCGCCGCGCCAATTATACCACTCCGCCTGTGGCTGAAGCGGCTAAAGATCAACGTATTCACATTGGAGGACTCGTAGTTGACATGGAGACGTACGAGGTGGAACGTGAAGGTACACCCGTCAAGCTGACATCCAAGGAATTTGGCATCCTGAAGCTGTTCGTTACCCATCCTGGCAAAGTGTTCACGAAGGCTCAGATCTACGCTTCCGTCTGGAACGATCATTATTATGGAGACGAAAATATCATTAACGTACATATGCGTCGTCTGCGTGAGAAACTGGAGGTAGATCCTTCGGCTCCCCAGTATATCAAGACACTCTGGGGCATCGGGTATAAGCTGGAGGCGGAGCAGGGATGACACTGATTTTTGCCATCACAACGGGTATTCTGGCCATTGCCTTCATTGTATTGTGGGTGAAATTCCGGAAAAGAAACCAACACCTGACCTATATTCATCAGAAAATATCCGATATTTTGGATCAAGGCACCTTTGAGCGCTTGCTTGTATTCAATAGTGATGACCAAGTCAGTCAGCTTTTGAAAGACATGAACCAGCTGCTGGACTATGCCCACCGCGCGAAGGCCGGTTATGCGAACCAGGAGAAGGAGATGCGTAATATGCTCTCCAACATTTCGCATGATCTGAAAACGCCGCTCACCGTTGTGCTGGGATATAGTGAGACCTTGCTGCACAGTCCATCACTGACCGATCAGGAACGGAAGATTATGACGGAGAAAATACAAGATAAAGCGCAGGAAGTGCTGCGTTTGATCCATTCCTTTTTTGATCTGGCGAAGCTGGAATCTGGAGATACGGAACTGGTGCTTAGTAGAGTAAATATAAGCGAATTATGCCGGTTGAAGATGCTTTCCTTTTATGAAATGTTGACGAATCTGGGATTGCACGTGGAGCTAGAGATACCTGCGGGTGATATCTTCGTGCAAGCGAATGAAGAAGCATTGGACCGTGTACTGGATAATCTCATTACCAATGGAATGAAATATGGAGCAGAGGGTAAGGTACTGGGACTTTCACTTAACCATTCGATAGGTGGACCTGTGACGCTACAGATCTGGGACCAGGGAAAAGGGATTCCTGAGAGCGAGCATGGTCGTGTGTTTGAACGCATGTATACACTGGAGGATTCCCGCAATCGACTTTATCAAGGCAGCGGCCTGGGTCTGACCATTACGAAACGGCTAGTTGAGCGGATGGGTGGAAGTATTCACTTGCATAGTGTGCCACATCAACGGACTGTATTTTCGGTTACCTTAAAGGCTTGGTAAACCCTGCATTGGCGTGTCTAGTCAGACTTAAGGTTTTTGTAAGATTTGATTAATAAAAAAGAAGACTTTTCTCTTTACAATATAGATATAGGAACCCGGACAGGGGACGTAAAGGAGAACAAGGACGATGAATTATATCGCACGAACAATAGATGTGACCAAAGTATATGAAGGGGTGGAGGTTGTATCCAACGTCAATATGAATATTAAGCAAGGTGAGATCTATGGATTCCTCGGTCCGAATGGTGCTGGTAAAACAACCATCATGAAGATGCTCACCAATCTCGTCAAACCAACCACAGGGGAGATAGAACTGTTTGGGGAGAAGCTTACGCCGACCTCTTATGAAGTGCTGAAGCGAATGGGCAGCATTATTGAATATCCTTTTTTCTACGATAGACTGTCTGCTCGCGAGAATCTGGAGCTTCACTGTGAATACATGGGGTTTCACAACAAAAAGATCATCAACAATACGATGGAAACGGTAGGGCTGAAGGATACAGGCAAGAAACCGGTCAAGGACTTCTCCTTGGGCATGAAGCAGAGGCTGGGACTGGCTCGTGCACTTATAACCACACCAGAACTGCTCATTCTGGATGAACCGATCAACGGATTGGACCCTGTAGGGATCCGGGAGATGCGTGATTTGTTCAAGCGCCTTAGCAATGAGTATCGCATTACCCTGCTGGTCTCCAGTCACATTCTTGGCGAGATAGAGCAGATTGCGGATACAGTTGGTGTCATTCGCGGCGGTCGCTTGGTGGAGGAAGTATCGATGGAGAGCATTCGTGGAAGTCAAAATGAGTACATCGAGTTACAGGCGGTGGATATCCGCAAAGCGACCTATGTCATTGAACACCAGCTGGGTTTGAGTAATTATAAACTGGTCAATGACCAAACGTTACGCATCTATGATCCGGGAATCATTCCATCGGAACTGAACACCAAGCTGATCCAACATGGCATTGAGATCGAATCGATATCCAAACGGGCTCACTCCCTGGAAGAACACTTCATGAAGCTTGTGAAAGGGGATGAAGACGTTGCTTAAACTAATCAGACTTGAGATGCGGAAGCACCGTTTTGCACGTAATTTTGCAGGTGCAGGTATCGCCAGTATAGCCATTCTTCTTTTCCTGATCATGATTGGATTCATGGATGTGGGAGCAGAAGATTATGCCTATGCCGATTACCAGACCGCCTTTATAATTATCGATACATTTGTGAGAGCGACCTTCATCATATTTGCAGGAGCTTTATTATCCAAGCTGGTGATCAGTGAGTATCGAAATAAAACCATGAACGTCATGTTCACCTATCCCATCCAGCGTCATAAAATCATCGCGGCCAAATTGATTATCGTGTTTGGTTTTACATTTGTGATGATTATGGTTACCGATCTGTTGATGGGTTCACTGCTGTTGATTGTTAATCAATTCTACTCCTTCATTCCTGAATCACTGAGCAATCGGGATATGTTGGGACTTCTGGTGAAGTACAGTATCAGTTCTTTATCGGCTGCGTGTATGGCACTCATTCCCCTATTCTTCGGTATGCGTAAGCATTCTGTTACAGCGACAATGGTCTCGTCCATTTTGCTAGTTTCGATTGTCTGCTCCGGATTCAACGGGTCGGAAGTTTCCATTCATTCGCTTATTATTATCCCTCTGACCCTTGGAGCAATAGGGATATGGATTGCTTCGATGTCCATGGTTCGTCTGGAGACAAAAGATGTGAACTGAATCATTCGGAAAACCATGCTCTGTATGGCTTCAGATGCCATTGACATCCGCTCGTACAAGGGATAGGATAATGTCAACTGAGACACGAAGGAGAATGCAACTACCATGACGATTCCAAAAACATTAACAATAGCTGGTTCGGACACGAGCGGCGGTGCAGGTATTCAAGCTGATTTGAAAACTTTTCAGGAGCTGGGTGTGTATGGCATGACCGTACTGACTACGGTTGTGGCAATGGAACCCGAAACATGGGATCACCAGGTCTTTCCTGTTGAATTAAATGTAGTTGAAGCACAGCTTCGCACTGTTCTGGACGGCATCGGTTTCGATGCCATGAAGACAGGTATGCTCGGTTCTGTAGATATTATTGAACTGGTAGCAAAACATATTCGCCGCAGCGGTCTGCCACAGATCGTTATCGATCCGGTAATGGTCTGCAAAGGTACAGATGAAGTACTGCAACCGGAAAATACGGAAGCGATGATCGAATTCCTGTTGCCAGGTGCCGATCTGGTTACACCTAATTTGTTCGAAGCATCCCAACTGGCGAAGAGTGGACCGATTCGCTCCAAGGAACAGATGGAAGCAGCGGCAGCAGCAATTCATGCCCATGGCTCGAAACATGTCCTGATTAAGGACAGAGGTGTCATTAGCCCGGGTAAAGCAATGGATCTACTCTATGATGGAACCAACTACGAATGGTTTGAAGCCGATGTTGTCGGCTCCGGATATACGCATGGTGCGGGCTGCACAACGTCTGCGGCGATTACCGCAGGATTGGCTCGTGGTCTTTCAGTGAAAGAGGCTGTTCGTGAAGGTAAAGCCTTCGTGACCAAAGCGATTGCTGGCGGATTCCCGCTGAACCGTTTTGTTGGTCCGACACTGCATGTGGCACACCGTCTGGAGCAACAACGTTAAGTGTTGCCAGGGAGCGCGCAGTAGCGCATCAATTCTGGATAACACACTTCGATTTCATTCAAGTAGCTGTCAATGAGCAGGAGCTTGCTCGTTGATGGCTTCTTTTTTATGCGAATTTTTATAAAAATTAGTAACTTTTGGCTTATATTAATCGTATATATCATGGGAGCATTCCAAAACGTATGGACACATGAACGACACATGGAATAGGTATGTTATCATCAGAAATCTAAAAAGGAGAGTCGGCCATGATCAGAACAGTGCTTCTGGTGGAAGATGAAAGCCGCATTCGTGAGATTGTGGCCGATTATTTCATAAAAGAACAATGGAACGTCATAGAAGCAGAACATGGAGTACAGGCATTGGAACTGTTGGCTCTGCATGAGGTGGATCTGGTTATTCTGGATGTTTTGATGCCTGAAATGGATGGATGGACGTTATGTGGGCATATTCGATCCCAATCCACCGTACCTATTATCATGCTGACTGCACGGTCCGAGGATGACGATAAAATTCATGGATTTCAGCTGGGCGTAGACGATTACTTTACCAAGCCGTTTAGTCCACGTGTGCTGGTTGCACGTGCAGAGACATTAATGAAGCGTGTTGAAGGTGCATTTGGACGAGAGCAGGGTGTGATTCGCTTCGGACAGGTAACCCTTGATCCATGGGCCAGACGCCTGGAGAAGGACGGAATTGAAGTGGAACTTGCACCAAAGGAATATGATCTTTTGCTTTATTTGGTACGTAATGCAGGCATTGTGTTGTCCCGGGATGCCATTTTGAATCGGATCTGGGGATTTGATTTTGAAGGGGACTCACGTGTTGTAGATACTCACATCAAGAAGTTGCGCAGCAAATTGGGTGATGAAGCCAGGTGTATCCGGACGGTGATTGGTACTGGATATCGTTTCGAGGCAGAAGCATGAGAAGAAATGGCGTAACGATGAAGCTTTTCCTGGTCATGGCAGGATGTCTGGTTCTTCTATATGGGACGACGGTTTTTGCCCAGTTGGTCTGGTTCCCCGACTTCTATCAGCATCAAAAGGTCAGCAGTATGAAGAAAAAGCTGTCCAAGTTCGAACAGCAATATTCCAATGGACACTGGAGTGATTTACAGCTAGCCAAGGAGACCGGGAAGTTCATGCGTCAGAATCAGTCACATCTGGTCATTCTGACGAATACCGGAAGACTGGTTAATGACCCGTTCCACATTACGTTGCTTCAAGAAGATGGAAGTCACGTAAAGGTGTCCTTGTCCTTGTTTATCAATAGTGAGAATGCTGGCTGGATTACATCCCATCTGAAATATGGGCAAGAACTGACGGTGAGAGGTCCGGCCAGCGAGTCCATGGTCTATCCATTCAAAATTCAGGATGCCACTTCTGCCGCATGGGGAACAGAAAGCTTTCAGGAATCAATTGAACCGGTAAAGGAATGGTCCGGGGTATTAACCGAGGTAGTTCTTCCCAATCTGGCAACGTGGAGTCAGAGGCAGGGACTGCTGGTGCAAGCACTGGATAGCCGGTTCCCGTTGTCCACCGAAGACCAACTGGCCTTGGCGAATGGCAAAATGCTCAATGAAGAATGGATGGATAGCTGGAGCGGTGTTCGCAATGTCATCACCATTGCTCCAGTGCATCGTTCCGGACCCGAGCAGCAACTGATCTTCTCGCTCACCTCTCTACAGGAGATGAGGGAAGCGAATGAGGCAACACGTTTGTTCTATGCGTATTTTGGCATAGGGGCATTTATATTGATTCTGTTGCTGGCGTTACTCCTGTCCCGAATTGTAACGAAGCCGCTCTTGGCCTTGAACCATGTCGCGAAGAAAATGTCTACGCTGGATTTCACGGTGAAATCACCCATCCGGCGTAATGATGAAATCGGCAGTTTGTCTAACAGCCTCAATGCCTTATCGGGAACCTTGGGTCAGACACTGGAAGAGCTGAGGCAGGCCAACACGCAGATGCGTACAGATATGGAAATGAAGCAGGAGATTGAACAGCGTCAGCGCAAGTTTTTTGCCGATGCATCACATGAACTTAAGACACCAATCAGCATTATTAAGGGATATTCTGAAGGGCTGAAGGATGGCGTGAGTGAGAGCAAACGGGAGCGTTACATTGAGATCATTGCCGATGAGGCGATCAAAATGGAAACGATGGTTGAAGAGATGCTGGATCTGGTGCGACTGGAATCCTCAGCGGTTCAATTGAATACGGATGCTGTTGCACTGGCTGACATGATTGAAGATATCGCCGGCCGTCTGGGTCCGCAACTGAAGGACAAAGGATTGGATGTGGTGCTTGTATCCACAACAGAACAGACGGTTGAGGGTGACCGAAGCAAGCTGGAGCAAGTTATTTTCAATATCATGATGAATGCTATACGTCATGCGATACCACATACCGATATAACTATTGAGATCAGCAGGCGTGAAGGTTTTGTCCATATTTCTATTGAAAACAAGGGCGAGCACATTGCTGAAGCTGAGCGGCAGTATATATGGGAGAGGTTCTATCGGGTAGAGCGCTCACGTAATCGTAAAATGGGGGGGACCGGGCTTGGTCTGGCCATTGCGAAGCAGATTCTTGATCTGCATGGGTGCAGTTATGGAGTGGAGAATACACCGGATGGAGTCCGTTTTTATATTATTTTTCCTAAAGCCTAGTACGAAAGGGAGTCAACTCTTATGAAGTCTTTACCATCGATTTTAACCTTGGGGAATCTGAGTTCAGGCATGCTGGCAGTCATTATGGCTATTCATGGTGAATTTGCCCTGGCTGTGATGATGATATGGGTAGCGATGTTCTTTGATCTGTTTGACGGATTTGCGGCTCGTAAATTGCATTGTGAGGGTGAGTTCGGCAAGTCCCTGGACTCGCTTGCGGATGTAGTTTCATTCGGAACAGCCCCTGTGCTGATTCTGTACTTGAATTCCATGATTGAAGTGAGTGTGCTGGGGATGGCCCTGACTGCATTGTTTCCGGTTTGCGGTGCTTTGCGTCTGGCCCGTTATAACTGTCAGAAGACACCAAGCAGTGGTTTTGTCGGGATGCCAATTACATTTGCGGGAGGTCTGATGTCCTTTTTCGCACTCTGGAGTCCTTATTTCACACATGGTGTAGCTTATCTTGTCATTATTGTATTATCCGGTCTCATGGTGAGCCAAATCCGATTCCCGTCTCTAAAACAAGTGCTAGCCTCACATGAGAAGGATATTGTGGAACCGAAATAAGGAGCGAGTCAGTATGGAATTTGCAAAAGAATTTATTGGTCAATATGGTTATTTCGCAATATACGGACTACTGGCTCTTGGCGTTATTGGCATGCCGATTCCGGATGAGGTGATGATGACTTTTGTCGGTTATCTCGCCTCCATCTCGGTATTGAATTACTCCGTATCCATCGCCGTCAGTTTCGGTGGCGCTTTTACCGGAGGGCTGCTTAGCTACATGATTGGCAAGAAAGCGGGCAGGCCGCTGGTTGAAAAATACGGCAAGTGGGTCGGCGTGAATGCCAAACGATTCAGCAGGGTGGAGTCGTGGTTCCTCAAATATGGGTATTGGTCCATCATCCTGGGTTACTTCATTCCAGGTATTCGTCATCTGATGTGCTGTTTCTCCGGTATTAGCAAGATGGCAATGGGCAGGTACGTTCTCGTATCGGGCATTGGTGCATTTGTATGGTGTGTTGTCTTTATCTCGATTGGTTTTTATGTTGGCGTGTTAACTTAAAATGGGACAGCCTGTTGGAACAACAGGCAAGGATGGAAGACCTCTTGAGTGTAAGGTGGTCTTTTTTTGTTTTTCTATGAAATCGAATGAGTAACGAATAAGGATTACTTTATAAAAACACAAAAAAAGCCGCTCTGACCATTTCCAACCTTCGCGTTGAAGGGGAGAATGGATCAAAGCGGCGTGTGCTTCACGACCGATATATTACATTTCTAGATCAAGTATAGCTTTAAATACGGAATGATTTCAATACTTTACCCGTTCAAATAGGATTCCTCAATCCCTTTTTCAACTTGCTTTTCCCCTTTTTTTCGTGCAAAGGTGATTTTGAGGAGTGGCGGAGTGACCAGTGTAGTAACAATAACCATGATCACAACGCTGGTAAAGTACTCCGAATCAAGCAATCCGGAAGCAAGTCCCGTCGAAGCGATAATTAGGGCAACTTCCCCTCTGGAAATCATGCCTGCCCCAATAGCCAGCGAAGAGGAACGGTTGAATCCCGTCAGTCGTGCACCGGCTCCACCACCGATAAGTTTGGTAACAATGGCGATAAGACTGATAACGACAATAAACCAAATCTGTGAACCCACACCATCAAAGGTGACATTTAAGCCGATACTAACAAAGAATACCGGGACAAAAATTCCGTAAGCAATCGGCTCGATTTTAGTTTCAACCTCATGTTTGAAGTTAGTTTGGGAGATTGCGATACCAGCGGCAAATGCTCCAATAATTCCAGCAACACCCATCCACTCTGCAAAGTAGGAGAAGCCAAAACAAATAATCAGTCCCGCAGTAATAACGGTCTCCGTTACCTTCAGTGGTGCCATCCACTTCATGATGCGTGGAACAAGGAACCAGCTGGCAGCGATAATAATAACAAAGAATAACAGCTTCTTGCCAATAAGCAGAGAAATCGAAGTGTCTCCTCCACCTGTGCCGAGCAAGCTCATCATGACGGCGAGCAGAACCACGACGAGCACATCATCCACAACGGCTGCACCCAGAATGGTGGTACCCTCCCGTGAACTCAGCTGATTCATATCCTTCAACGTCTGAACTGAGATACTGACGGAAGTAGCACAGAATAAAAGTCCAAAGAACAGCGCGTGTGTCTGTGACATACCAAATGCTATGGCCGAACCGTATCCCCCGACAAAAGGTAAAATAACACCACCGACGGCCACAGCAAAGGCCGCCTTCCAGTTTTTCTTCAACTGCTCCAGATCCGTTTCCAATCCGGCGATGAACATCAACAACAGTACCCCGATCTCAGCCATATAATGTACGAAATCACTTTGCTGAACCCAACCGAGAATTGCAGGCCCGAGGATGACACCCACAATCAGTTTCCCCAGAACCGATGGTTGACCCAATCTTACGGATAGATCACCAGCAAGTTTGGTAAAGATTAAAATAAGTGCAAGAACCAAAATAAATTCCATAGGTGTTCTTCCCTCCAGTAATAGCGTCTATAGGTTAACCAACCCAAGGGCGATCCATTCTCCGTTTTAAACAGATAAAAAGGCACAGAACGGCATCTGGAAAAGTGCCGTTCTGTGCCTCAAAAAGACAAAGAGGGGCCCTTGGTGACAGGCTCCTCCAGTTTCAACGCGTATATGATTAATTGCATTAATTATACCACAAATGTGGACTCGGGTAAATGGGAGCCGGTTTGGAATTGATTGAAAACGGCCGTAAAGGGGCATTTTATAGGGGAGTGCAGCGGTTTTTGTTCAGAGTGTTGTCACTTAACAGCCCGGAATTGGCGAGATATAATGATATAGAACATAGAAGTTAGGATATGAGGAGGATTTTGCATTGGGCAAAAATAACAAAGGGGAGCCGAACATTCCATCCCCGACGAGTAATAAAAATTTCGCAGGCATCATTATCACGATTTCCATTCTCGCTAATGTCATTATTTTATTATTGTTCTTCGCACCGTCGATTGGTTACAAAGGTGATGTAACCTTTGATATTACGGTGTTGCCGCGGTTTAATGCCGTGTTTAACAGCTTTACCTTCATCTTCCTGCTCGCAGCGCTTATTGCTATTATCAAGCGGAATGTGAAGCTGCACAAACGATTTATTCTTGCTGCATTCTCAACAACACTGTTATTCCTCGTGACCTATCTGACGTTTCATTACCTCTCACCAGAGACGTCCAAATACGGCGGCGAGGGCATCATTCGTTCGATCTATTTCTTCATTCTGATTACCCATAGTATACTGGCAGCCCTCATTGTCCCATTGGCGTTGTTCACACTTGTGTGGGGTTGGACGAATCAATTAAAGAAACACCGCAAAATTGCGCGTTGGACGATGCCAATCTGGCTGTACGTCAGTTCTACAGGTGTCGTAGTATACCTGATGATGGCACCATATTATTAATGTGATGAACGTTTCACTGTGCTAATTAGTTTGACTTGCGGGTAATGTTTCCATGGAAGGAGGATTCACTTTTATGTACAGAGTTGTTTTGATTCGCCATGGACAGAGCATGTGGAATGTAGAGAATCGTTTTACCGGATGGACAGATGTGGATCTGACGACGGATGGTTACTCCGAAGCTCGTAAAGCAGGGAAGATCATGAAGGAACAGGGATTTGATTTTGATTACGCCTATGCATCCGTGCTGAAACGTTCTATCCGGACACTCGATATTGCGCTGGATGAAATGGACCTCATGTGGATTCCCATTACGAAGACTTGGAAGCTGAATGAACGCCATTATGGTGCGCTGCAAGGACTGAATAAACAGCAGACTGCTCTGAAGTATGGGGAAGACCAAGTAAAGGAATGGAGACGATCCGTTAACGTATCTCCCCCGGCACTGGACCAAACCGATGACCGATATGTGCAGGATCTGGACAAGTACAAGCGGCTCGGATGTACCATCCCTTTTACGGAGAACCTGATGGATACCTCGAAGCGTGTACTGGAGTACTGGAATGCGGAGATTAAACCGATGGTGTCTGCTGGCAAAAGAGTGCTGATCTCTGCGCATGGTAACACGCTCCGTTCACTCGTCATGCATCTGGACCAATTGTCCGAAGCAGACGTGATGGCGCTCAATATCCCGACAGGCATTCCGCTTGTCTACGAATTGGATGAAGATTTGCATCCCATCGGACACTTTTATCTGACCGCCGATGGTTCGACCTACAAACATGAAGAAATGACCCATGTCGCAACGCCGTCCGATTAATTGGATGGTGAACGTCTAAGCCTCAACAGAGCAAGTGAAAGATGACCGCTGAATTGAATTCGGAGGTCATCTTTTTTTCTGCGATCAAGCCTGTACTTCGTTTCGTTTTGCTCCCACAGGGTAATTGTCAAATAAGACACGATGTACATTTATCCTGAAGGAGGAGAAGCACATGTCTAAAAGAAGAGGAATTATCATGACGGCTATCGGCGCAGGTGTGACTTATCTGATGAGGAACAAACAAGCAAGAGATAAGCTGTTTAGCACTGTCTCGGGTATGATGAAAAGCTCCAATTCGTCCAATGGAACAAGTAAAACCAGACCACGTGTGGAAGTGAAATAGATTGCGATAGTTCGTTTATCGCTTGAATTTAAATGATGATCATGAGAAACCTGGAGATGAAGTCGTTCCAGGTTTTTTTGTGCAGTTGAAAACTACCTTTTGTTTCCGTGAGGCATGCGATTTTTGGCAGCAAGAATGATACAATGGATACTTGCAGAACGTATGGAGGGAGATGCACATATGAAGAAAAATCGTCTGGGTACATCCGAACTGATGGTGTCTGAGATTGGGCTGGGATGTATGTCACTTGGAACTGAAATGGAGCACGCTGTGGGCCTGGTTCATGAGGCTCTGGATCATGGGGTCAATCTGCTGGATACAGCCGATCTGTACGACGCAGGGCGTAATGAAGAGATTGTAGGACAAGCTATTAAAGGGCGTCGGGACCAAGTCATTGTGGCAACCAAAGTAGGTAATCGTCGTATCCCCGGCAATGAGGGCTGGTCATGGGACCCGTCCAAAGCCTACATTAAGCAGGCTGTACATGAAAGTCTGAAGCGGTTGCAGACTGATTACATCGATCTGTATCAGCTGCATGGCGGGACCTTGGACGACCCCATCGAAGAGACGATCGAAGCGTTTGAGGAACTGAAGAAGGAAGGACTTATCCGATATTACGGAATTTCCTCCATTCGTCCCAATGTGATTCGGGAGTATGTAAAGAGGGCATCCATCGTCAGTGTGATGAACCAATACAGCATTGCTGACCGCAGAGCGGAAGAAAAAGTGCTGCCTTTATTGGAACAAAAGGGGATCAGCGTAATTGCCCGTGGGCCCGTAGCTAGCGGTGTGCTTACCGATTCCGGATCTGCCAAGGCAGACAAAGGTTATCTGGACTATACGCCAGAGCAACTATATACCATTCGGCAAGGGCTAAGTCGTCTTGTTACAGACCAACGCAGTATGGCTCAGACGGCTATTCGCTACGCGTTATCCCATCCTGCCGTAGCAGCTGTTGTCCCTGGTGCCAGTTCAAGAGAACAGTTACTGCACAATATTGCTGCTTCGAATTCGCCTGAACTCACCGCTGCGGAAATTCAGGAAATACGAGAGCTCTGTCCCGCTAATCTGTACAAGCAGCATCGTTAACTCTATTAAGCCTATTTTCAATTGTAACTATACGAGGTACAATGAAGATCAGCCAAAAAAGGAACATATAAGGGAGAGAAGACATATGGAAAGAATTCAAAGTGAACAACAGTATTTGGATACAATTAACTCTGATGGTTTTACCGTCATTAAATTTGATACAACCTGGTGTCCGGATTGCAAAAACCTGGATCGTTTTATCGGGGATGTTATCGATCAACATACGGATAAAACCTTCTATGCCCTGGATGCAGAGAAGTTCCAGCCGTTTGCCGAAGAGAATGGTGTACGCGGCATTCCAAGCCTGCTCGTCTTCCAGAACGGCAAGAAAATTGCACATCTGCATAGCAAATGGGCTAAAACACCTGCTCAAATCTCCGAGTATCTGGAGACGCTTGAATCCAAAGTTTAAGCGTACGAAGGCTCAGCAGTTTGGTTAATTAACTTAGCTAAGAAGACCCCTTCTTGTCCTGTGACAGGAAGGGGTTTTTCTGTTTCATTCCAGCACGCATGATGTGCATTCAAATGTGCATTCGAAAAACTGAAGTTGAGAAACAACGCTTGTTTAGAATTTGTTCAGTGCTCCCATGTATACTGTGAGAACAAACTGAATATTTGGAGTGAACAAGATCCGTATGAAGAATGAAATTTTTGAAGAAATGCACCAATTAAGTCACAATGATGACCGGAGATATCGATTGTTGATGATTGGAGTGAAACAACTGCTGCAGGAACAAAAGGAGAATAGATATAATCTGCGTGAGAGATTGAAGAGTCGAAAGAAACTCCGGAACATTCAAGTAAAAGAGTGGTACTAGCCAGACTGCTTTTCAGAAGTGAACATAAATATGAATGTCCATGATACATAGTAAACCTATTCGGTATCACTGATGATCCAACTCAGCAAAGAAGGAAGTAATGAAGAGTTAGACTTCTTCTAATTACAGATATTCCTGTCTCTGAAGCAGCAACAGAATCGTGAAGCAACAGAAACATAGCCCAGAATATAAAATATGGCGGCCTCGCTTCCCAAGGGAATGTGAGGCCGCCATTGATTTTGCCTGTCTAATTACTTGAATTGTAATGCTTACATCAAAATAATAAAGAACACGGCTGCCAAGACAAAGCGATACACAGCAAAGACGGTCAGGCTCAATTTTTTCAAAATGGACAGGAACGTCTTGATCGCAAGCATGGCGACGATGAAAGCAGCGATGAATCCAATCGCAAAGATTGGGAAATCACTGCCGTTCAGGTGATCGATACTTTTGTACAGGTCATATCCCGTAGCACCAATCATAATTGGCACAGACACAAGGAATGTGAACTCCGCAGCGGCTACACGGCTTACCCCTGCAAAGAGACCGCCTGAGATCGTTGACCCGGAACGAGAGAAGCCTGGCCACAATGCCAAGATCTGAAATATACCCACCGCGAATGCCTGTTTGTAGGAAATATCATCGACATCATGGGTAGTAATCCGCCCACTCTTACGGCTCCAGCGTTCGGCCACGATCATTAATATACCACCTATAACGAGGCTGTACAGCACTGTTTCCGGACCAAACAAATGTGCTTTGATCCAGTCGCGGAATACAAGTCCGATGACTACGGCAGGAACCATCGCCAGGAAGATATGTCCCAGATTGAGGCGGCGGGAGTAAGGTCTGCTCCCTCCGGTGAAGCGGAACATATCAATGAATTTGTTCCAGTACAGTACAACAACAGCAAGTACAGCTCCGAGTTGAACAACCACCTCAAACGTTTTGACTGACTCGTTGTCCTCCGATAAACCCAGCAAGTGGGCAGTCAGAATCATGTGTCCAGTAGAGGACACGGGCAAAAACTCAGTCAAACCCTCGATGATGCCCATAATAATGGATGATATAATGTCCAATTCTCTTCCTCCTTGAAATGCAGGTGACAGCACAGGCTGTCCTGCTTGACCATGCCTGTTCATTTGAACAAGGCTATCACCTATTATGATCACAAATGCACTCAACTTCAACTTATGCTTGTAACCATTTGTTTAAAACTATATTGACAAAAACCTAGTTATCCCATAGGATATAACTTAACTGACTGACTGATCAATCGGGAGGGTTACGTGAATGACCAAAATCAACGGTTTGGAACCCGGTGAAGAACGCCGGGACCAAATAATACGCATAGCGATGGAGCGTTTTGCAACCCAAGGCTACCATCAGACGAAAATTTCCGATATCGTCCGCGAGGCTGGTGTGGCGCAAGGGACGTTCTACTGGCACTTCAAGAGTAAAGAAGCCATTGCTTCGGAGATTGTCTTAACGGGCAAGGAGGAGTTGCTTGAGGCGATTGGACAAGGGTACCGCAAGGATGCCGGATCGGTAGAGGATATGGTGAAAGCATCGGAAAGGCTGTTCACCGACATGTTTTCTTTTGCTGCAAAGAACCGTTATTTTATGGAACTGTTGCTCAAAGGTATCGTGACGGAAGAATCCGTACAACGCCTGGTCGAGGAGACACGTAATGCTGTCGAAACGGCGTTTCGTCACAATATGGAACGTGCCATCGAACTCGGCATGTTGCCTAAGGGCATGGATGTACCGCTTCGAGCAGCACTACTGGTAAGCATGATTGAAGGCATGATATCACGCTGGTTGTTCGGTTCCGATGAGTTGCACAGCAAGTTCTCAGCCATGACAGCTTCATCGCTGGCAGCTGAGGCAGCAAGCTTTGAGTTTTACGGACTGCTAGGCACATAAGATTCACATGATTAAACAAATAGCAGGGAATAATGGGTACAACTGCGGTTTAGTCACAATAAAGTAACCAAATGTACACCCAGATTAATACACGACTGAGAGGAAGTTAACGTAATGAACAAAACATATGGATCGAAAACTCGTAAAGGCTGGTCTTTGACAGCAATTCTGCTGATGACCGTGCTGGTACTTAGTGCTTGTGGAAGTAAGGCAACAGATGGTGGAAGCACAAATGGTGCACAGGCAAGCAATGAACTGGAGCAGATCAAGTCTGCTGGCGTTATTAAAGTGGGCATGATGGGCACATACGCACCGTACAACTTCCTGAACGATAAGAAAGAAATGGACGGCTACGATGCCGATATCGCACGTGAAGTTGCGAAGCGTCTGGGTGTAGAGGTTGAGTTTGTATCCCAAGAGTTCTCCGGTCTGACACCAAGTCTGCAAGCGAAGAAGCTTGATGCCATTATCAGCCAAATGACAATTACCGATGATCGTAAGAAAGTACTGGATTTCAGTGATCCGTATATTACGAACCAAGTTAAAATTATTGTAAAAGAAGACAATAACGATATTACCAAGCTGGAAGACTTCAAAGGAAAAACGATTGGCGTAGGTCTGGGTACAAATGATGAATCATATCTGCGTAATGAAGTGTTGCCAAAAGTGGGAGACTTCACGATCAAAACTTATGACGATGTCATCTCTTCACTCAAAGACCTGAATGCTGGGCGGATTGACGCAACAATTAACAATATGTACGCTCTGAAACCGATTGTGGATGCCAACGGATTGAATATCAAAGCTGTAGGTGAAGCTATTAAGAGTGACCAGGCAGGTATTGCTGTTCGCAAAGACAATCCGGAACTCGTAGCAGCACTGAATGATGCTCTCAAAGGCATGAAAGATGATGGCACGTACAATACCATTTTCAAAAAATGGTTTGGTGAAGAGCCTGCGCAATAATGAACCTGCAAGGCGAAGGGAAGATTTGACCCATGGAACTGGTATTTGAGAATATCCCCTTCTTTCTGAAGGGGGCTTACTATACGCTGTATGTAACTGTGATCTCTATGTTTTTTGCGTTCATCATCGGGGTGCTTGTTGCGATTGCTCGTCTGAAGGGACCGATGTGGCTTAGGTTGATCGCAAGGTTTTATGTATCCATCATGCGGGGAACCCCGCTGCTGGTGCAATTATTCGTTATTTATTACGGATTGGTCGATTATGGAGTGACCTTGGGATCACTCACGGCTGCCTGTTTGGGACTGAGTCTGAACGCAGGTGCATTTCTCTCAGAGACCTTCCGTGGAGCTATTCAGGCTGTACCAAAAGGACAGACAGAAGCTGCATATGCAACGGGAATGACCCCGGCTCAAGCAATGAGACGGATTATCTTCCCGCAGGCTGTGCGTATTGCCATCCCGCCGATGGGTAACACCTTTATTGGCATGTTGAAGGAAACATCACTTGTGGCGGCCATCGGTGTTACCGAGTTGTTGCGTTCAGCACAGCTGCTGGTATCACAATATGCATTGAACATGCCATTTTATCTGGCCATCGGTGTGATCTACTGGATTATGAGTATCGGCTTCTCGGCCATTCTGGAACAAGTGGAGCGCCGGTTGGCCCGGGCTTACTGATAGGAGGAGAGAACCGATGATTACAACAACTGGACTTACCAAACGTTTTCAGAAAAATGAAGTACTTACGAACATCGATCTTCATGTCGATGCCAAAGATATTGTTGTATTGCTCGGACCGAGTGGCTCCGGCAAGAGTACCTTACTGCGCTGCCTGAATGGACTGGAAGAGTTGTCTGGAGGACAGATTGAAGTGAACGGTGTTGTGGTTAACAGCGCAGATCCGTTGCGAGTCCAGCGTGCCCGGGTACTGGAGATTCGTCGCCAGACCGGCATGGTATTCCAGCAGTTCAATCTGTATCCGCACAAGACAGTGCTGGGCAATGTGATGGAAGGTCTCGTTACGGTGAAAAAAGTCAAGCGTGACGAAGCGGCTGAACGCGGCCGGATTCTGTTAGATCGGGTGGGCTTGTCGGACAAGCAGGATGCGTATCCATCCCGATTATCCGGTGGACAACAGCAGCGGGTCGCCATTGCACGTGCACTTGCAATGGAGCCGGAGGTGATGCTGTTTGATGAGCCCACTTCAGCTCTTGATCCTGAGTTGGTCGGAGAGGTGCTTTCCGTCATGAAGGAGCTGGCAGAGGAAGGCATGACGATGCTGGTCGTGACGCATGAATTGAAGTTTGCCCGTAATGTGGCGAACAAAATCGTCTTTATGGCAGATGGATCGATTGTGGAAGAAGCAAGTCCACAGGCGTTCTTTGAACATCCAACGCAAGAGCGCACCCGCCGTTTCTTGCAACAAATTACTGAATTCTAATTACATTACTACAATTTATACTGATTGATACGATCGATTATAGCGATAAGCTGCTGAGTGAAGGGGACGGAATCGATTCTGAAGAAGCGTAGCGCTCGCCTTTGTCTCCGAATATTGTCCTTTGTGAATATAAATCAAAAATATTTGGAGACAACAGCGATCGGAAGAACGAGCCTTACCCGGAACGGAGTTCTGCAAATCGTAAACTATTGTAAGAAAGAAGGATAACATCATGAATGTAACAACCGTATGGAAAGGCAAACGCGCGTTTACTTCCGAAGGACCCTCTGGCTACGCTGTTGGCATGGATGCCACTGCTGCTTATGGTGGTGACAGCAAGGGTGCGACCCCGATGGAATTGTTACTGGCTGGTCTCGGCGGCTGTATGGGAATCGATATCACAATGATTCTGGACGCTTTCCTGGACAAAATTGAGTCGATTGAGATTGAAGCGCAAGGCACACGCAGTGAAGAGATGCCTAAAGGTTTCACATCCATTGATTTGATCTTCAAAGTCGATGGGGATATTCCGGATTATCGCATCTGGAAAGCCATCCAGATGGCTGAGGAAAAATATTGTGCAGTCTCCGCTTCGCTGAGTGCCGATATTCATCCTAAACTGATCCTCAATGGGGTAAGTACACCTCGTCCTTAATAGCACACATACAGATTCTATTCTGAGAAGGCACTTCCAATCGTGGGAGTGCCTTTTTTTTGGCTTTTCTAACCTATCAAAAGTTCGTAGGTTTAAGTCAGGCTGGATGTTGAACAAGGTTCCAGATGCCCATGAATTCCGTGATAGCCTGATCGATCGTTGCATGAGGAACACCGTCGCGGGCTTGTGTAGATATGCCTTGCATAAAGGTATCAAATACGGTGGTCAGCATGTGTACATTCGTGGAAGCGGGGATTTCACCGACATCCACAGCGCGCTGGATGCAATCCTGCAGGCGGTTGCGAGTCAGCTTTCTTTTCTCAGCGGCAATGTCACGGATATGATTGTTTTTGGAAGAACATGTGCTGGCTGACAGCACAATTAAACAACCAGATGGATGTGTGCTGTCTGTTTGCATTTTTGCGGTACTTCTTAAAGTTGTTTCGATTGCTTCTCTGGGTGACAGCGTGAGATCCGAGAAACTTTCCGTCACACGTCCAAACGTATCCATATAGCGTTCTACTGCTTCTTTATACAGCGCTTCTTTGGATTCAAAGGCTGCATAAAAGCTGGCTGCTGAAATATCCCCCATGGCTGCTCGAAGCTGAAGTAATGAAGTGGCCTCGAAACCTTGCTCCCAAAAGAGCATCATCGCTTGTAATAGGGCTTCATCCCGATCGAAAATTCGCGGACGTCCCGTTCTTGCCATAAGAGTTCCCCCCTCTTTTTTCTTAATTATATACTAATCGATCCAAAAGTCATTGACAAGGTGATACGGTCTGAATAATATAAGGAATGATCGATCCATAATTCGATTCTTGTTTTACACTATCTTAAAAGGAGCTGCACAGATGTCGGATATATCTTCTCATCGTTTTCCGTGGTTGGGGTTGCTGGCCCTGGCTATGGCGGGTTTCATAGCCATTATGACCGAAACACTTCCTGCGGGGTTGCTGCCGCAAATAAAAGAAGGGCTGCAGATCTCTGAGGCAGGGGCGGGGCAGCTTGTCACCTTTTATGCTGTTGGGTCGCTGGTTGCTGCCATACCTGTGGCGGTGTTGACAAAGGGGTGGCGGCGGCGTCCGCTTTTACTTCTGTCTATTATCGGTTTTCTTGTCTTCAACACCATTACTGCCCTCTCATCAAACTATGTACTGACACTATTCGCTCGTTTCTTGGCCGGTGTTGCAGCAGGTGTCTCCTGGGGCCTAATTGGTGGTTATGCATTACGCATGGTACCTGATCATCTCAAGGGAAGAGGCATGGCTGTGGCTATGATTGGAACGCCGATTGCCTTATCATTTGGTGTTCCGGCAGGTACGCTGCTTGGTTCATTTATGGGCTGGCGCTCAGTGTTCTGGCTGATGTCGTTGCTGGCGTTTGTACTGATTTTCTGGGTGCTCTGGAAAGTACCCGACTATCCGGGGCAGTCAGCGGATAAGCGTATCTCTGTCAAGCAAGTACTGTTCACCCCCGGTGTAATACCCATTTTAACTGTCGTTTTGGCCTGGATGTTGGCTCATAATATTTTATACACGTATATTGCTCCTTTTCTCGCCGATGTTGGTTTGGAATCCAAGGTTGGACTCATTTTACTTGTATTTGGCCTGATGGCATTGGTGGGCATCTGGATTACAGGTATTTTCATTGATCGGTGGTTGCGTATGCTGGTTCTCATGAGCCTTGCGGGCTTTGCCTTGATTTCCCTGGTATTAGGTCTTTGGAGTGAGCACATTGTTGTCGTCTTTGGTTCTGTTGCGCTGTGGGGTCTGACATTTGGCGGTGCGGCTACCCTGTTACAGACTGCACTTGCTCAAGCTACTGGGGAACAAGGTGTGGATCTCGTCATGCCGATTAATACAACCGTTTGGAATCTGGCTATTGCCCTTGGGGGAATGGCGGGAGGTGTTCTTCTGAATCAATGGGGAGCTTCGTCATTTAACTGGGCCATCTTGGCTTTAACATTGGTGGCATTGATTGTTGCATGGCGTGCCAAAGGATATGGATTTCGCCCATCTAGGAGTCACTAAACTTCTGTCAGTAGAAAATAATTCGGTAAGCCCGGTCGCCATGTTAATGGCGGCCTCTTCTACTAGAGATAGGCTGGCTTGTAGTCTGGCAATATATTACCCATTGCAATGACAATCCGAATTCTGGCGGTTATGTGGTATGATTAATTCTGAGGACAGTACATCCTGATCCTGCTGTTTATATGTAAGCGCTTATACAGATGACGGAAGGTGCAGACATGTTTAAAAGGCTGATACGAACCACTAATAATCTCAAATTAAAGCATAAATTGCTCATTTCCTATGTACTGGTTGTCATGATTCCGGTCCTGATTGTTGGTCTTGCTGTGACCAGTTATTTTCGCCAGCAAGCTCTGGACAATGCAATAGGACAGACGATCATCAATGTGGACAAGATCAAGAGCCAGACGGCAACCATGCTGCGTGTACCAACCGATATATCCAATCTTTTAATGTTTAATGCTGATCTCAAGGAGATCGTGAATAAGCGGTACAAGAGCGTTGTGGAGTTAACCTCAGCGTATCTTGCATACAAAGACTTTCAGGAGTACAGGCGTTTGTACCGTGAGATAGCGGGCATTCGTTTTTACTCAACTAACCCAACATTGATCAACAACCTCGAATTCATCCCGGTAGACAAGCAGACGGAAGAGAGCTACTGGTACCAACAGGCACTGAAAACAACCAGCATCGGGTGGTTCTACATTCCGGACAAGGAAGATAATCCTGTACACAAGCTCAGCCTGGTGCGCAAAGTACCTTTTGCCGAGTATCGGACAGAGGGCGTATTGATGATTGTGATCAATCAGGATGAGCTGAATGGATTGTTACGTCAGGAACAGTTCGAGACGATGATTACGGACGAGCAGGGGTATGTGGTTGCAGCCAAGAATACCGAGCTTGTGGGTAAAACGCTGGATGAGCTTGATTTTGGCGTTGATCTGCAGAATCAGGCAAAAGGCACCATAGAGGGTGATTTCCGGGGGGAACCATCTAATATTGTTATTGATGAGCTGGGCCCTGGATCGAGCATGAATAGCCTGAAGGTGATTTCGGTTTTTGCCACCAAAAATATCGTCAAAGACGCCAACACCGTCAGCATGATCGGCATGATTTTTATTATCCTTGTGCTGGTTATCGCCCTATTATTCGTATATATCATCTCGTTCCTCACTTCGAACCGATTGCTCCGGCTGAGTAAACACCTCAACAAGCTTGCATTAGGAGACCTGAACGTGACTTCGCGGATTGATGGAAATGATGAGATTGGGCAACTGTCACGACAGTTCAACTATATGGTGAAAAGTATCAATGAACTCATGACGCAGGTGGTAGAAGCGACCGAACAGAACAATCAATTGGAAATCGCCCAAAAAGAGATTAAACTGAAAATGATGGCGAGCCAGATCAATCCACATTTCTTGTTTAATGCACTGGAGTCCATTCGGATGAAAGCGCATATTAAGGGAGAAGCAGAGATTGCCAACATCGTCAGGCTGTTGGGCAAGCTGATGCGCAAGAGTCTGGAGATTGGCAGTGGAAAAACAACCTTCCGGGCTGAACTTGAAATGGTACGTTCCTATTTGGAAATTCAGAAATTTCGTTACGGCGACCGCCTTGCATTCCAGATCCATATCGATCCCGAGGTGGAGAAGATGTACATTCCGCCTTTGATTATTCAACCTTTGGTTGAGAATGCGATTGTCCATGGTCTGGAGAACAAAGAGGGTACAGTCCGTGTTCATATAAGTATTCGTTTAGTAGAGAACATTGTGCAGATCCGTGTGGATGACAATGGTGCAGGCATAACGCCAGAACGACTGGCTGAGGTGATGCAGTTTATCTGTGGACCGGAGGAACAGGAGAAGAGTCGGATCGGCATGCGTAATGTACATCAACGCTTAACATTGACGTACGGGGAGCCATATGGATTACAGATTAAGAGTGTATATGGGGAAGGAACCGAGGTTTCTTTCACTTTGCCAGCAGGAGGGGACCAACATGTATAAAGTGTTTTTGGTGGATGACGAACCGAGCATACGTGAGGGACTGACAACCATTATCGAGTGGGAAAAATACGGATTCCAGGTCATTGCTACAGCTGCCAGCGGGCGTGAGGCCATCTCCCGGTTTGAGGAATTGGAGCCTGATCTGACGATTATTGATATCCGCATGCCCGGTATGACCGGGCTGGATGTGATTGAAGAAGTGCGCCGGAATCATCCGGATTCGCACTTTTTGATATTGAGTGGTTATGCGGATTTTGATTATGCCAAGAAAGCCATCAGTTTTGGTGTGGATGGTTATCTGCTCAAACCGGTGGATGAAGAAGAGATCATTGGTGAGTTAGAGCGGATTGCTACGATCCTGACCCGTGAACGGGAGACAATGGCACGTCAAGCTGGTGAGGATACCGTCTTTAGGGAGCATCAGATCGAAGCTTTGCTCTTTGACAGTCTCGAGGGTGCGGGCAGCATGGAAGAAGATAGCCTGGGACTGCACTGGCCTCACTATCAGATTGTACTGTTTGAGATGCATGCGGCCCCCGACCTGCAACGGGGAAGTGTTATGAAACGCAAACTGATTGAAGCATTTGACCAGAAAGAACGAGGCATTGTATTCTCGTTCCATTCAGGTCTGGGACTGTTAAGTAAGGAAACAATCACATCCGAGTCATCTGCAAGAAATCTGTATGATGAGCTGGAAGGACTTCTTGGAGAATGGGAGGTTCACATGTATGGTGCTGCAGGTGAACCCGTACATTCCACTTCTGAAATTGCCCGGTCATACACGCAGGCGAATCGTATACTCGGTGAACGCTTTTTGTTCACGGAGAAACGTATCATGTTGTGGACTGAAGGTAGCGAAGGCGAAGACGTTGTTAAGCCAGGAGTTGAAGCTGTGGACGGAACACATGAGCCAGTTGAGGACGAACTCGCGGACAAGCTGTATTATGCGTTAGATATCCGCAGTAGTGAGTCAGTCATGCGGGTACTGGGTGAGATGGAAGAGCGCTTGGTCCCATATCACCGAACAGAGCAAGCCATCAAAACGGCCTTCTCACAGGTGTTCTCTCTAGCGTTCAACAAGCTTGCAGCGACGAATCAACATATGCACTCCATTATGCAGGAACATTCGGTTCTGATTAATGAAGTCTATCATCAATTTACGATGTCTGATCTCAAAGTTATAGCAGCGGAACATTTTAATCGACTTATTCAACGTATGGGTGGGGGAAGCAAGGATACTGTATTGAAACAGATGATTGAATTTATCCAGCGTAACCCTGGCGAAAATCTCAAGCTAGAGGTACTTGCTGAAGTGTTTAACTATAACAGCAGTTACTTGGGTAAGTTGTTCAAGAATCATACTGGAGAGTATTTCAATGCATTTCTGGACAAGGTTCGTATGGAAAAAGCCAAGGAATTGCTGGATGAAGGACTAAAGGTCCATCAGGTCGCGGCTAGAGTGGGGTATGCAAATGTGGACTACTTCCACGGTAAGTTCAAGAAATATGTAGGGGAATCCCCTTCCGCTTACAAACAGGCCAGAACCCAATCTTCGTCGAAAGGAACGGCTACGGATACAAACGAGGAATAAGTAAGGAGTGCTGGGCCTTGCCCTTGCCTCTTATGTAAAACGTTTTCGGTATTGCAGAGGAATTCCAGATTCATCATATTGTCCATGCACTTCCCATGATAAGCAATGGTCACGGAATGTTTCACATCTTAGACTGGATTTACAAGAATCCAGATGAAGGGATGGTTGTACGATATGAATTTGTCTGATACAAGTGCTGTACGTCATACATTGAACTTAAATGGAACATGGCAGTTTCGTTTGGATCGGGAGTCCGATGAACTCGTTGAACAAGAGATATCACCGCCTTCACAGTGTGAAAATACATCATGGGAGATCATTCAGATTCCCGGTTCATGGGAAGAGCAAGGATACGGAGATGAGCCTGAATATGAAAGGCTCGATACCTGGACCAAGGTTCGCGAGTATGAAGGCTCAGCCTGGTATGCTCAGGATGTTCATGTTCCATCAGACGATCCCGGATGCCACTATGTATTCAGATTGGAAGGAGTCCGATGGACAACGCATCTCTGGATCAATGGACAGTATGCCGGGCAGCAGGATAGTCTGGTGAATCAACAGAAGTGGGATGTTACCTCTCTGGTGAAGCAGGGAGAAGTGAATCGTGTGGAGATCTGCGTGGATAATACGATGAAACTCCCGCTGGCTGGTAGCCATATTCATTCATTGCATACGGCCACAGCCTGGGGGGGAATCACAGGTGGTGTTTATCTGGATATTCTGCCCCCATGCCGATTACAGACATTACGGATTCAACCAGATGTTGAAAATGGAACCCTTCTGATTGATTGTACTGTAAGCGCTCCCTCAAATGAATCAGCCAGATCAATGCAATTACATGTGGATATCCAGCATCCAGACGGCACATGGCTTGATCGATCTAGTTGTAATGTGAATCTGAGTGTTCAAGCGCATGTGGATATAAGCTCAGCAGGTGTAACTGAAAGCAACGCTTTAATAGATCAGTGGCGATTGGAACTGGGGACAGGCAACTCTATCGCAAGATGGTCGGACGAATCCCCTGAATTATACAAGGCAGTGATTCGTCTGTGTAACGGTGAACAGGAACTGGATCGGCTGGAGCAATCATTTGGTGTTCGCTCCTTTGCAACAAACGGGAAGCAGCTTGAATTGAATGGGACACCAGTATATCTGCGCGGGTACGTCGATTGCTGTATCTTTCCACTGACGGGTTATCCCGTCTGGGACAAGGAGCATTATCTTCAGCAATTTCGAATCGCTAGATCGTATGGCTTCAATCATGTCCGACTGCATGGGTGGAGCGCGCCGGAGCCTTTCTGGGAGGCGGCTGATGAAGCGGGCATGTTGGTACAGGCAGAACTTCCACATTGGTCTCGTTTCTTTGAACTATCGGATCAGTCTGCGCCAGCTGAAGTATTGTCCTATCTGACACAAGAACTGGATGGGTTGCTCCAATCGTTGCATAGACATCCTTCATTCGTCATGTTCTCCATGGGGAATGAACTTATTGGTCCGAAGGGTCATCCTGAACTCAATGCATTGGTATCGAGGGCAAGGGATACAGACCCGACCCGCTTATATACGGACAATACAGGTTTTGGACAGCTTCCGGCGCAAGGCCGGGAAGGTGATTATTATATTCAGTCGTTGAACTGGCATCCCCCGTTGGAATCCGCATATTCTGCTGTACCGGATACCACGCTGGATTATCATGCAGTCACCCGGCTTGCGGAACATCCCGTCATTGGGCACGAGCATGCACAATACACGATGTATGTGCGTCCTCAAGAGCGAGCCAAGTATACGGGCGTATTACGCCCTAGCTGGTTACGGCCGATTGAAGAATCGTTGACAAACAAAGGGATGATGGCGGATCTGGAGCATTTTCAACAGGTCAGTGGTACACATCTGGTACGTTCCTTAAAAGAAGCGATGGAGCGGATTCGACGAACACCGGACGCTGCGGGCGTACAGCTGCTGGACATTCGTGATTTTCCAGGGCAGGGACATGCAACGACGGGTATTCTGGACGTATTTTGGGATGATAAAGGCATTACAACACCAGATGAATTCATGCGATTCAACACAGATGTGGTGCTGTTGTTAAGCTGCAAGGAGCGTACATTTTTCGCCGGAGAACCCATTCATGTTGATGTACGCATCTCTCACTACGGTAAGGAGCCGCTTGAGGACGCGGTCATTCAGTGGAGGTTAATAAGCAATGATGTGATACTTAATGAAGGGGAATGGAAGACCGGAAATATCCAATGTGGGTCTGTCATGTCACTGGGAAGTATCGTCGCTACCGCTCCTCATGAAGGGGCAGCAGCTTTTCGGATCGAAGCGGAGCTGATATCAGGCGATTTGGAAAGAACTGTAGCGAATGTATGGCATGGCTGGTCGTTTCCTTTTTATCAGTCTCATCCGAGTTCGAATCGGTTCTGGAATACCGTGGCAGAGTTGAAGCCATTCCTGGGTGAAGCGCATGATGATTGCGTAGATCGTATCGATGGATTTCAGTTGTTGAAAAATCGGGAGATTGACTTGGTTATCGTTCAGTCGTTAACACCCAATGTCGTTGATTATGTGGTCAACGGGGGAAGTGTTTGGCTACAGCCAACCGCAGAAGGGTTATATGATTCAGTGGAGACCAAGTATCTGCCTGTATTCTGGAATTACCTGATGTTTGCTACGCAGCCTGGTGCAACGATGGGCATGTATCTGAGAGATCGGCTAGCACTACTAGGCTCCTTCCCGCATGATGGGGCTTCGGACTGGCATTGGTATCACTTGGTGAACGGTACACCAGCGATATGTTTGGATACGTTGCCCGGGGTTGAGCCGCTGATCGAAGTGGTGGACCATTTCCATCGGGCCAAACGACTCGCTTATGCCTTTGAGGCAAAAGTAGGGAAGGGCAAGATTTTGGTATCCTCACTTCCGTTTGCCAATCTGGCTGTAATGAAGCGTCCGGAAGCCGCCTACTTATTTAAGGAGATACTTACCTATCTGAATGGAGATCAATTCCGTCCAGCAACCTCCATATCCGTAGCGCAACTACTCGGGATCGTTAAACTGCAAACCATTCAATTTACATTGTAATCATAGGGACCCGAAAGGGTCCTTTTTGTATGACATGTAGTTGAAGTAAACGATTACTATAAAACGTTTTCGATATTTACCACTTTAGATAATATTTTACCTTAATATTACTATTATTTCATTTAAAAGTAGAATTTATCACTGATTTTAACGAATTAATGTCTGATTATATATGTCTATATCTAATTTTTATATGATTTTCTCTAAAATCCAGATGGTATTTTGAAAACGCTCTATCGAGTATGATTATTTTATAAAACAGAGGAGGGGGAACGGAGATGGAAACGCTAACAAAAAAATCCGCTTCCGCGAACAGAAGCAGTGACCCCAAACCGCCTTTAAAGAATCGGCGGAACGGAATTTGGGACAGAATGAAACAGCAGAAATATCTCTATCTCATGTCATTGCCATTCGTAGCTTGGGTTTTCGTATTTAACTATCTGCCACTATGGGGATGGACGATGGCTTTCCAAAATTATAAACCTGCCAGATCATTTGGTGATCAAGAGTGGGTTGGTTTTAAACACTTTGTAGAGCTGTTCAGTGATGATCGTTTCTATCTGGTACTTCGAAATACGCTTGCAATGAGCCTGATGGGACTGGTTGTCGGTTTTATCGTGCCGATATTCTTCGCTATTCTCCTGAATGAAATGAGAGGCATGTTCTTCAAACGTGCCGTGCAAACGGTATCATATCTGCCTCACTTTGTATCATGGGTCGTTGTGGCAGGGATTATCACCAAGATGCTCTCCACCGATGGCGGGATTATCAATGATCTATTGGTAGGACTGAACATTATCGATCAGCCGATCCAATTCATGGCCAAGGGGAATTTGTTCTGGTACATTGTAACCGCTTCAGATATGTGGAAGGAAACCGGTTGGAATGCCATCATCTATCTGGCGGCGATTACAGGTATCGACAATGAGCTGTATGAAGCTTCCCGTGTAGATGGAGCCAACCGCTGGAGACAGATGTGGCATATTACGCTGCCTGGCATACGGACCACGATTTCCGTACTTTTCATCATGTCAATTGGACATCTTATCAGTATCGGTTTCGAGAAGCAGTTCTTGCTTGGCAACAGTCTGGTCACAGACTACTCGGAAGTACTTGATCTATATGCGCTCAATTATGGTTTGAATATGGGACGATTCTCATATGGTACAGCCATAGGTATATTCAACTCCGTTGTCAGTATCATCCTTCTGTTTACTGCGAACGGCTTGTTCAAAAAATTCACTAAAGAAAGCATCATGTAGGGAGGGGACGACATTATGGCGAACAAAGCATTCAATGCTACTCGGGGCGATAAACTGTTCGATATATTCAACATCCTCGCGATGACCATGGTGCTGGTTGTAACACTTTATCCATTCCTTAACGTACTAGCCATCTCACTCAATAACTCGACAGATACAGTACGTGGCGGAATTTACTTGTGGCCTCGCGAATTCACATTACAGAACTACAAAACGATTTTCCAATATGATGGATTGTTACAAGGTTTGCAGATCTCCATTCTGCGTACACTTGTAGGTACCGTGCTCGGATTGATCAGTTCATCCATGATCGCCTTTACACTGAGCAGACCTGATTTTGGACTTAGAAAATTTGTTTCCACAACGCTCGCACTCACGATGTATTTCTCCGGTGGTCTGATTCCGGTGTACATTCTGATGCGTGACTTGAACCTGATCGGTACATTCTGGGTATATGTATTGCCTGGCATGATCAGTGCATTTAACGTCTTCATCATCCGTTCATTCATTGATGGCCTGCCATACTCATTGCAGGAATCCGCGAAGCTGGACGGAGCGAATGACTTTACAATCTATTACAGAATCATCTTGCCACTGTGTAAACCAGTGCTTGCTACCATCGCATTGTTCCTGGCTGTAGGTCAATGGAATGCGTGGTTCGATACGTACCTGTATAATGGTTCAAAGGCACATTTGACCACGCTCCAATATGAGCTGATGAAAGTACTGCAAAGTACACAGCAAGGCTCAGGTGCTGGACGAAATGCCAATGATATGGCGCAGCAAATGACACAGATTTCACCGGAATCGATCAAAATGGCGATTACGATCGTTGTAACGGTTCCAATCCTCATTGTATATCCATTCCTTCAGAAGTACTTTGTTGGCGGTATGACACTGGGCGCAGTAAAAGGTTAAACAAGTGGGTACAGGCTGCCAAATAGAGCGGGCCGTACATCTACAAATGAAGCATCAGGATACCCGAAGCGCAGCCATTTGGTCTGCGCTTCACCGTATAGGGCTGCGGTGTGGTATTCATGAAGCTATAGACAGGGACAAAAAAGTCCCGGATAAGACAGACATATGAAACAGGGAGGATTACCATTATGGCAAGTTCCAAAATGAAGATTGCACTGGCACCAGTGCTTGCAATGTCTTTACTCGCAGGTTGCGGTGGAGGAAGCGGCGGTGATACGTCGTTCAAGGATACAAGCGCAGAGACAACTCCACTTACTTTTGATTTCTTCAGCGTTGACCCCAGTCCGAACTGGAATGGCATGAAGGATGAAGTAGGTAAAGTCCTTACGGAAAAAACAGGGATAACCCTTAACGGTGAGTTTGCCGTTAGTGGTGGTCAAGATAAGATATCCTTAATGGCGGCGAGCGGAGACTATCCGGATATCGTCTCCCCCAAAGGAGAACTCAGCAAACTGGTGGATGCCGGAGCAATGCTCGATCTGACAGATCTGATCGACCAATATGCTCCCAATCTGAAGAAGCTGTATGGTAATTACATGGACCGGTTGAAATACAGTAATGAAGATCAGGGTATCTATGTGCTGCCGACGTATTATGCGGTAGACCAGAAGTACTTTGATGCAGGTGGTGGATTTGGGATTCAGCATCGTGTACTGAAAGAACTCGGATACCCGGAAGTGCGTACACTTGAGGATTACGAGAATGTACTGAAGGCGTACAAAGAGAAACACCCAACAATTGATGGTCAGCCAACGATCCCGTTAACACTGGACGCGGATGATTGGAGAATCATGATTACCGTAACGAACCCTGCCTTCCAGGCAACAGGAGCTCCGGATGATGGTGAATACTACATTGATCCAGAGACGTATGAAGCAAGTCTGCATTACAAACGTCCAGAGGAAAAAGAGTACTTCCGCTGGTTGAACCATATGTACAATGAGGGACTGCTTGATCAGGACAGCTTCATCCAGAAAACAGACCAATACAAATCCAAAATTGCAAGTGGACGTGTTCTGGGTGTCATTGACCAGGATTGGGGTTATTCCGATGCAGAAAATGCACTGAAATCTGCGGGCAAGGATGAAGCAACGTATTCACACTTCCCGGTAACCCTGTCCGAGGATATCAAGGATCATGCCTACCAAGACCCTGGTTTTGTATCCGGTTGGGGTGTAGGGATTACAACATCGAATCCCGACCCGGTTCGTACGATCAAATTCTTCGATTACCTGGCTTCTGAAGAAGGGCAAGTGCTGATGAACTGGGGAATTGAGGGCAAACAGTACGAAGTGAAGGACGGCAAACGTGTCATTCCTGCCGACATTCTGGATCAGAAAACCAATAATGCAGCCGTATTCCAGAAAGAAACGGGTATTGGACTGTACACCAATCTGTCCGGTCACTATGGAGACGGTGTGAAGGATTCAACGGATAACTACTACACTACGAATTTCCCTGAACAGATCGTGGCAGCATATTCCGATGCAGAGAAAGAAACACTCAAAGCTTACGGTGCTACGACGTGGAAAGATCTGTTCCCGAGTGAAGACGAGTTCCCAATCAAACCATGGGGAGCAGCATACAATCTGCCAACACCAGGTGACTCCAACTACAACGTCATCTTCAAGAAAACACAGGATATCATTCGGAAGCGTATACCGGAAGCCATTCTGAGTACTCCTGAACAGTTCGATGCGATCTATGACGGCATGATTACAGAAGTGAACCAAGCAGGCGCAGAGGATATGGAGAAACAATATACAGAACTCGTTCAAAACCGTGTTCAATTGTGGAGCGGTGAAGAGGCTAAATAAACGATTCGCAATTCAGAGCTAAAAAGAAAAAGAACCCAGAACATCTGGGTTCTTTTTTTATCTAAAACGTTTTCTAAAAAACGTTTTCAATTTTACAAATTCACTATTGACAAGGGATATAGGAGCGATTATTATTCAAGTATGAAAGCACTTACATTTGCTTGTACACCATGTGGCATACACCTGAATCTCAAAGTTAACACTTACAGGAATGAAGAGGAGATAAGGTAAGAAGAACATTTTTTAATTTTTCAGAAAACGCTTCTAATGTTATAAAAACAAGAAAATTACATTGGTTTCATCTGGTCACGGTATGTGCAGGTCAGCCTGTTATACAAATATACAGCTTCATTAATATCCATAAGGGGGATTACACATGAAGGGCAAAACACCAAAAACATTCGCAATGCTTCTGTTAGCCAGTGCTCTTGCAATTACAGCAGGATGCAGCGGCAGTGGAGGAGGAACTAACGCTTCAGAGAAACCGGTTGATTCCGGAGATACAACCAGTCCAGTGACCTTTACATTCTTTGGTGCAGACGCGAGTCCGAACTGGAATAACATGAAGGATGCTGTCGGTCAAGAGATTACGAAGGCAACGGGAGTTACAATTGAAGCTGAGTATGATGTGAATAATGGTGGTGACCAAAAGATTCCTTTGATGGCTGCCAGTGGTGATTACCCTGATATTATCTATCCTAAAGGCAACTTGTCTAAGCTTGTGGATGCAGGCGCGATGCTGGACCTGACCGATCTGATTGAGGAGCATGCTCCCAATTTGAAAAAAATCTATGGTGATCAGATGAACCGTCTGAAATACAGTTTGGAAGATCAAGCCATTTACACGATTCCGACTAATATGGGTGTAGATAACGTTGCGTTTGATGCTACGGGCGGATTCGAAATTCAACAAAGAGTATTGAAAGAGCTTGGCTACCCTGAAGTAAAAACGCTTGAGGACTACGAGAACGTACTGAGAACGTATTATGAAAAACATCCAACGATTGATGGTCAACCGACGATTCCGTTAACATTGAATGCAGATGACTGGAAAATTATGATTACGGTAACGAACCCTGCATTCCAAGCTACGGGTGGACCGGATGACGGTGAGTATTATATCAACCCTGAGACGTATGAAGCCGTTCTACACTACAAACGTCCTGAAGAAAAAGAATATTTCCGTTGGTTGAACAAAATGTACAATGAGGGTCTGCTTGATAAAGATACATTTGTTCAAAAGGATGACCAATACAAATCCAAAATTGCCAGTGGCCGTGTACTCGGTCTAATCGACCAGGAGTGGAACTATGGTGAGGCGGAGAATGCTTTGAAATCGTCTAATGGTGGAGATAAAACATATGCCCACTTCTCCGTGTCCTTGAACAAGGATATTGTGGATCATACGTTCCAACCGACGGGATTCGACGGTTATGGTATCGGAATCACGACTTCGGCCAAAGATCCGGTACGTATTATCAAATTCATGGATTGGCTTGCTTCCGATGAAGGTCAGGTCCTGAGAAACTGGGGCGTTGAAGGCCAACATTACCAAGTCGAGAATGGGAAACGCATCATTCCGGCTGACGTACAAGATCGCAAAACCAATGATAACTCTGCTTTTACCAAAGAATCAGGCGTAGGCATGTATAACATATTTAGCGCCAGATACGGTGATGGTGTGAAAGATGCCACGGATAACTACTATACAACGAACTTCCCTGAACAGATTCAAGCTGGTTACACTGCTGCTGAGAAGGAAACGTTGAAAGCGTATGGTATCACAACTTGGAAAGATTTCTATCCTTCCGAAGAAGATCTGAAGCTGAAAGATTGGGGCGCAGCATACAACATGCCTGTACCTTCTGACACGGATTACAACGTAACGTTCCAGAAAACACAGGATATCGTCCGTAAACGTATTCCAGAGGCTATCCTTGCCAAACCAGAGAACTTCGACAGCGTATATGATGGTCTTCTGGCTGAACTCGATAAAGCGGGTGCAGTGGAGATGGAGAAACAATACACGGTTTGGATCAAAGAACGTGTAGCTCTCTGGACTGGAAAAGATGTGAAATAAGCTTGAAAACCAAGCATTAAAGTTAAGGATTTTCATAGCAAAAAAAGCCCTTGAGAAAGGGCTTTTTTTATTGTTGACGTGAGGAGATGGATAGCCTATAATCTATCATGTAAGCACTTTCAGTAAGCGGTTTATTCCATTTACGAAAACGTTTTACGTCTGTTAGAAGAAGAATCTTTCTTTTTGCAGAATCGAAACATCAGCTTTAGTAAAGACGTCGGAATGAACGATACCGAAAGCGCATTCAAAAAAAGTGGTATCCTCAGGCATAAAGCCTGTTATACAGATAAAACCTTCATAAATAATAGGGGGAACTAGACAATGAGAGGCAAAATGAAAGGCAATACACCCAAGACGTTTGCAATGTTGATGCTCGCAAGTGCAATGTTGGTTACAGCTGGCTGCGGGAATTCGGGAACCAAAGAGACTTCGGAGTCCAGCGGAACTGAACCGATCACAGTTACATTCTTCGGGGCGGATGCTAGTCCAACCTGGAACAAGATGCAAGATGCTGTTGGTAAAAAGATTACGGAGCAAACTGGCGTTACCATTGAAGCAGAGTATGATGTAAACGATGGTGGTAACCAGAAGATTGCGCTAATGGCTGCCAGTGGTGACTTTCCTGATATGATCTACCCTAAAGGTAACTTATCTAAGCTTGTGGATGCAGGCGCGATGCTGGATCTCACGGATCTGATTGAGGAGCATGCTCCCAATTTGAAAAAAATCTATGGGGAACAGATGAACCGTTTGAAATACAGTTTGGAAGATCAAGCGATATATACGATTCCAACCAATATGGGTGTCGATAATGTTACGTTTGACGCTACAGGTGGATTTGAAATTCAGCAAAGAGTATTGAAAGAGCTCGGATACCCTGAAGTGAAGACACTTGAGGATTACGAGAATGTACTCAGAGCCTATTATGAAAAACATCCAACCATTGATGGTCAACCAACCATTCCATTAACATTGAATGCAGATGACTGGAAGATCATGATCACGGTAACGAACCCGGCTTTCCAGGCAACAGGTGCACCGGATGATGGTGAATATTACATTGATCCTGAAACGTATGAAGCAAAGTTGCACTACAAACGTCCAGAGGAAAGAGAATATTTCCGCTGGTTGAATAAAATGTACAATGAAGGCCTACTGGACAAAGATGCCTTTGTTCAAAAGGATGATCAATACAAGTCCAAAATTGCCAGTGGCCGTGTCCTCGGTCTGATTGACCAAGAGTGGAACTATCAAGAAGCGGAGAACGCGCTCAAATCATCGGGTAAGGATGATGCGACATACGCTCACTTCTCTGTATCACTTAACGATGAGATTGTGGATCACACGTTCCAACCAGCCGGATTTGACGGTTATGGCATCGGGATTACAACTTCTGCCAAAGATCCAGTGCGTATCATCAAATTCATGGATTGGCTTGCTTCCGATGAAGGACAAGTTCTGAGAAACTGGGGTATCGAAGGTGAACATTACAACGTAGAAGATGGTAAACGCGTGATTCCAGATGACGTTCAGGACCGCAAAACGAATGACAACTCCAATTTCAGTAAGGAAACAGGAATTGGGATGTATAACGTATTTAGTGCAAGATACGGTGATGGTGTAAAAGATTCTACGGATAACTACTACACAACAAACTTCCCTGAGCAGATTGTAGCTGGTTACACAGCTGCAGAGAAAGAAACGCTGAAAGCATACGGTATCACGACTTGGAAAGAGTTCTATCCGGCTGAAGAAGATCTGCCAGTTAAGGATTGGGGCGCAGCGTATAACATGTCCGTACCTTCCGGTACAGACTATGAGGTAACGTTCCAGAAAACGCAGGATATCATTCGTAAACGGATTCCGGAAGCTGTTCTGACTACACCAGCAAACTTTGATGCAACCTATGATGCTTTACTGGCTGATTTGGACAAAGCGGGTGCAGTTGAAATGGAGAAACAATTTACGGTTTGGGTTAAAGAACGTGTCTCTCTGTGGACAGGAAAAGACGTAAAATAATATGGATTGTCTGTGATCCATGGTTACGCAAGGAAAGGGCCCCATATAGGGTCCTTTTTTTGTGGAATGATGTGATGATTTGCATTGACGCAAATTTTGAAATCACATATAATTTTATTATTGTAAGCACTTACCGAAAACGTTTTATGTCATAAGAAATATACAGTTGATTTAGGAACAGGAGCTAATCATGTCCCAACACAATAAACAAACTAAAATCAATCGTCTATGGTATCGACAACCGGCGCAACGCTGGGAAGAAGCATTGCCCATCGGAAACGGCCGTCTTGGAGGCATGGTGTACGGTGGCGCAGCAGATGAACGAATTCAGCTCAATGAAGATACATTATGGTCAGGGTTTCCACGGGATACGATTCAATACAGCAGTCAGCGGTATTTGAAGCAGACGCGAGAGTTGATCATGTCTGGACAGTATGGTGAAGCTGAGGATTTGTTGAACCGTGAAATGCTTGGTCGTGATGTAGAGGCCTACCAGCCGATGGGTCATTTTCTATTGCACCATGAGGGTCTGGATGATCTTTCATATGGTGCATTTGAACGGGAGCTTGATCTGGAATCGGGTATTGCAACCACAACCTACTCATTGGAAGGAACTCAATACGTACGTGAAGTGTATTCCAGTGCTTCGGATGATCTAATGGTCTGCACATTGACTGCTGATCAGAAGGGCGCTGTGAGTGTAAGTGTTACGCTAGATAGTCCCCATCCTTATCGCATTGAGACTTCGGGAGATGCTCTAACCATGTTCAGTCGGTGCCCAAGTCATGTGGAGTCCAATTACTTCAGGGATCACCCGGAATCCGTCCTCTATGAAGAGGATCGGGGGACGGCTTATGCTCTCCGTCTAGCGTTTACGGCATCTGGCGATCAGGTGAAGGTCTCCAATCTGGAAGGCAAGTTACATATTGAGGGTGCTGATCAGGTTGTGTTTTATCTGGCAGCAGCTACGTCCTTTGAAAGTTTTGATGTTTTGCCTGTGAAGGATCATCTTGTATTGGAAGAGGAATGCAAGGAGATGATCTTCAAAGCGACCACACATGTCGCGGAAGCGCTTCGTGACCGACATATTCAGGATCATAGCGCGTTGTTTAACAGAGTCTCTATTGATTTAGGGGTATCGGCTAACGCCGAATTACCTACAGATGAGCGGCTGCAGGCTTATCAGGCAGGGCAACAAGACCCTGGACTGGAGGCACTTTATTTTCAATATGGAAGATATCTGTTAATGGCTAGTTCGCGTCCGGGCAGCCAGCCTGCCAATCTGCAGGGAATCTGGAACCATCAGGTAGAGCCGCCATGGCATAGTGATTACACAATCAATATCAACACGGAGATGAATTACTGGCCGGCAGAAGTCTGCAATCTCAGTGAATGTCATGAGCCGCTGTTTGATATGCTGACCGATCTAAGTGATACAGGACGAAGAACGGCGCGGATTCTGTATGGAGCTCGTGGATGGACTGCTCATCACAACGTGGATATCTGGAGAACCTCTACACCGACAGGTGGAGATGCAAGCTGGGCTTTCTGGCCGATGGGTGGCGTATGGTTAACCTCGCATCTATGGGAGCATTACCAATTTACCGGGGATCAGCGTTTTCTTGAGGAACGTGCGTATCCCATCATGAAAGAGGCGGCGCTGTTCTGTCTCGATTGGCTGGTGGAAGGGCCCAATGGTTATCTGGTTACGATTCCATCCACTTCACCTGAGAACAAGTTTCTCACAGATGCTGGGGAGGCACGCAGTATATCCATGGCTTCAACGATGGATATGACGTTAATTCGTGAATTGTTCAGCCGCTGTATTGAGGCCGCGAAGCATTTGAATCTAGATGAGTCATTGGCGAGCGAGTGGGGTGAGGCTCTGGAGAAACTCTATCCATTCCGAATTGGAAGCGAAGGACAATTGCTGGAGTGGTTTAAAGATTTTGCTGAATCTGAACCAGGACATCGTCACGTCTCCCACCTGTATGGGCTGTATCCGGGGGAGCAGATCAATCGAGTACACACACCGGAATTGGTAGAAGCAGCACGGGTATCACTTGAACGTCGTATCTCACAAGGTGGTGGGCATACAGGATGGAGCTGTGCATGGTTGATCAATCTGTATGCACGATTGATGGATAGCAGCCAGGCACATCAGTTTGTGCGCACGTTGCTGGCCCGGTCCACACATCCGAATCTGTTTGATGACCATCCACCATTCCAAATTGATGGTAATTTTGGAGGCACGGCTGGAATCGCGGAGATGTTATTGCAGAGCCACTTGAACGAGTTACATTTACTGCCTGCACTGCCTGAACTCTGGACTCAAGGTCGTGTTGAAGGGCTTCGTGCAAGAGGTGGTTATACGGTAGCAATAACGTGGACGGACAACAAGCTTGTGTCAGCGGTTATTAAGGCAGATCGAAATGAGTCGCTGACCCTTCGCAGTGTTTATCCGCTGCGTGTGGAAGGAAACGAACAAGCCAAGGCAGAGCTTACGCCTCAGGGCGATTATGTAATTATTTTAACCATGACCGCAGGACAGACGATCCGCGTGTCATCATGAGACGGAGGAGCCAACCATGACCATTTTTAAATTTCCGCAAGATTTTCGCTGGGGTACAGCAACAGCTTCCTATCAAATAGAAGGAGCGGCACAGGAAGGTGGACGCGGGGTATCCATCTGGGATACGTTTGCGCGCACACCTGGCAAAGTATATAACGGAGATAATGGAGATGTCGCGTGTGATAGTTACCATCGGTATGAGGAAGACATCGAACTGATGAAGAAACTCGGGATTAATACATACCGGTTCTCCATTGCCTGGCCGCGTATTATTCCTGACGGAGATGGTGAGATCAATCGGGAAGGTCTGGACTTCTACCACCGCTTCGTGGATGCATTGATCGAGGCTGGAATTGAACCGTTCCTCACCCTGTATCACTGGGATCTTCCGCAAACGCTGGAGGATGACGGAGGCTGGGGCAACCGCAGAACTGTAGACGCTTTTGTGAAATATGCCGAAGTGATCTTCAAAGAATTCTCTGGCAAAATCAACTTCTGGCTGACATTCAACGAACCATGGTGCATCGCGTTCCTGTCAAACCTTCTCGGGATTCATGCGCCAGGAAACAAAGACCTGCAGACGTCAATTAATGTTGCTCATGGATTGCTGGTCGCTCACGGCAAAGCCGTTCAATCCTTCCGTCGTTTGGGTACAACCGGACAGATCGGTATTGCTCCGAACGTATGCTGGGCTGAGCCGTACAGCAAATCTCCTGAGGACCAAGCTGCGTGTGACCGATCGATTGCGCTTAATACCGATTGGTTCCTTGATCCAATCTACAAAGGTTCATATCCGCAGTTTATGGTGGATTGGTTTGCAGAAGCGGGTGCTACCGTACCAATTCAGGAAGGCGATATGGAGATCATCTCGCAACCGATCGATCTGCTCGGCATTAACTATTACACGATGGGGATCAATCGCTTCAATCCGGAGGCAGGTGCTCTGCAATCGGAAGAAGTTGATATGGGCCTCACCAAAACCGATATTGGCTGGCCCGTGGAATCACGTGGTTTGTATGAATTTATGCATTACTTGCAAAAATACGGCAATGTGGATGTATATATCACAGAGAATGGTGCTTGCATCAATGATGACCTGGAGAACGGAAAAATCAACGATGATCGCCGGATTTCATATTATGAACAGCATTTGGCTCAAATTCACCGCATCATTAATGACGGCATTAACCTGAAAGGGTACATGGCATGGTCACTGATGGATAATTTCGAGTGGGCAGAAGGCTACCGCATGCGTTTTGGTCTTGTTCACATGGACTATCGTTCACTCGTGAGAACACCAAAGGAGAGTTATTACTGGTATCAGAACGTCATCAAGAATAACTGGTTGGAGACACGGAACGAACATAATCCCCAATAGTTTGGGTGGCAGGTTTTAAGGGTAAAGCAGGTCCTCATTATATATGGTTCCCTTATTGAAGTTGAAAAAGACGGTAACATTGGAGTATTCCAATATGCCGTCTTTTTTGCATTTTTACCGTTGGAAATGAGTAGTTCATAAAGGTTTCATAAGGTCAAGTGCAGTTCCTGTTATGAAGAGACGTTTTTTGGGTTATAAGAAGTATGAGTGAATTGAAAAATGTTTTGTCAACGGTCGAAATCAAAATAAAGTGTCCAAATTGCGAATAAAATTTGAACATTTGTTGACTAAAAATCATACTGATGTGGTATATTGGTATAAGGAAAGCACTTACAAAAAGGGAAAAGGAAGTGTTTACTATGGCATCGAAGACAGCAATGGTTAGCCAATTGGAGCGCAAAGACAAAAATATGCGGCGCGCCGTCTTGACGATGACAGTTCTGGCATGGGTCGCACTAATTACGGGAGTGGTCATGTGTCTGATCAATCTGAACGACTTTAATGATCGTAATCTTGGCTTGATGGTTGGTATTGGATTCCTTGTAGGTAGTGTGTTTATTTACGTTATTGCCAAAGCGATTGGCCTTGTTCATACACGCCGGGAAGACGAAGGCGCCGATTGATTATAATCCTGCGTTAATTCGTTCATAATAAGACTGGATAAGTTCCCGGAATCCAGTCAATAAAGCCCTTTGCGGATTCGTTGACACTGTTCAACGGGACTGCAAAGGGTTTTATTTTGTGACTTGAAGTGTAAAGATTACGAAGTACAAATATCAAGCATGCAAGCGATTTGTGAGAAAAAATTCACACATTTAAGGTGTAAAATCGACAAATTTGTTAACAAGAACAAAAAAGTTGTTCATTTCTGATATCTTTAGTAGGAAGAGAGTAGTATACTGATTTTTCAGTATGAGCGAATTTAAGGAGAGGGGATCAAAATGAACAAGAAACCTAGGTCGCTAATCCGGATTATCATTCCGGTTGTCCTGACGTTGGTTACAATTGCATTGATTGTCTGGCCAATGCTGGCAGGCGGGCAGTACGTTGTTCTGGATCCGAAGGGGCCAATTGGCGCTTCGCAGAGAGATTTGATTGTCATCTCGACAATTTTGTGTGCTGTCATCATTGTGCCAGTACTCATTTTGTCTGCCGTAATCGTATGGCGTTACCGCGACAAGCCGGATAACAAAGCTGCTTATGAGCCTAACTGGTCTCATAGTACGAAGGCGGAGGCAATCTGGTGGACGGTTCCAATTATTATTATTGGAATACTTGCAATTGTAACGATTCGTTACACGTATGATCTGGAGCCTTCGAAGCCGTTGGCTCATGAGAAAGAACCAATTACCATCCAAGTGTCTTCACTGGACTGGAAATGGCTGTTTATGTATCCTGAGCAAGGGATTGCAACGGTCAACACGCTGAATATACCGGCAGACCGGCCCGTGAAATTTGAACTCACTGCGGATTCACCGATGAACTCATTCTGGATTCCGCAACTTGGAGGACAGATTTATACGATGTCGGGTATGGCGATGACCTTGTATCTGCAGGCAGATCATGAAGGCAAGTACTGGGGTTCAGGCGCTAACTTCACAGGTGAGCATTTTGGAGAAATGCGTTTTGATGTGAATGCTACATCGGACGAAGATTTCGACAATTGGGTAGCTGAAGTGAAACAGAGTTCTCAGGCGTTGACTACAGAAGGTTACAAAGCACTGGCTGAACCAGGAACAAGCAATGTTGCTTATTATTCTGCCTTCCCAGAAGGATTGTTCCAAAATATTGTGACCAAGTATGTTGTAGATGGTCAAAGTGCTCACAGTAAGCATGGAAGTTCAAGTGAAGCTTCTGGAGCCATTCAAAGTGCAACTGACAAGTCCAATCAAGACGAGGACAAGAGTGCTAACTAAAGATTCGAAAGGAGGCCCCCAATGTTAGAGAGACTTAAAGAGTTTGCATCGGAGTTTTTCGTAACTGGCGACCCGCTGATCTATGGAGCAGACGTGGCCATCGGTATTACGATGATTACTATCGTAACGGTGCTGACTTATTTCAAAAAATGGGGCTGGCTCTGGCGTAACTGGTTAACTACCGTCGATCATAAAAAGATCGGTATTATGTATATCATTGCTTCCATTATCATGTTGTTCCGTGGTGGTGTGGATGCATTGATGATGCGTCTGCAGCTGGCTATGCCTAACATGGATTTCTTACATCCTGAACATTATAATCAGGTCTTTACAACTCACGGCACAATCATGATCTTGTTCATGGCGATGCCATTTATGTTTGGTTTATTTAACGTTATCGTGCCATTACAGATCGGAGCAAGGGACGTTGCCTTCCCGTTTCTGAATGCATTGAGCTTCTGGTTATTCTTCCTGGGAGCAATGCTGTTTAACCTGTCCTTCGTTATCGGTGGTTCACCAGACGCGGGATGGCTGAGTTATCCACCTCTATCGGAGCTGTCACACAGTCCGGGGGTCGGACAGAACTTCTATATATGGGGTATACAGATATCGGGTATCGGTTCCCTGGCTACCGGTATCAACTTCCTGGTTACCATCATTAAAATGCGTGCGCCAGGCATGAGATGGATGAAAATGCCGATGTTCACATGGTCGGTATTCTCCACTTGTATCATTATCTTGTTTGCTTTCCCGATCTTGACCGTGACACTTGCATTGTTATTCCTCGACAGGTTTGCCGGGGCGCATTTCTTCACACTTGATCTGGGCGGTAACCCAATGATGTATATCAACTTGATCTGGATGTGGGGTCACCCTGAGGTATACATTGTCGTCTTGCCGGCATTCGGTGTGTTCTCCGAGATTGTAAGTACCTTCTCTCGGAAAAAACTGTTTGGTTACAAGTCAATGGTATTTGCAATGTTAATTATCAGCTTCCTGTCCTTCTTTACATGGGCGCATCACTTCTTCACGATGGGTTCAGGAGCGGACGTGAATGCATTCTTCGCCGTAACTACGATGTTGATTGCTATTCCAACAGGGGTTAAGATATTTAACTGGCTGTTTACCATGTATCGAGGAAGGATTCGCATGGCGACTCCGATGATGTGGACACTTGCCTTTATCCCGTGCTTTATTGTCGGGGGTATGACAGGCGTTCTGTTATCCGTTGCTCCTGCTGACTTCCAGTTCCACAACAGTTACTTCCTGATTGCCCACTTCCACCAAGTATTGATCGGTGGCGTTGTCTTCGGATACTTCGCTGGTCTGTATTACTGGTGGCCTAAAATGTTCGGTTTCCAACTCGAAGAGAAACTGGGCAAATGGGCATTCTGGACTTGGAATATTGGTTTCTATGTCTGCTTCATGCCGCAGTACGCTGTCGGTCTGATGGGTATGACACGTCGTCTGAGCACATACGGCTGGGATACTGGCTGGTGGGAATTGAACTTCGTATCCACAATCGGGGCGTTCCTGATGGGTGTCGGATTCTTGTTCCAAGTTGCACAAATTGCAGACGGTATTCGCAAATACAAAACACTTAAAGCTTCCGGCGATCCATGGGATGGTCGTACGCTCGAGTGGTCGATTCCTTCACCAGCTCCTGAATATAACTTCGCTGTTACACCGCGCGGAGATGATATTGATGAGTGGTGGGAAGAGAAAGAACGTCGTGCCAAAGGCATCTATCCGCCTGAGCAACCGCTTGAGCCGATTCACATGCCGAAGAATTCTTCGATTCCGTTCATCATGTCTGTCTTCTGGTTCGTTGCTGGTTTCGGCTTCGTATTCGGTTGGCTGTGGATGGCGATTCTCGGACTTGCTGGCGTAGGCATCTGTATGATCGCCCGTTCATTCTCTTACGATACGGATTATTACATTCCGGTCGACGAAATTAAGCGTACCGAAGCGTCGTTAAGGGGGTCGGTATAGATGGCTCAAGCAGCCGCTAAGCACGGTGAGAATCATGCGCATGGTCATGACCATGGCCACCATGATCCACAGGAAATGAAAATTCTCGGATTCTGGTTCTTCCTGATTTCCGACGTTATCTTGTTCTCCGTATTGTTCGCAACCTTCATTGTGTTGCGTGACAATTCGGCGGGCGGACCGATTTTGTCCGAACTGATCAAAATGCCTGGCGTTATCGCCGAGACATTTATCTTGCTCACGAGTTCATTTACGAGCGGACTTGCCGTTCTGGCAATGAACCAGGGTAAAGTGAAACAATTGATTAACTGGCTGATTGTTACAGCTGTTCTGGGTGCAAGCTTTATCGCCCTGGAGGTTTACGAATTTGTTGAGATGGTTCACGAAGGTTTTAGTTACACGACGAGTGCGGCTTCTGGTGCATTCTTCACCCTCGTGGGTACTCACGGACTTCACGTATCGCTTGGTCTGATCTGGATGATCGGACTCATGTTCCAACTGAAAAAACGTGGGATTACCGACGTTACTCGCGGTAAGATCAACGTCATCAGCTTGTATTGGCACTTCTTGGACGTCGTATGGATCTTCCTCCTGTCGATCGTCTATCTCATGGGGGTGATGTAGATGGCAGAGCACAACTCACATGATTCCCACGGCCATGAACAACATGGCTCACTGAAGTCTTATGTCATCGGCTTCATTCTGTCCGTCGTACTGACAATCATTCCACTTGTGGTGGTTTTGAACGACATGATGGGCAAAACAGGTACACTCATTGTGATTCTTGGTACAGCTGCACTTCAGTTTGTGGTTCAACTCTTCTTCTTCATGCATATCCGTGAAACAGAGAAACCACGCTGGAATGTCATGGCCCTTATTTTCGGATTACTGATTATGATGACCATCGTAATTGGTTCGATCTGGATCATGCTTAACAATGCTGTTGCACATTAATTCATATGATGAAGAGCTTCACGACCTTGGAATTCAAGGTTGTGGGGCTCTTTTTTTTTCTAAGCAGAAGTTATCGCATATTTTAATGAAAAAAAGTTGTAAATATCATAATAAGTCATTGATGAAATAATTTACCATTGATACTATTGTTATACACTCTGTCAATATATTCAATATTTTAGCTAGAGCTATTTTAGCAAAATTATTTTAGGAGATGTACCAATGAAAGCTAGGGTAATCCGTTATTATCGTTTTGGCAAACCATGTGAAGTGTTATGTATGGAAGAAAAAGATGTGATACCCCCTGGCCCCGGTGAATTAGCAGTGAGGATGTATGCTCGGCCTATTAATCCCTCCGATATCATTCCTGTTCGAGGAGCTTACCCGCATCGTACCCGTTTACCAGCTGTTCCCGGGTTTGAGGGTGTGGGGATAGTAGAAGCAGTAGGACCGGGAGTATCCAATCAAATGTTGGGGCGCCGTGTCTTGCCGCTAAAAGGTGAGAATACTTGGCAGGACGTCGTGAAGACTTTGGAGCAACATACGATTATTGTGCCGAATGATATCGATGATCAATCAGCCAGTCAGCTCTATATTAATCCGGTGACGGCTTGGTTGATCTGTACAGAGGTGCTTAAGCTTACGTATGGTGATACCCTGATTGTGAATGCAGGGGGATCTGCGATCGGACGAATCTTTGCACAGATCTCAAAAATCAATGGATTTAAGTTGATTGCGCTTACGAGAGATGATCGTCATACTGCTGAACTGTATCGTCTTGGAGCAGTTTCTGTTATCAATACGACGAACGAGTTGCTACAGGCTAGAATTACGGAATTAACAGAGGGGTGCGGTGCTGATGCAGTCGTGGATTGTATTGGAGGGACAGACGGGGAACAGTTAGTCAGTTACCTTAAACCAAATGGGACGGTCATCAGTGTAGGACTGCTTTCCGGTATCACACCTTTATGGCATGAAGTAACCCGGGGAACACAAGTTCAAGTGAAACTTTTCTGGTTAAAGCATTGGGTGGAACGCTGTTCGCAAGAACGCTGGGAACAGGTATTTCATGAGGTGATAGAGCTGGTCAGAGCAGGGAGACTTGTCATGGCAAACATTGGGGCGACGTATGAACTAACGAATGTACACCAGGCTATTGCAGCGGCTGAATCGGGTATCGAAGGGAAGGTTCTCTTATTACAGTAATACATAAGACATAGAAAAAACTCAACATAAAGAATGCGTAATTAACAACTAATTCATATTGGGTGCCTTGTTGTGAAGATTAAAGATATAATGTTTACTGCGATTATGGCAGCCGTTATTGCAGTACTTGGACTGTTACCTCCGATTCCACTACCATTTTCTTGGGAGGAGTAGATACTCCGATCCACGATTGGTAATCCATAGCTTGCATCTCCTTTGACTGACCATGTCTTGTATTAGATCGAAGACAGTTAGAATCATAAATGTTTTATCGCAGAAAATTATTTTTTCGAAAATAAAGGTACACAAAAGATACATAATGAACTAAAATGAACTTATATGAACATTATCAAACTCAATACCAACTAATTTAAATGACGAAAGGAATGGATTAATAATGGAAAATCGTTATGCTGCACATCCCAATGAAGTGAAAACGTATGATACATCTCGCCTGCGTGAGGAATTTTTGATGGAGCAACTGTTTGCAACCGATGAATTGGTAACGGTGTATTCTCATGTGGATCGTTATATTGTGGGAACGGCTGTACCTGAGAGTAAGGACATTACCCTTGAAGTGGACCTGAAGGATATCGGAACGAACTTTTTCCTGGAGCGCCGTGAAATCGGTATCATTAATGTCGGTGGTCACGGAACAGTGACAGCGGACGGACAAGGTTATGAGATTGGAGCGAAGGAATGTCTCTACATCGGTAGAGGTGTGAAGGAAGTTGTGTTCACGAGCAGTGACAAGGCTCAACCTGCCCAATTCTATTTTGTATCCACACCGGCTCACCACACCTATCCAACAGTAAAAGCAACACAAGAACAAGCTCAGCCGAATCATCTGGGCAGCATCGAAACGTCCAATGAACGTACAATCTATCGTTACATTCACCAAGGAGAAGGTGGAATTCAGAGTTGTCAGTTGGTAATGGGTATTACCGAACTCGACAAGGGGAACATGTGGAACACCATGCCTGCACATACCCATAACCGCCGTTCCGAAGTATACTTGTACTGGAACTTGCCTGAAGACGGTGTTGTATTTCATATGATGGGTGAGCCAAACGAAACACGCCATCTGGTTGTACGTGATCGCCAGGCGATTATTTCCCCAAGCTGGTCCATTCACAGTGGTGTGGGTACAAGCAATTACACCTTCTGTTGGGCGATGGCTGGCGAGAACCAGACGTTCGAAGATATGGACGGCGTAGCCATGAAAGACCTGAAATAATAAATTACAGATGTCTGAGTTAAATTGACAGGGTAGACACTAGAACGGAGGGTACAGAAAGGACCAGAAGAAGCGAAGCTAAAAGCTTTCTGGAAAGAAAGCTGCTTCGAAAGCATAAGCTTGCCTTTATCACCAGATTTCTCCCTTTAAATAAGGGATCAAAGGAAATATGGGGATAAGAGTGATCGGAAGGTTTTCTGTACCCGAAGTGTAAGTGTGAAACTATCATTTTACTCAGGTAGTATAGGAAGTTGATTATGATGAATCCATTGAAAAGACATGAAAAAATTATGGAGGCTCTGCTGGAGCGCCAGGAAGTAACCGTCAGTGATCTGAGTGAGTTGCTGCAGGTGACTGGGAAAACAGTGCGAGAGGATCTCGACAAGTTGGAGAGTATGGGACTGCTCGTACGTGTCCACGGTGGTGCTATGCTGGCTCAGAATGATCAGTATGGCATCTTGAATAGCCGCGGAGTTACCGAGAAGCATCATCCGGAGAAGACGGAGATTGCTGAACGTGCCCTTACTTACATTCGACCTGGAGATATCGTTGCCCTCGATGGTGGCAGCACCACGCTGGAGATGGCCAAACGTCTCGATAATCAACCACTGACGGTGGTGACCAATGACCTGTTCATTATTGCGGAGTTGACCAAAAAGGAGCAAGTGCGACTGGTTGTGCCTGGCGGGGCGCGTGTACGGAATATGTTGGTTGGGGATGATACGGCTGCGTTTATATCCAGTCTTAACATTCATAAAGCCTTTATATCCACGACAGCCCTTCATCCCGAATTTGGATTATCCATATACACGGGAGATCTGGTTCCTTTGAAAAAAGCAATGATATCTGCCTCGCAGCAAGTATACGGCGTTGTGGATCATTATAAATTTGGACAATTTGCACTTCGGACTTTTGCCCAGTGTTCGGAACTGGACTACATTATCAGCGATAGTCGTCTGGATGAAGAGACGGCTGCCTTATACGAGCAGAGCGGTGTCACAGTGGATTATCAAAGTTAACCTCATTCATAATTCATGGGATTAAAGAACGGACGGCTCTAAGGATTGCATATCAAAACCATGCGGAGGAATCATTCATGAACCCATTTGATTTAAGCGGACAAGTTGCACTGGTGACAGGTACCTCGGGAGGACTTGGACAAGGGATGGCCATTGGTTTGGCAGAAGCAGGTGCTGATGTGGTGCTGGTCTCTTATTCCAAGCCTGCGGCAACGGCAAGTGCCATTGAAGCACTCGGACGCAAGGCTTATGTGATTGAAGCGGATTTAAGTCGTGAAGATGAGTTGTCGGCTGTGTTCGAACAGGCGCTTGCGTTCCAGGGCAGAATTGACATTCTCGTCAACAATGCCGGAATCATCCGTCGCACACCTGCGGCTGATCATGCAGGGCAGGACTGGCATGATGTAATTGGTCTGAACCTGAACACTGTATTTTTCCTAAGCCAATTGGCAGGCAGACATATGATTGAACGCGGAAGTGGCAAAATCATTAATATTGCTTCCATGTTGTCCTATCAAGGTGGGATCAACGTGCCAGGATATACAGCCAGTAAACATGGCGTTGCCGGTTTAACCAAAGCACTCGCCAATGAATGGGCAGGGAAGGGAATCCAGATTAACGGTATCGCACCTGGTTATATGGAAACCGATAATACTACCCAGATCCGTGCGGACGAGAATCGGTACCGGGATATTACAGCCCGTATTCCTGCGGGGCGTTGGGGAACACCAGAAGATCTGAAAGGCCCGGTTGTCTTTCTGGCATCTGCCGCTTCGGATTATCTGAATGGTCATGTGCTGAATGTCGATGGAGGCTGGATGGCACGTTAATCGTTTGATAATCGGATTAGCATAAGGAGGCAGTGAGATGAAACTTGGTATTCTGGCACATACATTTGGCAAACAGCCTACAGCACAGCTTGCACAGACGATTGCGGATAACGGATTTAATTCCGTACAGCTGGCGCTGGCCAAAGCATTATCAGATGTGGACTCATCAAATGGCAAGCTGAGCCCCGGACTGGCAAATGAGATCGGAGATCAATTTGCACAGCGCGGGGTGAAGATTGCAGTACTGGGCTGTTATATTAATCCGATTGACCCTGATCCAGTAAGACGACGTGCGGACATTGATCGATTCAAGGAGCATCTGCGTTATGCCCGGGATTTTGGTTGCAGCATGGTAGCAACGGAGACCGGGGGCTTGGACACCTATCAGGATACACATCCGGATGGATATGAAGAGAAGGCGTGGAGTGTGCTGAAAGAAACGGTTGAGGAGTTGGCTGAGGAAGCGGAGAAATGGGGCGTGCATGCGGCGATTGAGCCTGTGTCCACACATACTCTTCATACCCATGAACATATGACACGTTTGTTTGAAGAGATTCCTTCATCGAATCTGGGGATGCTGTTCGACCCGTGTAATCTGATCAAGCAACCACATGCTGCAGATCAAGGGGCTTTCTTGCGCGAGGTGATGGAATCGCTGTATCAGCGCATGATTGTGATCCATGCCAAAGATGTAGCCTTTGATGCACAGGGAGAGAAGTTCAACCCAGTACCTGGGGCAGGAATACTGGATTACCCGTTATTTTTTGAATTGCTAAAAACGTATAAGCCACATATCGATATTTCACTTGAAGGCGTAACTGCGGAGGAAGCTGTACCTGCAGCCAAACATTTGCGTGAAGTATGGAGTGCAGTTCGGGTCTAACCAAACCCTGGCTTCGGTATTGCATACCTAAGCCAAAGTAGCTGAAAAACCTTTGCGAGGGCAAAGGTTTTTTTAGTACAGAAATAAATAGTGTACATATTTAATTTTTCTTATCGGAACAATCGGAAATAAGTCTTTTCAAATACGACATCTTGTGAGAGAATATGGAAAACATATGCCACCATGTGAAGACATCAGGAACTTCAAGAACGTATATATCGAGGGAGGATTCAGATTTATGTCAAACGAACGTGAGCTTTCATTTGAAACATTGGCAATTCATGCAGGCCAGGAGATTGATCCAACCACCAACGCACGAGCTGTACCCTTGTATCAGACAACATCCTATGGATTCAAGGACACCGAGCATGCAGCTAACCTGTTTGGTTTGAAAGAGTTTGGCAACATCTATACCCGTTTGATGAATCCAACAACCGACGTGTTTGAGCAACGGATTGCAGCGTTGGAAGGCGGAGCTGGCGCGCTGGCTACAGCTTCTGGTCAAGCAGCCATTACGTTTTCACTTCTGAATATTGCTGGTGCAGGTGATGAGATCGTGTCTTCGGCGAGTTTGTATGGAGGTACATACAATCTGTTCTCGACAACTTTGCCGAAACTGGGTTTGGACGTGAAATTTGTGGATTCCAGTGATCCTGAGAATTTCCGGGCAGCGATTACGGAGAAAACGAAAGCATTGTATGCCGAAACGATCGGTAATCCAAAGGGGAATGTACTTGATATTGAAGCGGTAGCAGCTATCGCTCATGAACATGGAATTCCTTTGATCGTGGATAATACGTTCCCAAGTCCGTACCTGCTTCGTCCCATCGAACATGGCGCAGATATTGTCGTTCACTCTGCAACGAAATTTATTGGGGGTCATGGTACATCCATTGGTGGCGTTATCGTGGATAGCGGAAAATTTGACTGGAAAGCAAGTGGCAAGTTCCCTGGATTGACGGAGCCGGACTCCAGTTATAACGGTGTTGTATATACGGAAGCGGTTGGACCGATTGCTTATATTATCAAAGCTCGTGTACAGCTATTGCGTGACCTGGGTGCAACGATCTCTCCATTCAACTCCTGGTTGTTGCTGCAAGGACTGGAGACGTTACATCTGCGCGTAGAGCGTCATAGTAGCAACGCCCTTGCGGTTGCGCAATTCCTTGAGAAACATGAGGACGTGTCTTGGGTTAGTTATGCAGGTCTGCCGAGCCACGGTTCTTACGAGCTTGCACAGAAGTATCTGCCAAGAGGGCAGGGTGCCATTCTGACCTTTGGAATCAAAGGTGGTGCGGACGCAGGTCGCAAATTGATTGAAAGTGTAAAACTGTTCTCTCACCTTGCGAACGTGGGCGATTCCAAGTCACTGATTATTCACCCGGCAAGTACAACTCACGCGCAGTTGACCGAAGATGAACAAACCGCAGCAGGGGTTAATCCGGAGTTGATTCGTCTGTCTGTGGGTACGGAGAACATTCAAGACATTATCTATGATCTGGAGCAAGCCATCAAAGCAAGTCAGGGAGCAAGTGTAGGCGCGTAAAAATAAATAATCTGGTAGTCGCCATCCTTTAAGGACTGGCGGCTTTTATTTATCTATTTGCAGAATATCAAGAAAATACCCATTTACAAATGAGGATCACAGGCATATACTGATTAAAAGTTGTATTGGGTAAAAATAATTGCACAAGTACAAAAATGATTATCATTCTCATTCGAGATTATTGTAAAATCATTCACAAAACCATGCTGCTGCGGGATTCCCGCAGCAGCATGTGTCATTTTTAGGGCATTAACAATGGCTCTCATTCTCAATACAACTTCATTTCTGGAAGCGGAACTTGAGCACATTCACTATCCGCAAACCTACCATTCGAAAGGAACGTGATTCATATGCAAGCGATACATCAACCTCTACACAGACAGAAACAAGCAGAACAACGCTCATCCCAAACACCCGGCCCCAATCGGGGCAAGAAACCTGATTTTAAAGCCATGATGCAGAATAAAGAGATGCAATCTGCATTGGGCAGCGGGCTGTTGATGCTGATTGCCTGGGGAACTGCACCGTATTTTGGTACCTTATCCATCATGCTCTACATTGTGGCGTATGCCGTGGGCGGTTGGACCAAAGCGAAGGAAGGTATCGAGACACTGGTTAAGGACCGTGATCTGGATGTAAATCTGCTGATGATTGCCGCATCCCTTGGGGCAGCAGCCATCGGTTACTGGAATGAAGGCGCGATGCTTATCTTTATTTTTGCACTCAGTGGTGCGTTGGAAAGTTATGCGACAGAGCGCAGTCATGAGGATATCTCATCGTTGCTCGCACTTAAGCCGGAGACTGCACTGCGTATTGAAGATGGACAGATGAATCTCGTGGCTATTGATGATCTGCAGCCGGGTGATCTGCTGTTGGTCAAACCGGGAGAACTGATTCCTGCGGATGGCGTGGTGTACCGGGGGAGTTCTTTTATCAATCAGTCGTCCATTACTGGAGAATCCCTGCCTGTGGACAAAGTTGCGGGGGATGAAGTCTATGCAGGTACGGTAAACGGGGAGGGCGCCTTATACGTAGAGGTTACAAAATCGGCTGAAGGGTCACTGTTTGGCAAAATCATTAAAATGGTGGAAGAAGCGCAGGCAGAAGTGCCGGATTCCCAGCGTTTCATGGAGCGGTTTGAAGGAATTTACGCACGTATTGTTGTAGGGGTGACTTTACTTGTCATTGCAGGAACTCCGCTGCTGCTTGGCTGGACATGGAATGAGGCATTTTACAAAGCGATGGTATTTCTGGTGGTTGCTTCTCCTTGTGCATTGGTGTCTTCCATCATGCCTGTTATGCTGTCCGCGATGTCCAGCAGCGCCCGCCGGGGCATTCTTTTCAAGGGAGGTGCCCATATGGAGAATATGGCTCGCACGCAGGTCGTGGCTTTTGACAAAACAGGTACATTGACCATGGGCACCCCGCAAGTCACCGATATTATTACGGCTGAACATGTAGATCGTACCCAGCTGTTAGCTGCGGTAGCGGCGATTGAGAACATCTCCATGCACCCCTTGGCTCGTGCCATCGTAGATCAGGCGAACAAGGAGAACATTACACTTCAGGAAGCGGAGCACGTACAGGCTCTAACAGGCTGGGGTATCGAAGGAACTATAAATGGTGTGGTCTGGAGCATTGGCAAAACAGATGTACTGGGATCAATGCAGTCAGAGAAGATAAAAGACGCTAACGTTGATGATCCAGATAAACAGGGTGTTAACCCTGTGAATGTGTCTTCTGAGTGGGACGATGTACGCTCCCGTCTTGAGGGGGAAGGAAAAACCGTATCCGTTGTGATGGCTGATGGTGAATTGGTCGGGCTGATCGCCATGCGGGATACGGTACGGCCTCAGGCAGCAGCTGCAGTGAGAAAGCTTGAAGCGATGGGTGTTAAAGTTGCGATGTTAACAGGAGATCGAGTCAGATCAGCTTCTGTGATTGCACGTGAAACGGGGGTAAGTATGGTCTATGCAGATTTGCTGCCTGAAGATAAAGTGAAGCAGGTCCAAGCGCTCCGCAAAAAGTATGGTCCTGTGTTAATGGTAGGGGATGGCGTCAATGATGCACCAGCACTTGCTGCAGCTACTGTGGGTATGGGGATGGGATTGTCCGGCAGCGGAACTGCACTCGAGGTCGCCGATGCGGTACTCATGAACGATAACATTGAAGAGATCGCTTGGGTGATTGGGCAGGCTCGTCGAGCACAGCGCACGGTGAAGCAGAATATGTTTTTTGCCATTACCGTTATTCTGGCTTTAATTGCGGGTAACTTCCTCCAAGACGTTGCATTGCCTCTAGGTGTGGTAGGTCATGAAGGCAGTACAATTCTGGTTATTCTGAATGGGCTTAGGCTGCTGCGGTAATCAGATTTGGAGAGGAAAATCGTTAATTGGTTTCGCCTGTAGTATGCGGCTGATTGAACGGCTCACGTTTGAACCTTGGGTCAGCGGGTAATGTTTCGAAGAGACGATTCGATAATAAGGGAGCTGTGAAATATGGGACGTTATGTACAAGTGGAACCAAATGTAAAAGTATATGTTGAAGATATTGGCGAAGGAACCCCGGTTGTCTTTTTGCACGGCTGGCCTGTTAATTATAAAATGTTTGAATACCAATTGAACGTACTTCCGAACCATGGCATTCGTGCCATCGCGATAGATTTTAGAGGATATGGCTTATCGGATAAACCTTCCACAGGATATGATTATGATCGCATGGCAGACGATGTTCGTGCCGTTATCGATGAGTTGGAGCTGACAGACGCGGTACTCACAGGGTTCTCCATGGGTGGAGCGATCGCAGTTCATTACATGGCTCGCCATAAGGGACATGGTGTCTCCAAGCTGGCCTTGTTATCTGCGGCAGCACCTGTGTTCACACAGCGTGAAGGTTATCCATATGGATTGACTCCAGAGCAGTTGAACGAGCAGATCATTGAGCCGATCTTCGCAGATCGTCCGAAGTTGCTGGAGACGTTTGGCGGCATGTTCTTTGCGAAGAAACACAGCCAGCCATTCATGGATTGGTTCCACGCGCTTGGCATGGAGGCTTCATCTTATGGTACCATTCGCAGTGCAATTGCGTTGCGGGATGAGGACTTACGAGGTGAACTGAGTTCCATTCAGGTGCCGACAGCCATTTTGCACGGGAAAAAGGATGAGATCTGTCCGTTTGAATTCGCCGAGCAGATGCACCAAGGTATCGCTTCGTCTCAACTGATTGCTTTTGAAGAGAGCGGTCATGGTGCATTCTATGATGAATTGGAAAAATTCAATTCGGAACTGATTCGTTTCCTCCAATCCTGATCAGGAGAGGGCGCAATACCTCTGACAGACGATCCCAGTAATTTCATGGAATCTTCATTTGTGGCTAAACAAAGAACCCGGTCGACAGTCTTGGACTGTTCGCTCGGGTTCTTTAGTCTTCAATTAAAACAGTTCGGTTAGACCAATCATCGTGATGAGCCCGAGCAAAAAGGACATCGTCGCCACACGTGCATTGCCATCGCCGTGACTCTCGGGAATAAGTTCCTTATAAACAATGAACATCATCGCACCGGCTGCAAAGGCCAGACCATAAGGCACAAGACCAGCTACGAGACTGCTCAAGGTGTAACCAATCATAGCTGTAATAATCTCTACCGCTCCGGTCAGGGTGGCAATACCCAGTGCTTTGAAGCGGCCAATGTTCTGGTTCACAAGAAAGAGGGCCACCAAGAATCCTTCCGGTGCATTCTGCAATCCGATGGAGAAGGCAATGAGATTGCCCAGGTTCTCATCCGAGCTTGCATAGCTAACGCCAACGGATAACCCTTCTGGCAGGTTATGCATGGTGATGGCTGCAATAATCATGAAGGCTTTGGTTTCAATTTTAAAAGGCATTTTCTCGGGATTCTCCAGATCGACGTGTGGAATCTTCATCTCCAGCACCAGTAGAACCAGGCTACCAAGCATAATACCAAATGCAAGTACAAAGAGATTTGATTGGCCAAGCGCTTCCGGAATGAGATTATACACCGAGGCCGAGGTCATAATACCTGCGGCGTATGCCAGCAAGATATCACGTAGACGGTGCGATATTTTGCGCATAAATAGAATTGGTACGGCCCCTAGGCCGGTAGACATGGCTGATATAAAACTGCCAATGAGTGCATCGTTCATGCTTCCATTTTCCCTCCTGATGAAGACTTCTTCATAATCGCTGCCGAGCATTGACACCGTACATAAAAGAGATCATAATGAACAACAGATTAGAATGATTATAAATTAGAATTCCGTTTCTGCATAGGGCCATTGTCATTTCACAGGCAGGACTTGTGGACATGATGTAGGCTTTTCGTTCTAGTGTATGCAAAAGCCTAAGCTTTTGATGCCGGAGGGTCTAACCTTTTTGCAGAACCCGGGGGAGGAACTATACATGTATAAATCAATTATTATTGGAACAGGCCCTGCAGGGCTTACAGCAGCAATCTATCTGGCACGTGCCAACTTGAACCCACTCGTTATTGAAGGACCACAACCTGGTGGCCAACTGACAACAACGACTGAAGTGGAGAACTTCCCAGGTTTCCCTGATGGTATTATGGGTCCTGAGCTGATGGATAACATGCGTAAACAAGCTGAGCGCTTCGGTGCTGAATTCCGCACAGGCTGGGTGAACAACATCGACATGAGTGAGCGTCCATTCAAGATTCAAGTTGAAGGTATGGGTGAACTCGTATCGGAAACATTGATCCTGTCTACAGGCGCAACTGCTAAATACCTGGGTATCCCTGGCGAAGAAACGAATGTAGGCCGCGGTGTCAGCACATGTGCAACATGTGATGGATTCTTCTTCCGTAACAAAGAAATTATCGTCATCGGTGGTGGCGACTCTGCTCTTGAGGAAGCAAGCTTCCTGTCCCGTTTCGGTTCCAAAGTAACACTGGTACACCGTCGTGAAGAACTGCGTGGCTCCAAAATCATGCAAGATCGTGCACGCAGCAACGAAAAAGTAGAAATGGCTTTGAACCGTACACCACTCGAAGTACTTGCTGGCGACAACGGCGTAACCGGACTGAAAGTGTTGAACAACGAAACAGGTGAAGAAGAAGTGATTCCGGCAAGCGGCGTATTCGTAGCGATCGGTCACACACCAAACACTGGTTTCCTTGGCGGACAGATCACTACGGACGAACATGGATATATCCTGACTACACCAGGTACATCCGAGACAAACATCCCAGGCGTATTTGCATGTGGTGACGTTCAGGATACACGTTACAAACAAGCGATCACAGCTGCAGGTAGCGGATGTATGGCTGCCATGGACACAGAGAAATACATTGAGAGCTTGGAGCACAGCGCAGTTGTTCTGTAATAGAATGAGCTGATTCCAACCAAACTATAGATTAATATAAAACCATATGAGGTGAATTAAACATGGAAAACGTAATTGTATATACATCAACGAACTGCCCGAACTGCAAATCCGTAAAAACGTTCCTGGCTGACAAAGGTATTTCATATGAAGAGCGCAACATCGAAACTAGCGATGAATTTGCTCAACAAGTATGGGACATGGGTGTACGTGCCGTGCCATTGACTGTCATTGGTGAACACCGCATTCTGGGTATGAACAAAACTCAATTTGCCAAAGCATTGGACGCTTAAATCAGGCTGATTATCTGAATTATCATGTGTTGAAAGAAATTTTCGATTCATATGCAATTCCGGTTTTCGCGAGCCGTTAGGATATAGAAAGAACCGTACCCGGAAGGGTACGGTTTTTTGTGCAAACGCAGAATATGATCTAGAAAAAAATACTCATGAAAGTCTGAAATACAACATACACCAGCAATCCTGACAGCATGTACATGAAACCAGCCTTCTTTTTGCTCTGGAACAATCGGAGTATGCCAAGGCTGAACAGGGGCGCAAGCACAATCAGGAACAGGAGTACGGTGACAAACATTTGCGCCGAGATATCTGAAGTATCCACGTAGGTCACGCTTTTTTTCACTCCGTTTCGTTATCGGAATTAACACAGCTTGATTCACACAGCCATGACAAAAATCACATAACCCCATTATACATCTGGATTTCTTTAACAAAAAGGGAGGAAATGGGGCGAAATGATGTCAATTTTCAACTGTTATTAGACAGACACCCTAATTTTACCTAAAAACTGGGATATCGCAGAGTAAGCGGCACCAACACGGGTGGAACGGCTGCCCAGAGCTGCCCATTCAATCTGCAAACTGCGGCGGTGATAAGGTAATGTACGTTCCTCGACAACTTGTTTTAACGCCGTTTCAATCCAGGGACCTGCTTCAGAAAGCGGACCACCAATGATAATACGTTCCGGATTGAAACTGTTAACGATGTTGGTTATGCCAATCCCCAGTTTGCGTCCAATCGTGTTGTATAATTCCTGAACAGTCTCGTGGCCTTGCTCCGCATGATAAATAAGCTCGCGTGTGGTATGAGCAGGTAATTTTAGCTGATGGTCCGGGTGCTCGTAGGCTTTTTCCGATGCGTATAACTCCCAGCAACCACGATTACCACAGGAGCAGGGCAGACCTTCCGCTTCAATGGACATATGGCCTGTTTCTCCTGCGTAGCCCCACGCGCCTTTGTATAATTCACCATCTACCATGATGCCTGAACCAATCCCCATGCCTGCACTGATGTAGATCATGTGGCGGACACCGATACCTGCGCCAAAATTCAACTCTCCATGAGCGCCAGCATTGGCTTCATTATCGATCGTTACAGGCAGTTCAAATTCTTCTTCAAGCATGGAGCGCAGAGCTACCTTCTCCCACCCTAGGTTGGGTGCAAACAGGACCGTTCCTGCCTCATCCACCATGCCGGGCACTCCGATACCGATGCCAATGACACCGTGAGGGGAAGCAGGAGCTGCTTCAATGAGCTGTTTTGCTGCCAATTTCAATTGCTCCAGCACAGAGGACACGTCATGATGTTCCAAGGCCACTGCGTACTCTGTAATGATGTGTCCTTCCAGATCAGTAAGCACGCCTTTCAAATGGGTCACACTGAGTTCCAGACCGACTGCATAGCCGGATGTCCCTCGAAACAGCAGCATAAGTGGTTTACGTCCGCCGCTGGATTCCCCAGGGCCGATCTCCTGCACCAGGTCATCACTGATCAGATCAGCAACCAGGTTGGATACCGTTGCTTTGTTCAGCCCCGTAACCTCGGACACTCGTGCGCGAGAAAGAGGGGCATGGCGCCGGATCGTATCCAGAACGATCGACTTGTTTATTTTTTTGACCAGCATCTGGTCTCCGGTAATTTTCATATGGTTAAGGCACTCCTATTCTTCTGATAAAAGGGTTCTGACCCACATCCGAAACAAGTTATTCGACTATTATAGCGTAAACAAACATGTAAAAAACAATTTTATTTTACTTTGTTTAACCAATAGACAAAGTAAATTCGATGTGATAGGATAACGGTGTAAACGATTTCTTAAAACTATTGAGGAGGCATTTTACACATGGCCTATTTTGAATCCGTTAATAAAATTGCATTTGAAGGTAAAGATTCCAAGAATCCTTTTGCTTTTAAACATTATAATCCGGAAGAAGTGGTAGCCGGCAAATCGATGGAAGAACATTTCCGTTTTGGCATGGCTTACTGGCATACATTAACTGCAGGCGGCAGTGACCCATTTGGTGCGGAGACAGCTGTTCGTTCGTGGGATAAATACTCAGGTCTGGACCTCGCGAAAGTACGCGTGGAAGCGGCATTTGAATTTTTGGAAAAAATGAATCTCCCGTTCTTCTGTTTCCACGATGTGGACATCGCACCAGAAGGCAACAACCTGCGCGAGTTCTACAGCAACATTGATACAATCGTTGATCTGATTGAAGATCATATGAAATCCAGCGGCAAAAAACTGCTCTGGAACACGGCGAACATGTTCTCGAACCCACGCTTCATGTTTGGTGCAGCTTCCACTTGCAACGCAGACGTGTATGCTCACGCTGCAGCACAGATCAAAAAAGGTCTGGAAGTTGGTAAACGCCTGGGCGCTGAAAACTATGTATTCTGGGGCGGTCGTGAAGGTTACGACACATTGCTGAACACAGACATGCAACTGGAGCAAGACAACATTGCTCGTATGTTCCACATGGCTGTAGACTACGCGAAGGAAATTGGCTTTGACGCACAATTCCTGATCGAGCCTAAACCAAAAGAGCCAACGAAACACCAATATGATTATGATGCAGCAACTTCCATTGCTTTCTTGCAAAAATACGGTTTGGACAAACACTTCAAACTCAACCTGGAAGCGAACCATGCTACACTGGCTGGTCACACATTTGATCACGAAATCCGCGTTGCTCGTACAAACGGTATGCTCGGTTCCCTCGATGCGAACCAAGGCGATATGCTGATCGGTTGGGATACAGATGAGTTCCCGGTTGACATGTACGATGCTACGTTGACAATGTATGAAGTATTGAAAAACGGCGGTATCGGCCGCGGTGGTGTGAACTTTGACGCAAAAGTACGTCGTGGTTCCTTCGAAGCAGACGATCTGTTCCTGGCACACATCGCAGGTATGGACACGTATGCAAAAGGTCTGAAAGTAGCAGCAAAACTGATCGAAGATCGCGTATTCGATGACTTCATCGAAAAACGTTACAGCAGCTTCAGCGAAGGTATCGGTGCAGATGTGGTTGCAGGTAAAGCAACACTTGCTTCCCTTGCTGAGTATGCACTCAACAACGAAAGCCCACGCAAAAACCAATCCGGACGTCAGGAATTGCTGAGAGCGCAACTCAACCAGTACATCCTGGCTGACTAATATCGGATAGGCAGGGTGGGTGCATGTCGACCACCGATGGTTACTCAACTCATATGTGTTGGACATTAGTGTCCAAACTAGCCTATGCACAAGATTAGCTTGTACCATGGAACGCCTGAACAAGCATGACATTCGGACCGTCCCCGACTTTCCCTTGGGAAGACGGGGACGGTTTTTTGATTAAACAAACAACGCGGTTTTTAAATTTTTGATATAAATGAATAATTACATGCTAAACGAAGAGATCAGAAAGGACCTGAAGAAGCGAAGCGTTCGCATTTATCCCCGGATTTTACCCTTGGAAAGGGAATGAGAAAAATCCGGGGGTAACGGCGATCTGAAGGTTTTCTGATCACGAAGTGGTTACATGTTTAATTGAGAGGTTTCATTTATAACCAATGACGAATCAAGGTCATTGGATCAATCTTTCTGTTATAAGAACGAGTATGTTTTACTCGTTTCATATCCATGTGTGTCCAGGATCATGCATGCAAAACGGAGTGAGCAGAAAGGACCCGAGGAAGCGGAGCGTGCGCATTTATCCCCGGATTTCTCCCTTTTCAAAGGGATTAAAGGAAATCTGGGGGTAACGGCGATCCAAGGGTTTTCTGATCACGGAGTGACTTTCATGTGTACTTGGATCTTTCGTGGATATAACCTGTGATAAACGAGAGGAGTTAACCTATGAGTTACGTAATTGGTGTCGATCTTGGAACCAGCGCGGTCAAAACCGTGTTGGTCAATCGTGAAGGAAAAGTGGCATTTGAAGCATCCGAGGCATATCCGTTGTACCAGCCCAAGGCTGGATACAGTGAACAAAATCCCGAAGATTGGGTAGAGCAAACCATTCTTTCCTTGCGCAAGTTGCTGGAAGTGTCTGGCGTGCAACCTTCGGAAATCGAGGGATTGAGCTTCTCCGGTCAGATGCACGGACTGGTGTTGGTGGATGCTGAAGGTAAACCGCTGCGTAACGCAATCCTGTGGAACGATACACGCACAACGGCTCAGTGCCGCCGGATCGAAAAAGTACTGGATGGCAAGCTGTTAAGTATTGCCCGGAACCGTGCATTGGAAGGCTTTACCTTGCCAAAAATTTTGTGGGTTCAGGAAAACGAGCCTGAATTGTTACAGCAAGCATCCTTGTTCTTGTTGCCAAAAGACTATGTGCGTTATCGCCTGACGGGTGATTACGCTATGGATTATTCCGATGCAGCGGGAACTTTGTTGCTAGACGTTGCAGGCAAACAGTGGAGCAACGAGATTGCAGAAGCATTCGAGCTACCAATCTCCCTTTGTCCACGTCTTGTGGAATCGTTTGAGGAAGTGGGCACGTTGCTGCCTGAGATTGCAGATCAAACGGGTCTGGCAGCTGCGACGAAAGTATACGCAGGGGGTGCGGATAATGCTTGTGGTGCCATTGGCGCAGGTATTCTGAGTGAAGGACAGACGATGTGCAGCATCGGAACGTCCGGGGTTGTGCTTTCCTACGAAGAGCGTAAAGATCTCGACTTCGAAGGCAAAGTACACTTTTTTAACCACGGAGAGAAAGATGCCTTCTATATTATGGGGGTAACGCTTGCCGCAGGATACAGCCTGTCCTGGTTCAAGGATACATTTGCAGCGGACAAATCATTTGATGTGCTCTTGCAGGGCATTGATCAGATTCCGGCGGGCAGCAACGGATTATTGTTCACACCGTATATCGTTGGGGAGCGTACACCTCATCCGGATGCGAATATCCGTGGCAGCTTCATCGGTATGGATGCGGGGCACAAGCTGGAGCACTTTGGACGCGCGGTGATGGAGGGCATTACCTTCTCGCTGCGCGAGTCCATTGATATTCTGCGTGGTGCAGGCAAAACAGTCAATGAAGTCATCTCCATTGGTGGCGGTGCCAAGAACGAAGCTTGGTTGCAAATGCAGGCTGATGTCTTTAACGCCACGATTGTGAAGCTTGAGAGCGAACAGGGTCCCGCGATGGGTGCAGCAATGCTGGCTGCCTATGGCTGTGGCTGGTTCCCGTCCTTGCAGGAATGTGCAACAGCGTTTATTCGTCCAGCGAAGTCCTATGAGCCGAACCCGGAAACGGTTGCCGTCTATGATGGACTGTTTGCACTGTATCAGGAAGTCTATGGACAGACACGTAGTCTCAATGATCGTTTGGCTGAATACCGTTAATTCATTTATTTCACTACATTAATCTTGTGATCACATTAAAAGCATCCGCGAGGCGGGTGCTTTTTTGTCGTTCATCAAGATTAACCCCATGAAAGGTTTACTTGGCCTGCATATCCGCATTCCGGCTCTGCATAGATTGGAAATAGAGGATTGTGATTCGTCTAGGCATCGTGTGTCCGACATTTTAATAGGTAGAAGCTTGAGCATGGGGGTGAAGATTTGGATGGACATGAAGAACATGGAAGACCACATATTACCTTGTCGATGATCGTTCGTAATGAAGAGAATCGCTATCTCAGGCAGGCACTGGAGAGACATCGCCCCTGGATTGATCGGGCGGTAATCATTGATGACGGAAGCACGGATGGAACGGTCGCGCTGTGCAGGGAACTTCTGAACGGTATTCCACTCGTATTAGTGGAGAACGCTGCTTCACGTTTTGAAGACGAGGTAAGCTTGAGAAAACAACAATGGGAAGAGACGGTGGCGACCAATCCGGAGTGGATTTTGAATCTGGATGCGGATGAGATTCTAACCAGTGACTTTGGGGTGGTACGGGATCTGCTGCTCAGTGGCAATGAAGATGCGATCTATTTCAGATTGTTTGATATGTGGAGTGAGACGCATTACCGGGAAGATGAGTTCTGGCAGGCGCATGCCTATTACCGGCCATTTCTGATTCGTTATCACCCGGGGATGAGCTATGAATGGAAGGAGACACCCCAGCATTGTGGTCGTTTTCCGTTAACGATCCAGCATTGGTCCTATGGATGTCATGCTCCCCGGGTGAAGCACTATGGTTGGGCGCGGGAAGAAGACCGCATCCGCAAATATGAACGCTATCAAGCACTGGACCCTGAAGCAAGATACGGTTGGAAGGAACAGTACGAATCGATATTGGATCAAGAGCCACGACTGTTGGCATGGTTCGAGTAAGGAGAGGGGGAGTGAGCACGTTGAAGAAAGACCCGTTACGCAAATCGCAAGAAGAATCCCAACCTCTAATAGAGCTGAATTCACATGAGAAAGAGAATCAGAATGAGAAGCAACATGAGAGCGAGAAAGAGAGCCAGAGTAATCATCGACCGTCCAGACGTTCTGATAAATTGCTGGAAACCCGCCAATCGGAAGAGCATGAAGCGTTTGAGCAAGAAAGAATACTGATCGCCAGCCCGGTTCGCCAGACAACTCCGGTGCTCCGTGAATTTCTGGATTCTCTGCATGCATTGGAACGAACAACAGTAAAGACGGATTATCTGTTTGTTGACGATAACGTGGAAGAAGCTGCATCAAATATATTGCGTGAATTTGTGCTTCAGCATGAAGGGACGGTTATTCAAGCAGATGAACATGGTAGCGGTAGTCCTGACAACAAAGGGGTGTACAGCAAGGATGAGGGAGGACATTATTGGCAGGATGAGCAGATTTGGCGTGTAGCCGGTTTGAAAAATCGCATATTGCAATATGCACGCGACAATCACTATGATGCAGTTTTCCTGATTGATTCTGACTTGGTGCTGCATCCGCGGACGCTGGAGCAACTTGTATCGAGTGGCAAAGACATTGTATCCAATATCTTTTGGACCCGCTGGCAGCCGGATGCCAGGGAAATGCCGCAGGTATGGCTGCAAGATGAGTATGCTTTATATCGCCGCGGTGGCAAAACAGTAGACGGAACCGAGACGGAGGACGAGGGCACGCAAACGACTGCTTTTCTAAATCAGCTACGGATCCCGGGTTGTTATGAAGTTGGAGGGCTGGGGGCATGTACCCTTATTCGCAAAAATGTTCTGGCAGCAGGAGTTTCATATGACCAGATTCCCAATGTATCCTTCTGGGGCGAAGATCGTCATTTCTGCATCCGTGCTCAAGCACTGGGTTTTCGTTTGTTCGTTGATACTCATTTCCCCGCATACCACATCTATCGATTGTCCGAACTGCCGGGGGTTTCCGCCTTTAACCGCAGGGCCAGACGAGGCGAAGAGACGATCAGTATTACCCTGTGTATGATTGTGAAAAATGAAGAAGCTTCCCTCGCCAGATGTCTGGACTCGGTCAACGGTATTGCCGATGAGATTGTAATTGTGGATACCGGATCAACGGATCGCACTCGTCAGATCGCTTCCAGATATACGGATCGTATCGTTGATTTTGAATGGGTGGATGACTTTGCAGCAGCACGCAATTATGCCTTCGATCAGGCAAAGAGTGAATATATTCTTTGGCTGGATGCCGATGATGTGTTCGAACCGGAAGATCGGGCGAAACTGATCGCCTTGAAACGTTCGCTGGACCCGGATGTTGATAGTGTCACGATGGATTACAATCTGTCATTCACAGCAGATGGCAAGGTAGCCTACAGCCTGCGGCGGAATCGTCTGGTGCGTCGGGACCGGCAATTTCGCTGGATTGGTGCGGTGCATGAATATCTGGCTGTAGCGGGTAATCTGCTGCATAGTGATATAGCGGTTACCCACAAGAAAGATAAGGAGTATACCGATCGTAATCTGCGGATCTATCGCAAAAGGGAACAGGCCGGAGAGGAATTTGGGCCGCGTGACTTGTACTATTTCGGTAATGAACTGAAGGACCATGGACAGCATGAGGATGCGGTGAAGTACTATGAGAAGTTTCTGGATACCGGGCTGGGCTGGGTGGAAGATCAGATCGCTGCTTGCCAGAAAATTGCGGATTGTGAAGCTGCACTTGAACATCCGGAACAGGAAGTCACGGCGTTGTTCCGATCATTTGCCTATGATTTGCCAAGAGCCGAGATTTGCTGTCGATTGGGTGGTTATTTTGCCGACCGTGAAGATTATCGCAAGGCCCTGTTCTGGTACGAACAGGCGACTCGTGCTGTACGTCCTGATGATCCTATGGTAGTGCTGAATGAAGCAGCCTGGACCTGGATGCCGCATCTGCAATTATGTGTGTGTTATGACCGGATGGGTAACCGTGCCAAGGCCCGAGAACATAATGATATCGCACTCGCCTATCATCCAACACATCCAAGCATGTTATATAACGATCGATACTTTAAAGATTTGGAGAAGGATAACGTATTGGAAAACGCTTAGGTTTCCGACGGAAATGATGCCTCTTTTGTGGAATTGAATGGGTGAATCAGCCCATGTTCCATGGAGAGGTTTTTTGCATTGTGATAAAAGCACATCATAGAGTTGGTGACAGACGCATTCACATTGAAATGGATTAATGTATTTCATCCAGGGGAGGATATGCTTTACAATAATGAATAACGGAAAAGCGGTGACCATGATTGCCTGTCTTCGGCTGCCGAATTGATGAAGCAAGGGGAACTGGATATGAATCTGACGGAAGTTCTATTAGAGTCGAGGCTAGTCGCGATTGTGCGAGGTATAAGCCGTGAGGCGGCAGTAACAGCTGGACAAGGTATGACGAATGGTGGCATCCGACTGATGGAAGTCACACTGAATACACCTGGAGCACATGATATTATTGCAGACTGGCGTGAGCGGCATGAAGGAAAGGCTTTTGTTGGAGCGGGTACGGTACTGAATGTGCAGATGGCAAAGGAAGCGGTCGCTGCAGGCGCACAATTTCTGGTGTCTCCTAATGTCGATCTGTCTGTCATTGAATATGCTGTAGAACATGGTGTCGAGATCTGGCCTGGAGCCATGACACCCACGGAAATTGTCGCTGCCCATGAAGCGGGAGCACGAGTTGTGAAGTTGTTTCCGATGGCGAGTCTGGGTATACCGTATCTGCGGGAGATCAAAGCTCCACTGAATCATATTCCACTGCTGGCAACAGGTGGTGCCACACTGGAGAATATTGCTGATTATTATGCAGCAGGCGCTGCTGCAGTGGGTCTGGGAAGTGCACTTTTGCCACGAGAAGCCCTTGCCTCAGGAGATCATGAGCAGATTGCAGCATGTGCACGGAGATTTGTGGAAGCAGCCGAAGCCTAGGCTCCAGTGTCATATGAGGGATATGTATATTTGGGTATATATATGAAGGTGCCTTTAAAATAATTGTTGGATCAATCTTTATCATAAAAACCGATGTCCTTTAACGTACCGTTCATTCTATTGTTTTATGATGGATGTATGCCAGAATTCGGAGAGGAGAGATGCCCTGTGAAAGCTAAAACAATGATAGGCGGCATGCTCGCCGTAGCCGCAGTAACGGCAGGTGGATTATGGAAGGCAGCGGTAAAGAGCCAGACACCCAAGAAGATTCCAATCACACTGACACCCCCAGTGCCATTTGAGGATGTGACCTTTGACAGTGGGGGAGGTCTGGTGCATGGCTGGTTCATCCCGGCCAGAGCCGACATTCCAAAACCATGGCCGCTCGTTATTATTGCACATGGCTGGGGCTCCAATCGCTCCCGTGTTCTTCGTTACGCACGTCCGATCTGGGAAGCAGGATATGCCTTATTTATGTATGATGTTCGTAGTCATGGGGCCAGTGATCCGGTTCGTGCTGCATCTGCCTACCTGTTCCGGGATGATCTGCTCGCGGCATTGCAGTATACGACTGCACGACCAGAGATTGATGCGGATGCCATCGGAGTGCTTGGACATTCTTTGGGTGGACTGGGTACGATTCTTGCAGTGACGGAGGGAATTCCTGTATCAGCAGTGATTACGGACTCGATGCCATCGCAATTTGAGGTAATCGTCAGTTCAGAGCTGAGACGCCGGCGTCTGCCCTTGTTTCCACTGGCCCAGTTAATTCCGAGAATCTGGTTCTGGCGACTGGGTGAATCTCTGAAATCCTATCGTCAGCGTGATCCGGTGATGATGCTTAATGAACGGCGCAGGGGGATGCAACTGCCGATGCTTATGGTGCACTCCAAGGGAGATAATTTCATTCCCCCGAGTGAGCTTGAATATTTTATGTCCAAAGCCGATCCGCCTGTTGAACATTTATGGGTCAACAGCGGAGGACACAGTTGTTCCGAGGAAGATCCCGCCTTCTGGGATACCGTTATTCCCTTTTTGAAAACCCATGTCCAAGGTCAGGAGAAGTCGAACGATTCGTCTATAGCGAGTAGTTAATAAGGTAGAATCAGCCTACATAAGAGTGCAGGCTAACAGAGAAAACGCCAACGTGGTTGGCGTTTTTTTGCTGTTATTAGCAATATGCAGAAATTCACATTTGTAAAATTGCCCGGAAAACGACGATTAAAAAGGAAGCTTATGGTATCATAGAATAGACTGGCAATATTCATGCGAGGTTATTTGTTATGCTTCTTTGTATGAAATTGAAGGGAGAGGTCGAGATTTGAGTTTGAATTGGAAGTTTAATTTACGTTTGAAAATGTTCGCAACCAAAGCAACAACCGCAGCGATGGCAACACTGCTGCTTGCTTCGCAAACACCAGGTTTTGCAGGCAGTGCATCAGCCGCGCAAGCAGAGCAGTTGACCGAAGCGACAACGGGGGAAAATGAACAACTAGACGCAACGAGCAATGACGTGCCTGAGGGAGCGAAAATCTCATCCAGGCAAGCCAGTGAAAATATACTGAAATTATTTCCATTGTTAAAAAAAGCAACAATCTCATCTGCACGATTCGATTCACCTAATTCCTATCCACCGCCAGACTACAAGGCATGGGAGATCGGGTTTCAGATTACACAAGGCAATCATACGTCGGGATTCAGTGGAACTGTACATGCAGGCACAGGGGAAGTGTTAAGTGTACATTTGCCGTCGGATATCCTGGATAAACATGTCTCGGAATCGGATGTGAAGTTAACCAAAGCTGAAGCTGAAGAAAAGGCCGTGGCATTGTTGTACCAAGCGATTCCAGGTCTTAAGGATAATGAATATGCTCCGCTTGGAGATCTGTATTCTTCCATTGAACAAGAGTCATTGTTTGGCAGAACAGAGTATCGATACGGGTACCAGTTAAAACATGATGGATTGTTATCTGACGCAGAGACAGTCTACATTAATGTGGATGAAAGTGGTTTGGTGACAGGTTACTCACGAGGTACGATCGAAGCCAAGTATCCCTCATCGAAACCGGCAGCTTCAGAAGAGAAGGCCAGACAGCAGTTTGAAGAACAGTTCGATGTGGAACTGGCTTATATCGCCAAAGATCGTCTATCTTCCAAACAGGGTCAGCAGTATTACCTTGCATATACACCCAAAAATATCAGTATCGTTCCGATTGAAGCCAATACGTTGGAACGGATTAATACATTAACAGGTAAAGCTGTAGATGAAGATTCTTTGCAGCAGGATACGAAGTTGAAAGGTGATGTAACGCCTTTTGCCCCGGCCAATGGTACGAGGTTAAATGTTCAGCAGGCCGCCACTCGGGTCGCAACAAACTTTGATATTCCCAAGGGTTATAAGCTGGAACATAGCCAGTTGGGCAAGGGATATTACTCAAGTCCGAACAGTCAGGTATGGAGTCTGAGCTGGAGCGACCGAAGTGCGAATATGTCCTATATGTTCATGCGGGACATCTCAGCACAGGTAGATGCAGTTACTGGGCAGATCTACAGTTATACGATGATGCAACGAATGGGACCGGAGATGGAACAGGAGAAGCCGGCTGAGGAGAAGGCAGGCAAATCGTTAACCCGGAAGCAGGCTGAGAAACTGGCGATGGACACGGTGATTGCGCTAGTTCCAGACGCAACGGAGCAGTTCCGACTGGCTAACGTGATTGAGGTGGATGATGCTCGCACATTTTTGTTCCAGCGTTATCTGAACGGAATTCCGGTTAAGGAAGATACGGCACAAGTACAGGTGTTGAACAACGGGACGATTAACGAGTTCTATACGCGTATTGCGGCAACGCCTGAACAACTGCCGGCAGATGTTAAGCCAGCCATCAGTTATGAAGAGGCCAAGGCACTCTATCTGGAGGAGTTCAAGCTGATCCTCGCATATTCCCGTTATGGCGGATATGGTATGAACGGTGGTCAAGTCATCCCAGCGGGGGTGAATCTTGCTTATATGCCTACACGTGATGAGAATTCGATCTATGGCAACTATGAAGCGCTGGATGCGAACACAGGGGACTGGAAGCTTTTATACGGGGACACAAGCTCTGCAACCAAGGTTGAACCTACGGATATCTTGGGTCATGTGGCCGAAGCAGCTCTACGCAATATGACACAGCATGGCGTATTGCTTGCTGATGAGCAGGGGCGCGTATTTCCGGATCGTGTAATCACCCGAGGAGATTGGTTTAACTATCTGGCAAGAGCGATTAATCCAAATATGGATCTGTACTACAGTGGGGACGGAGATGACAAGTTATACGCTGATGTGACACCTGACAGCCCTTATTATAAGGCAGTTCGGGCATTAATCGATCAGCGTTGGCTTGCCGGAGCGGACCCTGAACAGAATTTGAATCCGCAAGAAGAGATGACACGTGAAGAATTGGCAGTGTTACTTGTACGTATTTTACGCTATGAGAAGCTGGCCGGATTCTATACGTTGCCATCGGATCTTCCCAACATCGCGGATGCCAGTGCCATTACAAGTAAGGGAGCAGTCTCCCTGAGTCTGAAGCTGGGATTGCTTCCTTCGATTGAAGGACGATTCATGCCTGCACGCAAAGTGACGGTAGCTGAAGCGTCACAGGTATTGGAACGGCTCGCGAAGCTTCAAGGTAAGACAGATACGTTTATGAGTGGTAATCGTCTGTATTAGATGATGAACCACTCATATCGTGACCAAACGAATCATAGGATGAAGATAACGGGTAATCGTGATTCAATGAACTGAAGATCAAAGAGACCTTCCCTAGAAGGTCTCTTTTGATTTAATTTTTACAAAAATTATATCATTTCAACTAACATTTACACGATAACGGAGAGGTCAGAAATAACTTGAGGAAGCGAAGCGTACGCATTTATCACCGGATTTCCCCATTTGAATAAAGGATCAAAAAAATCTGGGGATAACAGCGATCGGAAAGTTGTTCTGACATCGGAGTGTTGGTGTAAATATTCTTTAGTTGAAATGATATAGAAGAATGACGACAGAGCCTTTTGTGATACAATAGGGCGTGAGAACTTTGCAAAGAAGGGTGGGTTCCTTTCATGGGTAAGAACGGGAAACGAATTATCACCATACTGCTGGCAGGCTGTCTGATTGCTGTAGCTTTACCACGTACGGTTGATCTGGATCAACTGTATGCTGCATCAGGGACATCAGATATATCCACGGCAACAGATTTGCGCCAGACCTTGCTTACCGCAATGTCACAGCGAACGGAGGAACTTGTTTTTACATACAAAGGTAATGTGAAAGGCCTCAAAAAACAGTTACAAACCTCCATCGATGAGGCAATGAAGAGTGACCCTTATATCCAATATACCGTTAAAAGTTATGCATTCAATTATAAAGGCTCCAATGTGTCGGCCGAGGTCCATGTGACTCTCTCCTATCGGGAGACCAAGGAACAGACCGATTATGTGAATCGTAAAGTCACAAACGTGTTGAAAGAAATCATCAAACCAGGCATGACGGATCATGAGAAGGTCAAGGTCATCCATGATTGGATTGTGCTTAACCTTTCTTACGATACTTCGTTGAAGAAATATACGGCCTACGACGGGCTTGTTACAGGCAGTACCGTCTGTCAGGGATATTCACTGTTGGCATATCGAATGCTGGAGCGAGTAGGTATCGATAACCGGATTGTGGAAGGTACAGCAGGTGGGCAGCTTCATGCCTGGAATATCGTGAACCTGGACGGCAAGTGGTATCACATGGACACGACCTGGGATGATCCTACCCCTGACCGCAAAGGTAAGGTTAGCCATAGCTATTATTTGCTGAGCGATGATGAGATGGCACGTGACCATATCTGGACAGGCAAAAGCAAGTACCCCGCTGCGCCAGCCCCATATCGAGAAGCTTTATTAAAGCTGGTGAAGGCCGGAGATAGCAAAAAAGCCGCTTATCAGAAGCTGTACCATGCTCTGGACTATTCCCTGTATGATGAACAGGATGCCATCAAAGGCCATGCTGCGCTGAAGACCAAGGTTCAAAGTACACTGAAGGAAGGCGGAACCTCGCTCACGTTCAGGTACAAGGGTACGGAGTCTGGACTGATTGAAGATTTGCAGGATTTGTACCAGCTTGGCATGAAATCGATCTCTTATTATGTGTCCAAAATGGAAGGTACTACGGATCTGCGCGTCAAAATTAACTGGACAATATAAAAACCGTTTGAACAGGATGCTCCGCTTGAGGAGTATCCTTTTTTGTGTTCAATTTTGTGTTCAAAAACGAGGATTTTAGTGTTGTCTATTTTTTGTATATGTCGCTTTGCTATTCTAATCTTCGGCGTATGCCAACACTACGTACGAGGAGGATATGCAAACAATGAGGAAAAAAGTGAGCATAGTGATCATTGCTCTGTTACTGGTCACGCAAATGATGCAGGGTTGGATATTTACACCAACAATGCATGCTCAGGATGAATTAACTAATTTGCCAGCCAGTGCAATCAGCGATACAGCGTCAGAAGAAGGTTTGGCAGTTTCGGAAGAGATGAACAACGTTGACGTTGCAGCCACTCCGGAAGAAGAGGGGGAGGGAAACCTCAACCAGAGCAGTTTAGCAATGGCAGCTGCAGGTCCGGTAATTACAGATCAATTGATTACCAGTGTGCAGATGTACAATCAGGTACCAGAAGACAACGGGAATGGCACGATTGAAGTCAAAGGAGATATGATCAAAGATATTCGACCACGCATTCAGGATGAGGTGGCTGTAGTCTTTACATGGGGACTTGCAGATGACAACCACAACTATAGCGATGGCTCTACGTTCACCTTTAACTTGCCCGATAAATTCATCATCGGGTCGCAGCTTAAGGGTAATCTGGATGGCGGTGTTGGGGAGTATGTGGTGAATCCAGATGGCACAATCATCTTTACCTTTAATGAACTGATCGAGCATGCGAAGCTAGAAGGTAACTTCTACGTGTGGATTAAGTTCGATGAGAGCAAGATGGAAGATGGTTTGAAACAACAGATAGACTTTAGTTCCGTAGGGCAGGGCATCATTGATGTACATTTTGCCAACACAGCCGTAGATAAGTTGAAGAAATCGGGAAGCGCAAACAAAGAAAACTTCAACTCCGACGAAATTGAATGGACCGTAGATTTTAACCAAGGCGAGAAGGCTTTGAAAAATGCGGTTCTTACAGATACGTTGCCAACAAACCTTGAACTCAAGGGCAATATCGAAATTCGCGAATTGGAAGTGCAATTGAATGGATCTGTAAAAGCAGGTCCAGTAGTTCAAACGGAACCACAGTTTCCAATCCAATTGGGGGATACAGATAAGGCCTATCGTGTGACCTACACGACAAGTGTTAAAGCACCAACCACTGCTCCGTTCACCAACGTGGAGTATCAAAACCAGGTTGCGCTTACAACGGATCAGAGTGAGCACAACGAAACAGATATTGGCCGAGTTCGTGTGAGTTTTAATGAGCCTTTGAACAAGTCAGGGCAAGATAGTGCGTATGATCCGGTGACACAGACGATCACATGGAAAGTTCAATATAACTACAATCAGCAAGAAATCATGCAAACGAATGCATGGATTGAAGACCGTTTTGATACGGCAAAACAGCAACTGATTAACAATTCCGTCAAAGTATATCAAGTGGACATTAGTGCAAGTGGAGCGGCTTCGAACAGAACACTGATCAATCCGAATGAGTACACACTTGAAGCGATGAATACAGGATTTGATGACGGCTTCAGATTACATTTTAAGAACGATATTACCAAGGCCTATGAGATCGAATATGATACACAATCCATTCATCGTGTTTATACAAACGACACCATTACGAACACAGTGAACATGTATGATGGTACTTCCAAAACAGGCCGAAGAGACATTCAGGAAGTCATTTTTGCAAAGAGTGTAAAAAGTGAAAACTTCAACACAAAAGAAATCGAATGGCAGATTGTTTTGAACCGTGATTTGCAGGACATGACGGATATCATCACCACGGATAATTACGAAGGCAGACACATGAAGCTGATTCCGGGTAGTCTTCAAGTGAGTGGGGTTAACAAAGAAGACTTCGAACTGACTCCAGACCCGGCTGATCCAACCTATGAAAAAGGATTCTCCGTTCGCCTGAAGGACGGCGTTACAATTAACACGGAACATGTCATTACCTATACAACAAGCTTTGACCCGACGGCAGGTATGCCAACGGATAATGAATATCGCAACTCTGCCAAGATCGATTGGGAAGAATCCAATGTAGCACAGACTGCGATTACCAAATCTGCTGTAGTCAAACCTCAAGAGTACACCATTCAAAATGGTAACAAAAAGGGCGAATACAGCGCCAAAGACAAAAAAATCACATGGACAATTGATGTAAACTACAACTTGTTTGATATTCACGAAGCCATCCTCAAGGATGCCTACACGGGTAACCAATCTTTTGTAGACGGTTCATTAAAAGTTCATGAGTTAGAGTTACAGGGAGCCAATAATGTTACTGCTGTAGGTAGCGAGGTTCCGCTCATACCTGGTCAATTCCAGCTGAACCCGGACGGTAAAGGTTTTACATTGGATCTGGGTAACATCGGCAAAACAGCTTATCGCATTCAGTATCAAACGAGCCTGGATGGACCTTATTCCGTCGAAGGCACGTATGCTAACCAGGCTGTTCTAACCGACGGTGAGGATGGTGAGGTACGCTTTAATCGATCAGCGAGCGTCACGCCAGTTCACGGTGGTGTGTATGTACAAAAAACAGGTCAACAGATCGGTACAACGGATAAAGCATCATGGACGGTAAATATCAATCCAAGTCAATCTTATATTCCAGCGGGTTCTCAATTAACAGATACCTTGTCGGAGAACCAAATTTTATTGGCTGATTCATTGAAATTATATGCAACGAACCTGCCTGCCAACAATTCAGGCAATGTATCCAACAAAGCTGGACTGGTTGATCCGGCTGATTATGAATTGATTGTGGAGGGCAATACATTTACCTTCACCTTCAAGAAAGATATCCATACTGCATTCATTTTGGAATATCAGTCCTATATTAATGCTGATCATGGCGCCCGAATTGAGAATAAGGTTGAATTTGCAGGCCAATCTTCTTCGGTGGTAGGGGAAGGCAATCAGGCGGGGATTAAAGTTTCATTAGCTGGAGCAGGTGGAGGAGCCTCCACTGGTTTAGGCAAAATCAGAATTCACAAAGTCAGTGATACCGGAGTTCCGCTGGAAGGAGCGATCTTCGCAATCTATAATGCGTCTGGAACTACGCTTCTGGAAACATTGAAACCAACGGACGAGAATGGAGTAGTTGAAAGCTCCAGAAACTATCGATTAAACAATCTGACCAATGGTGTACCTTATAAGTTAAAAGAATTATCTGCACCTGCAGGATACTTGGTTGATCCTGAATATGGCTCTGTCTCAGGTAAAACGATTGAATTTAAGGATGCGGATATCGCTTTTGAAATTGAAAATAAAAAGATTCGTCAAGGCTTCGAATTAACCAAGGTGGATGCTGCTGACAGCACGAAAACGCTAAAAGGTGCAACATTCGAACTGTACCTGAAAAATGGTCAAACCAGCCAGTTGATCGATACGATAACTTCGGGTGAGGATGGAAAGATCGGAGCAACAGATCTGGAGCCAGGGGATTATGAGTTGATTGAGGTCGAGGCACCTGAATTCTATCAATTGGATTCAACGCCCATACCTCTTACCATTGTAACCAATCAAACTCAGATTGTTACGCTCACACATACCAATACGCAGGGCACAAATGCCAAGCTGGTGGTGACCAAAGTGAACGCCAAGGATCAATCCGTGTTAGCTGGAATTGAATTCGAACTGCGTAATGGTACAAATGCGGTGGTTGACACACAGGTTACGAATATCAATGGGGTCATTGAATTTGATAACTTGCCGTATGGCCCATATACATTGGTAGAGACCAAGGCAGAAGGCTTTGTTATTGAACAGCCGGAGACGCTTGTATCTATTATCAAACCGGAAACTCAATTGACCATTGAAAATAAAAAAAATGATCGTTCTGTGAAATTGATTAAAACCAATGCGGGTCGAACTCAGCACCTTCAAGGAGCTGTATTTGAATTACGGGCTCAAACTGCATTGATGGATGCAAATGGGAATTGGGAGTTCCACAAGGTAACAGGTCTAGATGAAGCTTCACTGACAACCAATCAACAAGGTGAAATTGTACTTAAAGACCTGGATATCAATAAATATCAGTTGGTTGAAATAAAAGCGCCTAACGGATATATCTTGGACACAACACCAGTACCATTTGAAATTACGAACATACAAACGGAAGCTGTAGTTGTGGAAAAAACAAATCAGGCTATCCCGGTATCGGGTGGTGGATCGAGTGGACCTTATAATCCGGGAACCCCTACTACGGGGGGAACACCAGATCCGGAGAAACCAGTAAATCCGGAACCAGGAACACCAAATCCATCGGTTCCAGGCACGGTTGTTACTGAACCTACAGAGTCTGGGGGAGGAACCGAAAGCCCGACAGATGAAGATGGCGGGGTAGCGCCACCGACACCAGGCGTATCCAACGGTGAAGACACTGCACCTCCTGTTGGGGATACAGATGCACCGGATGGGGATGGTGCACTGGCACCTCCTGCTGGAGCGGATACAGATGGATCACAGGGCAATGGAAATTCTGCATCACAGCCAAACGGAAGTCCTGGATCTCAGGGAATGCTGCCACAAACAGGTGAAGAGAGCACAATGGCTTACACTGCTGTGGGCATGATGCTGATGGCGCTAGGTAGCGCGGGATTCATGTACTTCCGCCGCAGACAATTGCTTCAGCGCTAGATCGCAGCACGTAATGCAGGAACAGATCATATTTGGATAAAAAAACACCCTCTAACTTTCACAAGTGACTCAGCGTCATCATGTGAATTACTAGAGGGTGTTTTATTTTATTTCAGCTGCACCTTAGGGAGGATCAATATCCGGCAACCTCCGGATTCACTTCAATAGCTCTTACAATTAGGCGATGTGTTGGATTGACGAGTGGATCACAGGTAATTAAGGTAAGGACCTGGCCAAGTCCGGGGTCTTCCAGCACAGACAAGTCATTTGGCTCTACAACGGATATCTGATCTACCTTGTACTGGATAATCGTTCGATCTGCCAAGGTGACTTGCATCGAATCCCCAATCTGGAGTTCTCCCAGACGATTGAACAGCCGTCCTTTTTTGTGGGCGCGATGAGCGGCTATGGCGGCATTACCCTTGTTACCGATCCTAGTGGTTTCGACAAGATGGGTTGCAGCTACCTTCATGTTAGCTTCCGTTGCACCCTCCAGAATCGGTAAGCGGACATCAATCTTGTCAATGGATAGTACCCCCAACGTATTCGAGGAGGCCTCTTGCACTGTATCTGTACTATCCGTAGTCGGCTCTGCAGAAGTTGCATCCTGTATGCCTTGTTCGAAGGAGTGATTAAGCGTAGACAAGCCGTTTTGCAATTGCTCCAGATCGTTCATGACACGGGTTTGCTGCCAGTCATAATACGTTTCCCGCAGGAAAGGAAAGCTGATGATCAGGATGCCCAGTAGAACGAGCAGAATAGAGAATTTTTTCATTATACATCAACTCCCGTTGTCCAAGAAAAATAGTATACCTTTCTCTATTCTACTTAAGGATCTATACAAAATATGGACAGGGACGAAAGGACGTACAGAAATGTTCGAAGGGGGAAGCCGCCCCAAAACAAAACCTCCCCGTTTCGCTACAGTAGGAAAACTGCAACGCCACGGGGAGGTTTTTTAATATGTTAAATCGTATCCGCTGTATAAGTTGATAACAGCGATCGGAAGGTTATTCTGTCATCGAAGTGGCAAGTGTAAATATTGTTTCGTTAGTGCTTGTCACTTGGTGAATCGGTAGGTGTGAAATCACATTCCTTCAGCGGCACCACTTTGGTCTTTTTGATCCATTTGTAACCGAGCCACAACACCAGGAACAGGGGTACGCTCAGGTAGGCAACGATGGCTCCACTCCAGTCGATCTGATCACCCGTGAATGCCTGGTAGTTCTGTCCGATGATCACGATGATACACAGGACAAAAGCAAAGATCGGCCCAAAAGGGAACCAGCGTGCACGGTAAGGCAGATCGCTCAGATCCCTGCCTTGTGCAACGTATGCACGACGGAAGCGATAATGACTGATAGCGATACCCAGCCAAGTGATAAAACCACACATACCGGATGCATTCAACAACCAGGTGTACACAATCCCATCGCCGAACAGGGAGGCAAGGAATGCCAACATACCAACAGCTGTTGTAAGCAAAAGTGCATTCATTGGAATGCCTTTTTTATTCAGCTTACCCAGGAAACGAGGGGCTTTACCGTCTCTGGCAAGGGCATAGAGAACCCGGCTTGAAGCATACATGCCTGAGTTACCGGCAGAGAGTACAGAAGTCAGAATAACGGCATTCATCACGGAAGCTGCAATGGCGAGGCCAGCTTTCTCAAACACCAGTGTAAACGGGCTGACACCGATATTTTCCAGATCACCTTTGAGCAGATTCGGATGCGTATACGGAATGATCAGACTGATCACGGTAATCGCCAAGATGTAAAAAATCAGAATGCGCCAAAATACCTGACGAATTGCACGAGGTACATTTTCGCGCGGGTTTTCACTTTCACCGGCGGCTACCCCGATAAGTTCGGTACCTTGGAATGAGAATCCAGCAGCCATGAACACACCAAGCACAGCGAAGAATCCGCCATGGATGGGCGCATCACCGATGGTGAAGTTGCTGAAACCAACCGCTTCTCCACCCATAATACCAAAGATCATGAGCACACCAACGGCCAGGAAGATGATCACAGTAGCGACTTTGATAATGGCGAACCAGTACTCGGACTCTCCATAGCCTTTAACGGATAACACGTTCAAGGCAAAGATCAGCACGAGGAACAATAAGCTCCATAACATGGATGAACTGTCGGGGAACCAGTACTTAATGAGTACAGTAGCGGCAGCAAGCTCTGCTGCAATGGTTACCGCCCAGTTGTACCAGAAGTTCCAACCCATGGCGAACCCGAGAGCAGGATCGACAAAACGTGCGGCATACGTATTAAATGAACCGGAGTCCGGCATAAAGGTAGCAAGTTCACCAAGGCTGGTCATTAGGAAATAAACCATGATGCCAACGGCCGCATAGGCAATTAATGCTCCACCAGGGCCTGCGGTTGAGATGGCGGTACCACTTGCGAGAAACAGCCCGGTACCAATCGAGCCACCGAGGGCGATCATCGTCATATGGCGTGCGCGTAATCCTTTTTTCAGGGAAGGTCCAGTTGTTGTTGGGTTACTGCGGTCTTGCATGGAAACACTCCTTCATTCGATATACTGATGTTTGCGATACTTGAATTCATAAACAAAAAGACCACAGGCATCAGCCTGCGGTCTTTAATATTTCAATGTCCGCACCATGTCCCAGATGATTAAGATAGCTCAACACAGAAGAATTCATACCTTTATATAAAGGAAATGTACTTCCGTGACAGTTCTGCGCCTTTCGACAGCAGCCCCAGCTCACCGGACCGTATAAGGAACGTCCAGTAAGCTTCGGCGGGTACACCTTTCGGCTGATCTCATAAGCGGCTCCTTAGCGCCTCCATCAGCGTACTGATCGCACCCGCGACCTCTACCTCACCATCAATGGATGAGGTGTATCTATTGTCTATGAAATTATGAACAACACAACTTAACACCGTGTGTCCTGTTTAGTAAACAGACAATCAGTATAACGCGCATGGTTTTCCAGTGCAATAACAATTGTTGGATGTGAGGTCTGAGAGAGGACTATTCCTCTTTTTTGTTACGGCCAGCCATCTGCTGCCATACCGTTCCAGCGGCCTGTTCGCCCGATTCGATCCGCTCCAGAGCCATCTTGGCTTGTAGGCTGACTTCAAATTCAGGATCATCGGCTGCAACTCGCAACGCTTGCTCTGCTTCTTCAGTTCCCACCTCATAGAGAAAACGTGCTGCACGCCAGCGTACAAGTTTACTTTTATCGGATAACGTAGCTGTCATTGCTGGAGTGGCGGCAGGATCACCGATATCAGACAAGGTATCCCCAGCAGTCCGGCGTACCGCAGGAGAACTGTCCTGAAGCGCTTCATACAGCAGTTCCATCGCTTCCGGTGTACGGATGTCACCCAGGTATACCACGGCCAAGCGACGTATCTGCATTTTGTTGTCATGTAAGGCATGGGCTACGAGAGGCAGTCTTTCTGCCGTAGGCTCCATGCCGTCAAATGCCGCATAGCGAACATTCCAATCCTCGTTTCGCAGAGCCTCTTCAAGTTCGGCTCCATCCAATTCACGGCGGCGCTCGACGAACTCTTCGGATTTGGTACCATGTTCAATGGCCTGTTTGATAACCTGCTCGAGTCGTTCCGGGGGATAAGCGGCTTCCAATTCCTGTTCGACTTCACGTGCGATGTCCGGTAACTCGCCATATCGAACGCCGTAATCGCTCAGTTTACGTTCTTTGATCATCGTTGCACTGGCGACTTCCGTCACTGCTTTGACAAAGCGGTCCGACAACGAGATTCGTTCTTCCTTGACCCCGGCCTTGACCCTAATTTGCATCGGTACACCTCGGAAGAATTGTACAAATACCTGTGCTTCTCCGAAGTGCTCGCCTGAACCATCTTCGGATTCAATCCAGTCCAGATCAATGCCTTGCTGTCCAAGGCGATTTTGGACTTCGCCCAAGATAACGGACCAGTCGGCATTCCCTTTACGATCAAGTGCGACAAAGTCTGTTGTGTGGAACACACTCTTTACACCGGGAATATGAAGCATCTGGCGAATGAACGCCGGAGCAGATCGTTCGTTGTCCAGGGTATATGTTTTGCGAATTCCGTCCTCCAGACGTTCATCGAGATGTAGCATCATCGTATTTGGACTCGGTGTTGGTTCAATGGAAACAATATTCATCAATGTAACCTCCTATAGTACCAGATTCATCTTTCACTTCCCGTAAATTAAATCACACGGGTATTTCTCTATTTTACATCAATGTGTGGAATCTGCGAAATCATCCAGAAATGAAGTGGACGTGTCTAACACTTAATGTGAAGAAGTACGAAATTTGTTAACACTTCTTTCATGTTCACGCACAAACATTTTTAAACGAAAATTGGCACAATAAAGATAAGAATCAACTGGAGGTTATACCTATGGAACCCATTACCGTGCTCTCGGATGGAAAACGTCGTATTGCATATGAGAATATTATTCAATTGTTCAGGAACTGGATTGAGGACTCAACATCCGGTTCTGCGATAGAAACACATCGGGGAAGTTGGGAAAATGCCCGTTATTGTATTGTTGACTATCAGAATGCCGAAGAAGCGGTGTCAGCAGCAAATGCCATTCGGGCTTTTATGCCACAACTTCCGTTACTGGTCATTACGGATTTCCATTCCCTAATTCGGAAGCGTCACCTGCAACAGATTACAGGTACAGGTGAGATGAAGATGATTCTCTGGAACGAGCAAGACCCGAATCAACTAATCAAGGATATGGAAAATTGGTTGCATTCTTCGTCTGTCCATAAATCAGAAATAGCCATACCACCCATCTTATCCATGAGATAAAAGAGAGATATGGCCAAAGATGTTTAACTTTTTAATCGTTACGATCGTATTAGATCACATATTTATAGCCTGTTCCCCAAACCGTCTTAATATAACGTGGGTTTTTGGGGTCAGGCTCAATTTTTTTTCGCAGACTTGAGATATGAACATCAATGGTACGATCCAGATAGGCCCGTTCGGAGCCTTTGATCCGATCCATCAGCTCATTGCGGGTGAACACTTTACCCGGATTGCGGTACAATTCCTTCATAATCTCAAACTCAATATGAGTGACCTCGATTTCAACACCATCCACAAACAGAGTTCTTCTGTACTCATTCACATTTACATGTCCAGTAACCTCTGCCTGCTTGTCTTCTTTTACCGGTTTATCCTTATAGGAAATGATTGATCTTCGCAGCAGTGCTTTAATCCGGGCATCCAACTCTTTCAAACTAAATGGTTTGCACAGAAAGTCATCCGCACCATTATGTAATGCACGAAGTCGATCATTCAGCATGGTGCTTGCCGAGATCATCAGAATGGGCACAGTGGAGTGCTGGCGAAAGGCTTCTACGAGATCATTTCCATCCATTTCAGGAAGCATGAGATCCGTTACAACAATATCCGGCTGGAATTGTGGAAACAGTTGAAGTGCCTCGCGGGCATGATGAACCCGTTCAGTGATGTATCCTTCCTCCTCAAGAAAGAAAGCAATCATGTCGGCCAGATTTTTCTCATCTTCTATAAGAAGTACTTTGATAGTCATAGGGTCACACTCCTGGTGAAAATAATATGTTAAGAAAATGCTAAAAAAACAAGGTGAATTGCGAATAAATGCCGCAAATTTTTTAATGTTTCTATCCCAAAATATAGGATGTATATGTAGAGAAAGAATACGCTTTTTGAATGAACTTCAATATTCTAGCATGAATGCAGTTTGGTTGCCGATCAATCAGAATTTCCCAAAGCTACACCAAGTATTAATTACAGTATAATGGATCAGAACGAGTTAAGGGGAAAAAAAGTAATATTGTATCCGCTTAAGTTTATAGGGGGAACCAACGTTGTTGTTGAAAACAGAAGAAAAAATGATCCATGAGGGCAAATGCTTATGGATCGTATAAAGGCAAGACAAATGCTGGATTGGGTCGTGTTGAAGCTGAGAATACCCTGGATTGGGACCAGCATTCTGATCATTCTGGGCTCACTAAGCACCATTTTTCCGTTTACTTTATTCTATGGTGTACAGTTTATGATTGGGAGCGCGGCAGCACTCGTTGCTCTTCGTTTGCATGGGGCCATCTATGGATTTGTCACCCTTACAGTCATCCATCTGCTGAATACTGTCTTTGTCGGCTTTGTGCCGCACAATCTAACTGTCATGCTTGCCCACTTCATGGAATTAATCTGGATGCTCGTTTGGCAGATCCGCTGGAAGAATGGCAGCTTAATCAAGGCTAATGCTGTCTTTTGGGTAGTCATGTTACTTCCTGTTATCTATACCGGGCATTTTATGTTGGGTTTAAATATAGACGATTTGAAGTATGAGTATATGTATATTGCTGTGATTGGTATGGTGAATGCGCTGATTGCGGGAATTGTAGTTGATTTTTGGATCACTACGGGTGAACACAAATCAAAACGCATGGGAACCATCCCATTAACAAGAATTGCGTTTAAATATGTAGTCGCCTTTGTGGTATTTGTTTCTCTCGTACTGTTATCCGCAGATAGCCGCAGACAATTGGATCAAATGAATGATGCCATATTACGTGATATGAAATATGCAGCGACTGCGGTTGTTCAGGATATTGATGAAGAGTATGTTACCTCCGAGAATATGGATCAGAATATGGCGCGTTATCATCATCTACTAGGCGTGAATGTGATTCTGCTGGATCGGAATGATACGGTCGTCGCTTCTGGATTGAATACACTTCAGGCAGGCGATTACCTGGACATGGACAGATTCCGTCTTCTGAAATCAAGGGATAATCTCTTTCTGTTAAGTTCCGCAAATATCCATTACAGCGATGTATTGAATCACTGGAAACAAGCCTCTTTTATCTATGAAGCAGAAATGACAAGGTTAACACCTTATCGGGTATTCATTGTGACCGACTCGTCCGAGTATTACCCCCGAATCGAATCCATTTACCTGACCACGCTGCAATCCCTGTTCATCATCATCGTGGCTTCCATGATCGTAGCGGCTCCTCTCAGCAGTAAGGTTGTTAGCCCGTTGTTAAGACTGACTAGGATGACAGGCTCTCTTCCGAGACTGCTGTTTCGAAATGGGAAGATGGAGTGGCCAACCAGCCATGTAACCGAAGTACAGATCCTGATTGGCAATTTGCGCAAAATGGCTGATGTGCTGCTGGAACAATTCGAACAGATTCGTCACGACAAGTTAACGCTGGAGGACAGGGTTATTGAGCGTACCAAGGAACTCAAGAATAGTGAAGAGGTCAAACGTGCCATTATTGAATCCTCTATTGATGCGATTATCGCTGTGGACTCCAATGGGTTGATCGTTGAGTTTAATCCGGAGGCTGAAAGAATGTTTGGATTGCGTCGGGAAGAAGTGATTCTGCACAAGGAAGCGCCGACTCTTTTTCAAGGGGCCAGCTGCAAGGAGATCAAGAATTTGCTGGAGCGATTTGAATATGTTGAAGGTAAAAGATACACCATCGTTGAAGAAATTTCAGGTATTCGACGGGATGGTTCCGTATTTCCGATTGAGTACAAAATTGTTGAGATCCAGTTGGGCAAAAATGAGACATTATATAACCTGTTTATTAAGGATATTACAGAGCGGACCAGAGCAGAAGAAGATCGTGTACGTCATGCCCTGGCGCTGGAGAAGCTGAACTCAGAGTTGTTCAATGAGAAGATTGCCATTCAGGAACAGCGAGATATCAGTGAGCAATTTATTGAATCCGTACGAGAAGGGCTTGTGATGTCTGATCGATCAGGGACCATAACCATCGTCAACCGAAGGATAGAAGAGATGTTTGGTTTGGGTGATTTTATGGGCAGATCCATTGAAGATTTGGCGCAGGCGATTGATACGATGGTATTAACGGACAACTTCAATCTGATGGAACAGACGAGAGCATTCCTGAATGGAGAAACAGCGTTTATCGAGACCGAATTTATATTCAATAATGTGGATAAAAGTGTATTTTCCTTGTACATGAAGCAGATGGATGTCCCGGGTAAAAACCATGGGTTTCTGCTAGTGTTCCGTGACCGGACAGGAGAAGAACGGCTGGATCGGATGAAAAATGAGCTGATCAGTGTGGTATCTCATGAGCTTCGAACGCCTGTAGCCACCATTATGGGATATGTGGAATTAATGATGATGTATGACCTTCCGGCAGCTCAGCAGCGGGAATTCATGCAGACCATCTCTTCGGAGGGCAAGCGGCTGAGCAGTTTGCTCGATGATGTACTCGATATTCAGCGCCTCGACAACGAAGGTATGACTTACCACATGACGTATGTACCGCTGGTTGAGTTGGTAGAAGGGGTTGCCGAACAGTGGAATATGAAGTCTGCCCAACGTATCTACGTGCATACGTTTAATGGAGACTTTTTTGCTTATGCTGACCAGAACAGGATGGTTCAGGTTCTGCATAATCTGGTGGGCAATGCAGTCAAGTATTCTCCGGGAGCCGATCGTATCGATGTGACGTTATGGGAAGAAGAGGAATGGTTATGTCTTGATGTGCGTGACTACGGAATAGGCATTGCGGAGCAAGAGAAGGACATGCTGTTCAACAAATTCTATCGGGTCGATAATTCAGATCATCGGCAGATTGGTGGAACAGGAATTGGGTTGTACATTTCCCGTAAAATTGTAGAGGATCACAAGGGTACACTGACCTTTATATCTGCACCGGACAAAGGAAGTACGTTCAAGGTTCGACTGCCCAAGCAGGACGTATTGGTGTAAATTTAATGATGGATGAAGAAATGTATTTCACTTTTTTATAAATAATAATTATTTACGAGACCTACGGATAGAGCCTTTGCCCTTCAGCGCGTGAGCGTGATAAGGGGAAAGGCTTTTTTTGTTTTTCAATTTCCCCGGATAAAAAAACAACTTCTTTTGCAAACTGTCTATAGAGCCATAATTTGCATCCCATGCAAAAGGAGGACGGCAGGTATATGTTCCGTAAACAAGAGAAAACACTCATTATCGTCTGTCTGGTTGCAGCTGTGGTTGTGCTGTATGCCGTTGTGAAGAGCATCATCCGAATCATGAGTTATTGAGATACATGTTCAAGCAGAGTAACTGCTGTCGTACATAACGATTATGTGAAAGAGGAGTGTAACCATGTCATCTCTGGACCCTGTTTTGCTCAGCCGGATACTAACCGGCCTTACCCTGTTTGTGCACATTATTTTTGCATCTATTGGTGTAGGTGTTCCACTCATGATTGCCTTGGCCGAGTGGCGAGGACTACGAACCAATGATATGCATTACACCCTGCTGGCACGCAGGTGGGCGCGAGGTTTTGTCATCACCGTTGCCGTGGGCGTCGTTACAGGCACCTCGATCGGATTACAGCTCAGTCTGCTGTGGCCGATGTTTATGCGGGTCGCGGGTCAGGCGATTGCGTTGCCACTGTTTATGGAGACGTTCGCGTTTTTTATAGAGGCGATCTTTCTTGGGATTTACCTCTATACGTGGGATCGTTTCAAAAAGAAATATACGCATATGCTGCTGTTGATTCCGGTAGCTCTCGGCTCATCTGCATCTGCGATTTTCATTACAACGGTGAATTCCTTCATGAACCAGCCTCAGGGATTCACCCTGATTAATGGCATCATGAAGGACATTCATCCGATTGCTGCCATGTTGAATCCGGCAACGCCAACCAAAGTGTCCCATGTACTCGCCTCATCCTACACCTTGAGTGCAGGTATCCTGGCGGGGATAGCCGCCTTCAGTTTGCTTCGGGGACGGGATCATGTGTATTACAAAAAAGCACTGAAACTCACGACGGTATCTGCGCTCGTATTTGCCGTCAGTACCGTCATGATCGGCGATTCCTCCGGTAAATTTCTGGCGAAATATCAGCCGGAGAAGTTGGCTGCCGCAGAATGGCATTTCAAGACGATGAAAGAGGCACCGCTCGTTTATGGGGGGATTTTGGATGAAAATAATGAAGTGAAATACGCGATTGAGATTCCTTATGCCCTTAGCATTTTGGCGGGTAATCGTCCAGATACGGAAGTGAAGGGTCTCGAAGAATTTCCGGCGGATCTGAGACCACCACTATCCATTCATTATATGTTCGATCTGAAAGTCACAACGGGAGTGATCATTCTGATGATTCCTGTGTTATATGTACTGCGGCGGTGGTTGCCAGGGCGCAAACCGTATCCCAAATGGCTGCTGCTTGGCATTGTCTTGCTGGGGCCTCTGGCCATGATTGCCATCGAGCTGGGGTGGATGTTCGCCGAAGTTGGCAGGCAGCCTTGGATCTTACGCGGTTATATGAAGGTGGCGGAAGCGGCTACGACGTCAACTTCGGTAGGATGGATGCTGGTGTTGTTCATCTTGCTGTATCTGATCCTGTGTTTCTCGTGCATTCGGGTACTCAGCAAGCTGTTCCGTAACAAGGAAGCAGAGAAGGAACTGGAGTCTCTGGGGCTTGAAGGAGGGATCGTGCATTGAGTTTCGAAATTGCAGGCATCGCGATATTGTGGACGTTTTTGTTCGGTTATTTGATCGTCGCTTCGATTGATTTTGGCGCCGGGTTCTTCAGCTTTTATAGCATTTTGACCGGGCATGAGAACAAAATTCATAACATCATTCAGCGCTACCTGTCTCCCGTGTGGGAAGTGACGAATGTGTTTTTGATCTTTTTTGTGGTTGGACTGGTCGGATTTTATCCGGACAGCGCCTTTTATTACGGGACAGCTTTGCTGGTTCCGGGTTCCCTAGCTATTGTACTGCTTGCGATCCGGGGCGTGTATTACGCCTACAATACCTATGGCAATCATGGGCAGAACAGCCGGATCTATATGGCATTGTACGGAGCGACGGGATTGCTGATTCCGGCGGTATTCTCCACCATTTTGGCGATATCCGAAGGCGGGATCATTGAGCAGGTGGGCGATCAGGTGTTTTTTCGCTGGCGTGAATTTTTGACGAATCCCTATACCTGGTCGGTCGTTTTGCTTGCACTGGTTAGTGTGCTCTACATCTCGGCGATGTTTCTATCCTATTATGCAAAACGGGCGGGGGATGAACCGGCATATGAGGTGCTTCGGGAGTACGCGCTGCTCTGGAGTTTGCCTACCATTTTTGCGAGCTTTCTGGCTTTTCTGCAGATTAACAAACAGAATCCCGCACACTTTGAGCAGATGGTGGATATTTCGTGGATGTTCATCGCTTCGTTTATTTGTTTTGTCATTGCCGTGTCGCTGGTGTGGAAAAGTAAATATCTAGGTTGGTGTTTTGTCGCTGTCATGCTTCAGTTTGCCTTTGCCTGGTATGGCTACGGGCGATCCCACCTTCCGTACATTCTGTATCCTTACATCAATATTTACGACAGCTTTACAAATCGGACGATGGGGATTGCGCTCATTACAGCGTTTAGCCTGGGGCTACTCGTGCTCATTCCTTCGCTTGTGCTGATTATGAAGCTGTTCCTGTTTGATGCCAATTATGTGCGCGGTAATTCTGGTAAAAAGAAAGGATGAGTCTGTTCATGCACCCAAACATGTTCTTACTCATGACTCCCTTGCTGGATCCACTATCTACTGAGGGAGTCACGGGGATACCCGGTATAACCGGATTAAGCTTTTTTGAGACATTCACCATTATGTACGCCCCTCCACTGATCATTGCGGCTGCTATTGTCTTTCTGTTTGTATATCTGGCCGTATGTAAGAACCCAAAGGATTGATTGGCTGGTACGTCCATTCCCGTTTGGGGTAATCTCTTGTTAAGAAATGAGGAAGGGAGGAGAGCCCTTTCATGCCGAAAATCCGTTATAACAATATCGATAATGTAAGTACGGACAAAACGCTGAAGGAATTCAAACAATGGAGGGAGCAGCGGCGCAATAAAGTGAAGGACTACTCCTACACCGTGCCTAAACACCCGCCTGAACTGGATTATCTGCATGCCAACCGGGAGGACACAAGTATCACCTGGATTGGTCACTCCACGTTTTTCATTCAATATTATGGATTGAACATCGTGACTGACCCGGTGTGGGCCGAAAAAATGGGATTTCAACGAAGGCTCGGTGCCCCCGGCATTCCGATTCAGGATATTCCACCTTTGGATGTGATTCTGATATCCCATTCCCACTATGATCATCTGCATCTGGCTTCCTTGCGTAAGCTGATTACAGCCAAGACGTTGCTCATCGTACCTGATGGTCTGAAGCGTAAGATGATTCGCAAAGGATTCCATCGATGCCAGGAGATGAAATGGTGGGATCATATGACACTTGGTGGAGTCAAAATAACTTTTGTCCCTGCACAGCACTGGACGCGCCGAACGTTGTTTGATACCAATACGTCCCATTGGGGCGGTTATGTATTGGAATCGAACCATCCGGCAACGACTTCAGCAGCGGAAAGTGCTGCAACAACGAACAATCAGGATGAATCATCCACGGAATCAGGGAAGAACGAAACATCCAAAACATCAGGCGGTCCGCCTGTGTTGTATTTTGTGGGTGATACAGGTTACTTCCAGGGTTTCAAAACGATTGGAGAACGCTTTGACATTGGTGTTACCCTGATGCCCATCGGTGCCTACGATCCGGAATGGTTCATGACTTCTCAGCATGTGACACCCGAAGAAGCGCTGCAGGGGTTCGTTGAATCCGGTTCACAGCTCATGGTGCCAATGCATTACGGCACATTCAAGCTGGCGGATGATACGCCCAAGGAAGCGCTGGATCGGCTGGAAGTTGAACGTGAACGTCTAGGCATTGGTAAAGAGCGGATTCGGGTGCTTGGTCATGGCGAGACGCTCCGCATTCACCACGAGGAAGGCAAACAGGGCTAACAAAAATGAGTCAAATATGTTAATGTAGGGGTATGCCTGCATGAACAGTGTATTTACCAAATCTTTAATAAGTAAAAAGCGGCCAATTTTCGAATTTGCCGCTTTTTTGTGTTATAATATGGTGCCAGAATAGGCATCGGGATATTGAATCCATGATTTACGCAACTTGCTATTCATGCAGTATGCAGATTAACCAATAAAGGATGGTATGCTTAATGATCAGTACAAGCGGCATCACGCTCCGCTACGGAAAACGTGCACTTTTTGAAGATGTAAATATCAAATTCACACCAGGAAACTGTTACGGCCTCATCGGCGCCAATGGAGCCGGTAAATCAACATTCTTGAAAATTTTGTCCGGTGAAATTGAATCAAACTCGGGAGAGGTGCACATCACCCCGGGCGAACGTATGGCCGTTTTGAAGCAAAACCACTTTGAATATGATGAGTATCCGGTTCTCGAAACGGTAATTATGGGTCATAGTCGTCTCTATGCCATTATGAAAGAAAAAGATACGCTGTATGCCAAAGCGGACTTCACAGAAGAAGACGGCCTGCGTGCAGGTGAGCTTGAAGGTGAATTTGCCGAGTTGAATGGCTGGGATGCTGAGCCGGATGCAGCGGCACTCCTGATCGGTCTGGGTATCGACCGTGACATGCACGATAAGAAAATGAATGAACTAAGTGGTAACGAAAAAGTTCGTGTCCTGCTTGCACAAGCATTGTTTGGTCGTCCAAACAACCTGTTGCTCGATGAGCCTACCAACCACTTGGATCTCGAATCCATTCAATGGCTTGAGAACTTCTTGATGGACTATGAAGGTACTGTTATTGTGGTATCCCATGACCGTCACTTCCTGAACAAAGTATGTACGCATATTGCGGATATCGACTTTGGTAAAATCCAGCTGTACGTAGGTAACTATGACTTCTGGTATGAATCCAGCCAATTGGCACTTGCGTTGCAACGTGATGCCAACAAGAAAAAAGAAGAGAAGATTAAAGAGCTTCAAGCCTTTATTCAACGTTTCTCTGCGAACGCCTCGAAATCGAAACAGGCAACTTCCCGGAAGAAACAACTCGACAAAATCACGCTGGATGACCTTCGTCCATCGAACCGTAAATATCCTTTTATCAACTTCAAACCTGAGCGTGAAGCCGGTAAACAATTGTTGACCGTAGATCGCATCAGCAAATCCATTGATGGGGTAAAAATGCTGAATGATATCAGCTTTGTCGTGAACAAAGGGGATAAAATCGCATTTGTTGGTCCAAACGGGAATGCCAAGTCACTGTTGTTTGATATTCTTATGGGTGAAACGGAATTGGATAGCGGCGAATACACTTGGGGTGTAACAACAACTCAAGCTTATTTCCCGAAAGACAACTCCAAATATTTTGACGGTGTAGACATGACTCTTGTGGATTGGCTCCGTCAATATTCCAAAGATCAGGATGAAACGTATCTGCGTGGATTCTTGGGACGTATGCTCTTCTCAGGTGAGGAATCCTTGAAAAAGGCAAGTGTACTCTCCGGGGGCGAGAAAGTTCGCTGTATGCTGGCGAAAATGATGCAGACTGGTGCTAACGCATTGATTCTGGATGAGCCTACGAACCACTTGGATCTCGAATCCATTACAGCGCTGAACAATGGTATGATTGATTTTGACGGCACCATGCTGTTCACTTCCCATGACCATCAGTTCATTCAAACCATTGCTAACCGGATTATCGAAATTACGCCGAATGGCATCATTGATCGCCAAATGAGCTATGACGAATATCTGGAAAGTGACGAAATCAAAGAACTGCGCAATAAAATGTATCCGGTAGAAGCTTAAACTAAGGATTATCTACGGCACATTATTATAGGAACAACAAAGAACCGCAAGCCTCTGTGAAGAGGGGTTGCGGTTCTTTTTGTAATTCAATGGGTTTCTCTGCGGGTTTAAGACCTAAGATCCACCAGTACGGCGACGTTGGTTGTTAGGCTTCTTGTTGTTTTGACTCTTCATCGCTTTAGGTCCGCCTTCAAAGTAGGCGCTGGATTGGTTACCGGAATTTGCTTGTTCTTTCTTCTGCGCCAGCTTTTGGCGTATAGCATCCTGCAAACTGACCTTTTTCGGTTCGTTATTTTCGCTCATCGTTATTTCCCTCCCGGTCTTACAGTGAGCCGTCCAGATTGGACGGGATGTACCTATTTTATACGTTTTACAAAAGCCCTACAAGGGCAACCTGATAAAATGCTCAAAACCTTTGGTTTTACCCAGGCCAACATTTTTTCTCATTAACTACAGCCCTGCCGTCTGGCAACTTTGTTTCGGCTTGCCTACAGCAATGCAGCCTGGCAACACTGTTTCTGTAGACCCACACGCTCCGCATTTGTTAACATGGAAAAACCGTAATACGAAACGTTAAAGGGGTGTCGCCCGGTTTGAACGCTTATGAAGAAATTCGAAAAGGGGAGCGAGGAGCTTGGGTTAGTATTGCAGCCTATCTCGTCTTGTCCGCCTTTAAGCTGATCTGTGGATATTTATTTGCTTCCAGCGCCTTGCTGGCCGATGGTTTTAATAACCTTACGGATATTGTGGCATCCATTGCTGTATTGATCGGGCTTCGGATCTCCCAGAAACCACCTGATTCGGATCATGCCTATGGTCATTTCAGAGCGGAGACGGTTGCTGCCTTGGTGGCTTCATTTATTATGGCTATGGTTGGGCTGCAAGTATTGGTTGAAGCCGTTCGCTCCTGGTATGAAGGAGCCTTTGTTGCTCCAAATCTGTGGGCGGCAGCGGTGGCTGTAGTCTGTGCTGTGGTGATGTTAGGCGTATATCGTTACAATAACCGTCTGGCTAAACAAATTAATAGTCAGGCTCTGATGGCTGCGGCGAAAGATAATCGTTCGGATGCCTGGGTCAGCATAGGCGCTGCAATTGGAATTATAGGTGCGCAGTTTGGACTTCCATGGCTGGATAAAGTAGCTGCCATTGCTGTAGGTCTGTTGATCTGCAAAACGGCTTGGGAGATTTTCCGGGATTCTACACATCGTCTTACCGATGGATTTGACCAGAAGGAACTGACGGATCTCAGATCCTCAGTAGCACGCGTTCCCGGTGTTGAGATGATCAAGGATGTGAAGGCGCGTGTGCATGGCAGTCATGTACTTGTGGACGTAGTCATTGAAGTGGACGGAGGCCTAAGCTTGATTGAAGGCCATCAGATCTGTGACCGTGTTGAAGAGCGGTTGAAGCGATCGCATAACATCATGCATGTACATGTACATGTGGAACCAAAGACGGAAGAAGTCACAAGGAACCCTTGAACAGGGAGTGAACATCTTGGAAAATGAAAAGAGGACAGCCGCGATTGTGCGTGCTGTCCTCTTTACTTATCATTAGAACGATTATACGATGTTACTGAATGGCAACGTGGATCCACGCTTTGCCTTTCCAAGTGTATACTTGTACCCACTCGCCGCCATCGAATCCATCAACCACTTCACCTGTTGTATCGATGACTTGGGAGCCTAATGCACCGATTGGTTTACCATTAGGTGCATCATAGAACCAAGTGCGCTCCAGAAGGTTCAGCAACATCGTTGGTGCCAGTACTTCATCGCCTGGTTTTACGAGTGGCTCTTCAAACATTTTGTCATCTGTAGTCGTAGCTGGCGTTTCAGTTGTAGTTGAAGTACCTTCTGCACCTGTAGTGTCTGTTGTTGTGCCTGTTACAGTCTCAGCAGTACCTTCTACTGTGTCTACAGCAGGTTTGTTCACTTCAACAGCTGGAGTTGTTGTGGTCGTTGGCGTTGTTGTAGCCTCAGTTCCTGTTTCCGGAGTTACCGTTCCAGTAACCGCTTCCTCAGCACCTGCAGCGGCAGCCATCGAACCCATCAACGTTAAAGCAGCAGCAAAACTTACGATTTTTTTCATTTTCTTTTCCTCCTCGGTTTGTTATGTAATTTGTTGTCCTGTGTTAAAAGTAACCAAGCAAGCTACCTTATGAATCACAAATTATAACAATATTTTCTTGCATTCTCCAGTGTCAACTGGCTCATATGTGGGTATATAGCAAGCCTGTAAATATCATACTTCAGTGGGATAAAACCGGGTTGGCTATCTCAAAAAGGTCCTGTTTTTTTGGGATTCATACGAGAGCGGATTGGAATAAAGCAGAAGGGAGTGCAATACATAATATAGAAAAGTTGACCTATGCCTGAACGCACAAAAGCCAATCGGCTTGGTAGCACGATCGGCTTTTGTATGTATTCGTTAGTAAACACTCAGTCATATCAGAGCCTGAGGTTATCGCATTCGGCTGCGTCCCGTAATCAGGGAGATTACGAACAGTACAACAAAGATGAAGAAGAGTACTTTCGCGATTGAAGCAGCTGCTTCAACAATACCGAAGAATCCAAAAATACCTGCTACCAGTGCAATAATTAGAAATAATACAGACCATTTCAACATAAGTATTCATCCTTTCGTATAAATGATTGTGCAGTGAGTTGTGTTCACCTCACCGCCTTGTGTAGTCTAACTTTAACCGGGTGCTAACCGCTTGAAACATTGGTTTTTTTTCCAAGCGAGGGCATATATGAAGGGATATATAATATTGTTTCGTCCGGGAAATCGCCGGGTAACTATAGCAATAACAAACTGATGCACATATGGAAAGAGAGGTTCTTCTATGATCTATCAAATTAGCGTGGCCCTGATTGCAGTGGCATTTGCAGTACTGGTTTTCTTTTTAATTCGTACCTTGAAATCCGCTCAGGGTTCTTTGGACAATGTCTCACAGACACTGCAGGAGGTACAGAAAACCATTGATGAACTTAGTTATGAAGTGAAGCAGACGGTAAGGCATGCCAATGATATTACAGTGGATGTACAGCACAAAATGAAAAAAATTGATCCTGTTATGGAATCTGTTGAGAATCTGGGTGAAGTGTTGAATGAAGTGACGGCAGCAGCCAAACAAGTCTCCACAACGCTGATGGCGAAATTTCAGACTAAACGTAACAACGCTGAACAGACCAAACATGCTGAATCGGTTCATGTAACTGCACCGCCTGCTACATCAACGGATCGTACCCTGCAATCCTATGAAGCTACATATAATGGTGAAGCTAAGGGCGGGAAAAACTGGATGAAGTATATTGATGTTGCAGCGAATGTATGGCAACGGATGCGCAAGTAACATGACCGCTTTATAACCATGAAGAAGCCTTCAGAGCGGTGATGAACCTGATGAAAGGGTGAGAATCATGATGAAACTACTGCTTGTGATGTTTAGCGTAATTTCTCCCTTTTCCGTTCAACCGGCAGCGGTACCCGCTGCTCACGATATGCAATGGACGGCAATGGAAGAGAAGGCGTCAGAGGTAACTCTGGCTGTTGATCGATCCGAGACTTTCCAGCATTTTCGGACTCTGAATGGCATTTCTCTGGATGATACTATGGATGATTTGTTGGCCAAGAAGGGCCAGCCGGGGCATAAGCAGGAAGATCCTTATCTGGGGTGTCCTGAATATCACTTTCATGATGTAAAGGTTGGCTTGTGTGAAGATACGGATGTTATTCAATATGTGCATATCGATGCATCTGAGAATCACATCATGTTAAACGGAAAGAGAATTGAGATGAATATTGAAGCGATCCATCATGCTCTCGGGAAACCTTATTATGTGGCAGAGGACGGAGAAGTGTTTCTCCGTGGAGACCAGGCTCTGAAAGTATATATGAAGTCAGGCTCTCAGCAGATTGAAGGCATTGATCTTTTTGATGACACAGTTTCCTAGGATTGGTTATTACCGAATCGTTTCAACCCCATATAGTATGGTTATATATTAAGTAGCTCGATACAGAAGATTAAATCAGAGGAGAGTGGAAACGATGAATTCAACCAATGAGCAAGCTTATGCAAAAGTGGTAGAAAACGGAGTCCAGGCGGTAGAAGCGGTGAAAGAATTGCAGATTACCGGATACCTTGCTGATCAAATCTTTGTTCTCGCCCATGAGAAGGATCGTACAGATCGAATTGCCGATACAGCAGATGCCAAAGAAATTGGCATAAAGGAAGAAGGCGTATTTGATTCCTTGGCGAATCTGTTCCGCTCACGTGGTGATGAACTCCGGGCCAAAATTGTTTCGATGGGCTTTACCGAAGCCGAAGCGGACTTCTACGAGAGTGAACTCGACAAAGGTAAAGTACTCGTTATTGCTAAAAAGAAAGATTAACCCGATATACGTTGCAAGTTGAAGTTTGCTGAACATGGACAAGCTTCTGAATCATTTATGTAAAATGCTTAATCAAAAACATAGATAAGGAATGGGGCTTTCCCCATTCCTTATCTATGTTTTTGCAAGTTTGGAAGCGGGATCAGGACGCTGCAAAAACAGGGTGGGTTGCGGGGAGAATCTCCAGCGATGGTGCCATTTACTGATAGAAGTTTTTTGTTTTTACGATTATAGTTATACTAGGAATTATTATGTCTACTGCCGTTTTGTATGCAAAATTTGTATAATCAACGTTTGTTTTAACCTATAAGAATCGACAAACCCGGACGCCACAGATAAGGAGATATCAATGAGAATACTTATTGTTGACGACAATCCGACGAATGTCATTATCATTCGAGAAATTCTGAAAAAAGAAAACTATCGTGACATTGTAACGGCGAGTTCCGCCATGGAAATGTTTGAAGTGTTGGGAATTGGGGAGGAAAGCAACGAACTTCGTCCAAGACCGTCGGATATTGACCTGATTTTGCTAGATATGATGATGCCGGAGATGGATGGTATCGAAGCCTGCAGTATTGTGCAGAAATTTGAGAATCTGAAGGATATACCGATTATTATGGTGACTGCCATCGGAGATTCCAAGAAACTTGCCGAAGCATTGGATGCAGGGGCATCTGACTACGTGACCAAACCGATTAATAAAGTCGAACTGATGGCCAGAATTCGACTTGCACTTCGTTTGAAACAGGAGAAGGATTGGCACAAAGAGCGTGATCAACGTATTCAGGATGAGCTCAAGTTGGCAGCGATGGTCCAAAATGCTGTTTTAAGTCCGGCCATTAGGGACCCGTTGTTCCAAGTGCATGCCATCTATAAACCATCTTTTGAGCTTGCGGGTGATCTGTATTCTTGGTACCCCCTTGGGGAAGGCCGTTACGGAGTTCTGCTGCTCGACATGATGGGACACGGGATATCTTCATCCCTGTTTACCATGTTTATCGCTTCTGTGTTAAAAGATACGGTTACCACTTATGTGGATCCAGAGAAGGTCATTCAAGAGTTGAACCGTCGTTTTAACCAGCTCCATCTGGAAAAACAATTGGTGCAGTATTATTTCACTGCAATTTATCTGGTCGTTGATACACGGATGAAGCGCATTGATTATGTTAACGCAGGGCATCCACCTGCTTTATTTTTCCGAAACGACGGCAGTGTGACCACATTTGACAGCGTCTGCTGTCCTGTTGGTTTATTTGACAAGATGGATATTGAACCACAAACGATCCATTACGAGGGTGACGGGCATATTGCACTATATACGGATGGATTATTGGAAGCTGTTCAGGGCGGGCAGGAAGAACAACATGAATTCCTGATCGAAAAACTGACCGGGTCACATCAGTGGAATGAAGCTGCCATGCAGGCCATGTTTTTTGACGACGAAATTCCCCAGGAGCGGGATGATGATAAATGTCTGGTCTGGATTACTTTGGATAAAGGGGCGGGGGATGAATGAAGATCAGGAATAAACTGCTGATTGGTTTTACCGCTCTGATGGCTATTTTGATCGTGCTCACGTTTGTGAGTTATGAACGGCTAAACAGCAGTAATAAACAGATTGATCAGATGTATCAGGAACGTTATCTCAAAGTAAGGTTCACTTCTGCTGTACGCGGAGAGGTCAATGATATTGCCAAAGTGCTGGCTAACTTGTTATTGAATCCGAACAATTCAATTAGTGCTGCTGAAGGTGACCTGAAGGAGATGAAGGATCGGGGGGATGGTTACCTCGTAGAAGTGAGAAACCGAGCAGACAGTGCACCTGAACATCAACTGGTGGATCGTGTGAATACTGCGTGGACTGCTTATACTTCCTATGCAACAAGACAGATCAACTTGATGTCCCAAAGCAGGGTAGAAGATGCGAATAACTACCGCAATGCAACAGGACTCGCGGTGCAAAAGGAAGCTGTGGATAGTTTGAATGCTCTTTCCCGTTATCAGGACCAAGAGATTGATGCCGAGATCAAAAACGCTAACGCAGCGTATACGAGAGCAGTACAGATCACGATAGGTATCATGATTGCGGGGTTGTTGCTTGCATTGGGTGTCATTATGTGGGTGCTGCCGAGTATCACACGGGGTCTGAACACGGTGTCTATGATGATTACCAGCTTTGGTAAAGGGCGTTACCGAACCATTCGGCGCATACAGGTCAAATCAACCGATGAGATTGGTCAGATTGCCAGTGTGTTCAAGGATGTATCCAGTGATCTGGAAGAAAAACTGGAAATCGAGAGGGCTTATGTACAGGCTCAGCAGGATCAAAACTGGATGAGTTCGAATATCGCAAGAGTCCCGGAACTGCTTCGGGGGATTGGCTCCATTCGCCAAATTTCTCAGATGTTTATCAGTGAGTTCACACCTGTGCTTGGCGCTCAGTTGGGTGTTGTCTATCTGATCGATGAGGAGAAACATCCCGACGAACTTAGACGTTACGGTGCATACGCATTTGAAGAGAACGAAGATGTTGGTAAAGAAATGTATCGCATCGGTGAAGGCTTGATTGGTCAAGCCGCGCTGGATATGACACCAATTATTCTGGAAAATACGCCTGAAGATTATGTGCATATTGGTTCAGCTTCAGGTTCAACACGTGCTGCGGGTATCATGATCTATCCTGTCGTGTTTGAAGATGAACTGATTGGTGTAGTTGAAATGGCTTCTTTTGAAGGTTTCAATGAACTTCACAAGCAGTTGTTCACACAACTGATTATGAACCTGGGCGTAATTTTGAACAACGTTCGACGTCGTTTGCGTGTGGAGGAGTTGCTGCGTGAATCCCAGGCACTGACTGAGGAACTGCAGGTTCAATCGGAAGAATTGCAGACACAGCAAGAAGAACTTCGTCGTTCCAATGAGAATCTGGAGGAGCAGACAGAGGCGCTTAAACGTTCCGAGGAATTGCTGCAGCGTCAGCAGGAAGAATTGGAGCATTTCAATACGGAACTCATTGCCAAGACGCGGGCGCTTGAAGAGCAGGTGCGTGAAGTTGAAGAGAAAAATGACGAAATTGAGAAAACGAAGACACAGTTGGAACAGCAAGCTACACAGCTGTCGATGACAAGCAAGTACAAGTCCGAATTTTTAGCGAATATGTCACATGAACTCCGTACACCATTGAACAGTCTGCTCATTTTGTCCCAGTTATTGTCGGAGAACAAGGGTGGGAATCTGACTGACAAACAGCAGGAATATGCGCAAACCATCTACATGTCGGGCGCCGATCTGCTGAAGATGATTGATGAGATTCTGGATCTGTCCAAGGTGGACGCAGGTAAGATGGATATCAATTATGAGACAGTTCGAATGGAAGAGCTGACCAGCTTTGTTCAGCAGAACTTCGGACCGATGGCGAATAAAAAGGAATTGAACTTGAATATCGATTTCGACAGCGATCTACCGGAATGGGTATACACCGACAGTCATCGCGTCAAACAGATTTTACGGAATTTGTTGTCGAACGCATTTAAGTTCACCAATCGAGGTTCGGTTAGTCTGATTGGACGACGAATGAAACCGGAAGAGCTGCCGGGTTATATGAACACCAATCAGGAATATCTCGGATTTAGTGTAAAAGACACCGGCATTGGTATTCCATCGGATAAGACGGATTTGATCTTTGAAGCGTTCCAGCAAGTAGACGGGACCACAAGCCGGAAATACGGTGGAACTGGCCTGGGATTGTCCATTAGCAGGGAGCTGGCACGTTTGCTTGGTGGCGCAATACAGGTGGAATCATCCGAAGGGGAAGGTAGCTGCTTTACCTTATACCTGCCGGATAATCATGAAGAGGAAGCCTTGGCAGAAGAAGGTGCTTCAAGAGAAGCGGCTGTATCCTCAGAGGATCTTTATGAACAGTCCATCGAAGCACGGACCATGCTTTCAAGTCATCAGTCCATTCTCTCTCCTGATCCGGAGCGTAGCGTGGGTAAAGATCTATCTCCTTCCCATACTCCAGATGTCACGCAGATCGAAGATGATCGGGAGAATATCATGGAAGGCGACAAAATCCTCCTCATCATTGAGGATGATGTGAACTTTGCACATATTTTGATGGATATGGCGAGAGGAAGAGGATTCAAAGCACTTGTTGCCCTACAAGGTGATAAAGGACTTGAAATGGCACGTCAATATTTGCCGGATGCCATTATCCTGGATATTCAATTGCCGGTAATGGATGGTTGGACCATTCTGGGCGAGCTGAAGAGCAGTTCGGCAACACGCCACATTCCGGTTCATGTGATTTCAGTTATTGATGATATGAAGCAAGGTCTGATGATGGGCGCCATTGCGTATCTGAAAAAACCTTCGAGCAAGGATTCACTGGATAAAGCATTCTCGCATATCAAATCATATACCGAGAATCAATTAAAACGACTGTTGATCGTCGAAGATGATGAGATTCAGCGTAAAGCCATTATAGAATTGATTGGTCATGATGATGTTGCAATCACTGCTGTATCGACAGGTAGTGAGGCGTTGAATGAATTACACAGCCAGCGTTATGACTGCATGGTACTGGATCTAATGTTAACGGATATGACCGGGTTTGAGTTGCTCGACCAGATTCGCGATGATGAATATCTGAACGATCTGCCGATTATAATTTATACAGGCAAAGAGCTGGATTCCAAGGAAGAAATGAAGCTGCGCAAATATGCGGAATCCATCATTATCAAAGATGTGAAGTCACCGGAACGTCTGCTGGATGAGACCACTTTGTTCCTGCATCGGGTAGAAGCCAATTTGCCGGAAGACAAGCGTCGGATCTTACAGAAACTACACAACAAGGAAACGTTGTTTGAAGGCAAGAAAATATTGCTTGTAGATGACGATATCCGTAACGTATTTGCCCTTTCAAGTGTCCTTGAAGGCTATCGGATGGATGTGACGTTTGCGGAGAACGGCCGAGAGGCTTTGGAGATTTTGGACAAAAATCCTGAATTTGATCTGGTACTGATGGATATGATGATGCCAGAGATGGACGGTTATGAAGCAATGACACGAATCAGACAGATCCCGCAGTTTGAAAAGTTGCCGATTATTGCGCTCACGGCCAAAGCGATGAAAGAGGATCGCGGTAAATGTATTGAGGCCGGAGCATCTGATTATGTGAAAAAACCGATCCAGACCGATCAATTGTTATCCTTAATGCGCGTATGGCTGTATTCGTAAGTTCATTATTCGTATGTTGATTGTTTGGGTAATGAAAGACAATACGACGAATACGCAAGTAACAAATGAAGAAGTGGAGAGAACTTATGACACCGTGGGAACCTACCGAGACGGGGGCAGATTTGGTCCGTATGCCGCAAGATGAAGAACGCGAGCTGATCGAGATTGAGTTGCTGTTGGAAGGCATGCACCGTTTATATGGATATGATTTTAGAAACTATGCATTGCCATCCCTAAAACGAAGAATCTGGCATCATGCACATGCTGAAGGTGTTAAGAGCATATCCGGCTTGCAGGAGCGTGTTCTTCATGACCGTTCCGCGTTTGACCGTTTTGTACAGAACTTATCCATCCCTGTAACGGAAATGTTTCGAGATCCTTCGCTTTTCCGAATGTTTCGGGAACAAATTATTCCTATCCTGAGAACATACCCGTATATCCGAATATGGCATGCGGGATGCTCTACGGGAGAGGAAGTTTATTCCATGGCCATCATGTTGCATGAGGAAGGACTGTATGACAAGGCAAGAATCTACGCAACGGATATGAATGATCGCTCTTTGCAACAGGCCAAAGAAGGCGTATATGGTATTGAGAAAATGAAACTATTTACTACAAATTATTTGGAGGCAGGGGGTACCAGAGCCTTCTCCGAGTACTATACAGCGAAATATAATTCGGTGATATTTCATCCTTTTCTAAGGAAGAACATCATTTTCGCCGAGCACAACCTGGCAACAGACCGGTCATTTAACGAGTTTAATGTTATCTTTTGCCGTAATGTCATGATTTATTTCAATGATGAACTGCGGAACCATGTGCATGGGCTGTTTCATGAGAGCTTGAGCCACTTTGGTATTCTGGTTCTGGGGTCGAAAGAATCGATACATTTTACAGAGTTCAGTGATACCTATGAGCCGTTAGACCGGACCGAAAAAATATACCGGAAGATTAAATAGGGGGTTAGGGTTAGCCATGGGGCTCAATGAACCAATCCACATATTATTGGTAGATGACCGCCCTGAGAACTTGCTTGCTCTTGAAGCAGTTCTGGAATCGGAACAATATAAACTCGTTAAGGCAACTTCCGGAGAAGAGGCACTCCGCTGTCTGCTAAAAGACGAATTTGCGGTTATCGTTCTCGATGTGCAGATGCCTGGAATGGACGGAATTGAGACAGCAAAGTTAATTAAGGCACGGGACAAGTCCAAGGATGTGCCGATTATATTCATCTCTGCGAATAGTAGAGAAGCGGAGCACTTGTTTGCCGGATATTCAGCCGGGGCCATTGATTACATGGTTAAGCCATTTATTCCTCAGATTTTGAAATCTAAAATCGAGGGGTTTGTGGAGATGTTTATCACCAATAAACGTTTGAAGACACAGACCATGCTTCTTCACCAGAAGACACAGGAACTGGAGAAGATGAACCAACAACTCATTCAGGCCAAGGAAGAAGCAGAAATTGCAGCCAATGCAAAGACCGAGTTCCTGGCGATGATGAGTCATGAGATTCGTACACCGATGAACGGAGTTATCGGTATGGTTGATCTGCTGATGGAGACGGAACTGAGGGAAGATCAGAAGGAATATGCAGACATCGTTCGTCGCAGCGCGGATGCACTTGTCACGGTCATCAACGACATTCTTGATTTTACCAAGATGGAATCCGGCAAAATGGAACTTGAAGAGCATCCTTTTGAAATTGTCTCCTGTGTTCGGGAAGTGTTGGGATTGTTTGCTGCAGAAGCAGGCAAAAAGAACTTGGAACTGGATTATTTCCTGGAGGATTCTGTCCCTGAATTAATCTATGGAGATATGGCAAGGCTCCGTCAAGTTCTCTTGAATCTTATTGCAAATGCGATCAAATTTACCGATCAGGGTGGAGTGTATCTGATCGTGTCAGTTAAGGAAGAAAAGGATGGAGAAATGGCATTGGAGTTTGCCGTTAAAGACACCGGGATAGGTATCGCTTCAGACAAAGTTGATCGCCTGTTCCAGCCGTTTTCCCAGCTGGATACATCCATGACACGTAAGTACGGTGGAACTGGCTTAGGACTGGCAATATGCAAGACTCTGGTTGAAATGATGGGTGGACAGATCTATCTGGATACAACAGAGCAACGGGGAGCAACGTTTGTATTTACAATTCAGGCGAAACGTTATGTAGAAACTGAACTGATCCAGAGGAACGGGGAAGAGAAGCCAACGGATGTGAAAAATGAGAATAAATATCCTACGGTATTAATCGTGGATGATCATCCTATTAACCAGAAGTTGATGGCGATTATGCTCGGTAAGCTTGGGTTGCTCTCAGACATTGCTGAAGATGGGCAGAGCGCACTCGATATGGTAAACGGCAGCCGTTATCCCTATGACTATGTGTTTATGGATCTGCAGATGCCTGTGATGGACGGTTTGGAATGCACACGGCGGATTCGAGAGAGCCTGTCCCAGTCTGATCAGCCAATCATTATAGCCATGACTGCTAACGTGATGGAAGGTATTCAGCAGCGCTGTATTGCTGCCGGCATGGATGATTATATTAGTAAACCGGTGAAAATGGGCAATGTGAAACAGAAAATAGCCCAGTTTCAGAAACAACGACAAATGTTAGATCCAGGCCCTTCAGCCATGAATCAGGCCAATTGAAACATTTTCCAAACTTCTTTCTGTTTCACTCGTGCTGAAGTTGGGTTATTAGGTAAGGAAACCATTGATCAGGAGAGAGATGTCTAATGAATACAAATAAAAATGAAAAATTCAATGCAAGAACTGAAACACAGGACGGCGTATGCACGGTGTATCTGACTGGCGAACTGGATTTGTCGGTTGCTCCTGACTTCCGCTTGGTGATGGAGCCGCTCGTGGATAACAAGGAACAGGATCTTGTGATCAACATGAAAGAATTGAAGTATATCGATAGTACAGGGATTGGTATCCTGTTATCTGTTCTGAAGGCAAGACATGGAATGGAAGCTCGCTTTGAAGTACAGGAAGTTCCTGCGCAGATTCAGAAACTTTTTGATATGACGGGCATTGCCAAATTCTTTGTCACACAGAAGAATTCCCAATAGGAAAGGATCGAAAAAGGAATGAATGCAGAAGTTCAAAGAGTCACCCTTAATTTACCTGCGACAGCTGATTACGTTGATATTGTAAGACTCAATCTCTATGGAGTAGCATCCAAAATGGGATTTTCTTATGAAGACATTGAGGATATGAAAGTTGCTGTATCCGAGGCCTGTAACAACTCTGTATTGTATGCCTACTCACACGAAGGCGGCATGGTTGAAGTTGTATTCGAAGTGGATGGCGAAACATTGTCCATTATTGTCAAGGACGAAGGTGCCAGCTTCGAAAACATGAACCCTGCTGTGTCACGTGCCGGTCTACACGACAAAGAACTGACGGAAGCACAGATTGGCGGACTTGGGTTCTACCTGATGCAAGCCTTGATGGACGATGTCAGTGTGGAAAGTGAGACGGGCAAAGGTACGAAAGTAGTACTCGTAAAACGTCTTGCAAGAAGTGAGGAGAAAGTATGAATGAAAAAGTGACTCCCCCAGAGTCCATGTCTGAAGCTATAGGTTTGATCTGGGAATACCAGCAGACCCAAGATAATGAAATTGCAACAGTTCTCATCCGTAAGTATGAACCAATGGTAAAGATGGCAGCAGGTAAAATCGCTCGGAATCGCCCCGATCTATACGAAGACTTGTATCAGACCGGGCAGATGGCTTTGATTCGTTTGCTTAAGCAATACGATATCAATCTAGGTATTCCGTTTGAACCTTATGCCATGAAGAGCATGATCGGTCATATGAAAAACTACTTGCGCGATAAATCCTGGTATATTCAGGTGCCCCGGAGGATTAAGGAAAAGGGAGCACTTGTGCAACATGCCATTGATGAGTTAACCGTTAAGCTGGAGCGCTCACCCGGTGTGAACGAAATTGCTGAATACCTTGATTTGACTGCAGAAGAGACGATTGAAGTTCTGGCTGGTCGGGAATGTTACCACTATGTATCACTGGATTCTCCTTTATCTCAGGATGACAGTGCAGCAACATTGGGTGAACTGATCAGTGCAGATGTTAATGACTATGATTCGGTCGAAAAACGGATGGACTTGCAACAGGCATTGGGACAATTGAAGGAACAAGAGCAGCAGGTACTTATTCTAGCATTCCAGGATGGCCAATCTCAGCGGGCAATTGCTCAGAAGCTTGGTGTTTCACAGATGAGTGTATCTCGTATTCAGAAGCGAGCTACAGAGAAATTGAAACAGATTATGTCTAATGCTTCAATGTTATGAAAAATGGAACCCTAATGTTGTTGAGTACGGCATAAAGAAGGACACGTCATTGCACTGAAATGCATACGTGTCCTTTTTGGGATCAAAAAGATGGGTATGTAATGAAGAACATGAGTGCAGGAGTGGATAAAGTGATTGTGAACCAAATCAAGTTGGAAGCTCGCCGTGACAAGTTATCTTGCTCGGACCATTGGCAATGGTGGGATTGGGTTGCACCTGACACCGATAGCATGAACGATGCTTTGGAGGAGCTGACAGAGGCGTTTCCGGATATGCGATATTGGCTTTATAAAATTCCGGAAGTCGAATCGAATTATTTGTCCGTCCGTTTCGTGAATGGTAAAGAACCAGTCATATTTGGTTCATTGTTGTATGCGATCAAGAATGAGAGAGATGACAAAAGAAAAGATAATCAGATGTTCTTTTATGTCGATCGTAATAACCTGGTTACCTTGAATATGGATGACAATACACGAGGTATTATGAAGACGGATGAACGTGCCCATATGTTACAGCAATGTAGTGAGGCCAGGGACGGGATGTTTGTACTTTTTCGAGCTATACTGCATTACTACCATGTGGGAATGGATCATTTTGAGATGAACCTGCGTGATCTGGAACGGAAGATGGAATCTCGCAATGCCCGCACCTTGATGGACCAGATTCTCGCCGCTCGATTTGAATTATTGTATTGGAGTAATCTGTTCATCCCTTACTCGGAACTGATGGCTGCTTCACATGAGGCTTACCTTGATGAAATAAATGAAAATCGATATTTCCAGCAGCTCCAACATCGAGTAGAGCGAATGGAACGTTTGTTTAGTCACTACGAGAAAGAGATCGATACGTTAATCTCCATTGATAATGCAATCTCCGGTGTACGTGGCAATGAGATCATGAAGACGCTGACCATTGTCACTGCTGTGTTCATACCTGCCACGGCAGCTGGCGCAATATGGGGGATGAACTTTGAGAACCTGCCCTTTATCGACAAATCATGGGGAGTTGTACTGGTCCTTGTTGTCATTATCTTAAGCATGATCAGCATGTATGTATGGCTGATGATGAAAGGCTGGACAGGAGATCTGCTCAAAGTGAAATCCTCACAGCCTTCAGCTGAAGAGACAGAGAAAAAAGGAGCTACGGAAAAACGTAAGGGATAGCCTACTATTGGTTAGTCCTCTTAGTTTTTGTAATCTTCAATATAACCAAGCAAGTCAGCGATATATTGGCCCACAATCGGCATATTCACGAATTGGCTGAGAATGAATGCCAGCAAACCGAGAACAACAAAGGTACCCACAGTCAGCCCGAGACCTCGTGCCATGCCCGCTGTGAAATTGGTAATAATCCGCTTTTTGGGACTGCTATAATTCTCAATAATATCCTTGATCTGTGCTCTCTCCAGACTGTCCGCAATCTGGTCCAAACGGGTGTTCAATCGCTTTACCTCATGACGTAATTCAAAAGGATGCTCGCTTGTATCATACTGCTGTGTCGGTGTTGCTCCCTTAATTGGAGTATTACCGTTGATTGTAACTTTACTCATAGTATTCGTCCTCCTCAACTCTCATTGGATAAAAAATAGCCAGCTGGAGTGCAGCTGGCTATTGGTCACTCGATCTGTATCGCCTTACAGGCTAGTCGAGTTAAGTTCTTTACGTGCATCTTCCTTCGCTTCAACGGAAGCGGCAGCCACTTCATCAGATGCACGGGATGCTTCGTTAGCCACATCAGCGGACGCTTTTCTCACAGAGTCCATTACATCATTGCGGCCTTGATTTACCGTTTTTGCAATATCGGAAGTTTTGGAAGAGACCGTTTTAGCCAGTTCAGTGGCTTTGTCACTTACAACAGTTGCCACTTCTTTGGTGCGGTCAGTAACGATGCCCACTTTCTCGGAAAGGTCACCACGCAATTCACGTCCTGGTTTAGGCGCAAAGAGTAGTGCTGCTGCAGCTCCCAGCAAACCCCCGATGAAAATACCTTTTGCGAAAGTTGAACCCGTCTGTACAGGATATTGCTCTTCTGCTTTATTCATGTCTAATCACTCCTTCTTCAATTTAAGAAACAAATACGAAACAACGAACACCTTGTTGCCCGAATCAGGCAGCCTGTCTTAGCAGTCTGGACACAAGCCCCAGCAAGAAAACAAAGAGCGCTGTACCAATGATGGCAGGGATGATGGCAAAGTTACCGATAACTGGTCCCCAGTTACCAAGCAAAAGTGCTCCCAGCCAGGCTCCGGCAAATCCTGCAATCATTGCACCGATTATGCCTCCAGGCATGTTGTGACCGGCAAGTGCATCTCCGATCAAACCGATGATGACAGCCATCACAATGCTGATAATGATGCCCCACATAACAACCGCCTCCTTTAAACTTGATGTAGGATGTTGTCTGTTCGCGTTTGCTTACTTCGTATATAAACCCCGTGCAACCCTGTGAAACAATAAAGATGAGGATGAATGAACTGGAAATCAGAGGAATTCATTCTTTAGCGGTTTTGTTTAATGCCCTTAACCATGCAGAAGATCCATGCCAATCCAGCAGTAAATCCAGTAAATACATCCGTAGGATAATGAACGCCCAGCATGATTCGGCTGAGGCCAATCAAGAAAATAAAACTGATACCACATAGAACAGGAAGCCACACACCGGAAGAGTTATGTCGCTGTCGTTCAATGGCCCAGATTACAAAGAGCATACCGTAGAAGCCCATGGAGATCATGGCATGTCCGCTGGGAAAGCTGTACCCGTGAACGACCAACAGATGATCCAGTTCAGGTCTGCTTCGTCTGAAAAATTCCTTCAATAACGTGTTTAGAATCCACATCATGGCAAAACTTCCCGTGAGCGCATATCCATATATAACAAACCTTGGACTACGTTGTATGATGAAAAGAAGAGCAAAACCTCCTGCAGCCACAGCAGAGATTTTGAATGAGCCCAGTGCGGTTATGAATGCAGTGTAAGGGAATAGATGAAGACGTGAATCTGAATTCAGATAAAATAATTGCTGAATTTGATCATCCAGACGAATAATAACATCAGCACCCAACCAGGCACCCAGACCTGCCAGGATGAATACAACCGAAGCGCTGAGGGCCAGACCAATCAAACCCCAGTTGAGGAGTGGACGTAATAACGTGCCGGGAGTTGAACTGAATGAGGCTGGTGAATACGTTTTGCGCGGCATAATGAGTTTCTCCTTCAGTTATTGTAGTAGATGAACATAGATGATAAAGCTATACCCGAAATGCCTGTCGAAAAAACTGTAAAAACGTCGCTTTTGTACTATACTATTTAAGATATCCCATGCGGCGTCGTGACGCAAAGCAGAGATGAAATCGGGAGCACAAAGGAGAGAACTCGCATGGAGAGTGCCTTGTTAATTAAAGAATACCGTGCAGGCGTTATGGAATGCGCCCATTACGGACACATAAGTATTACGGATGAGTATGGCCGAATCGTATACTCGGCTGGCGATCCTCATTTTAGAGCATTCACTCGCTCATCTGCCAAACCTTTTCAAGCCATTCCAGGTATTCGGGCAGGAATTGCCAGTCACTATGGTCTGTCAGCACAGGAGATTGCCATTATGTCCTCTTCGCATCGTTCGGAACCGGAACACATTCGGGTGCTGGAGCAGTTATCCGGTAAAATTGGATTGGGAGAAGAATGCCTGATCTGTGCACCAAGTTATCCGCTTAATGAAGAAAGCCGTAATCAATGGTTACGTGGACAGGGAGAGAAACGGCGCATCTTGCACAACTGCTCCGGAAAACATCTGGGGATTCTGGGGTACAGTCAGATGAAGCAGGTTGATCTGGGTAGTTACGCTGAACCGGATCATCCGGTACAACGAGAAATTCTTGAAACCTTTGCCGACCTGGCAGGTATTGAAGAAAAAGAGATTGAGCTTGGGACGGATGGCTGCGGCTTTCCGGTATTTTCTTTGCCGTTGTCGGCATTGTCGAACGCTTATCTGAAGCTCGCTTGTCCGGATCTTATCGCTGATCCTTCCACAAGAACAGCTGTAGAAACCATAACATCAGCTATGAATGAACATCCGTTGATGGTGGGTGGCACGGAGCGTGTAGATTCAGTGCTGCTGGAAGACGATAACATTGTAGCGAAGGGTGGATTCAAGGGGGTATTCGGTTTTGGTCTGAAAAAAGAAAGACTGGGAATCACCTTCAAGGTGCTTGATGGTTCCGAGGAAGAGTGGGCCTTCATCACCCAATCCATACTGAAACAGATTGGTTATTCCAATGAGAGAACCATTGCACGATTGGCTGAAGTGTTCCCTTCGGACATCCGAAATGATGCGGGTACCCTTGTAGGTCATGCAGATAGTGAGTTCATTCTCCACTCACTTGAAGATAGCGTATAACCTTAAGAAGGGGCGTGATTAGAGTTGCCGGACCCCGGGTAAAGATGACATACCAACTGGTATTCATCTATACAATTCATATACACGCATGGACTGCCGCGGTGATGTGGCAGCTCTAAACCCTTGGAGGTGGATGAACATGATTAAAGTGGTGACATCGGAAGAAAGGCACACGTCGGATCGAGGTTGGATACACAGTGAATTCAGCTTTTCCTTTGCTGATTATGATGATCCAAGCAACGCCCATTTTGGCTGTCTGTTGGCTCATAATGAAAACACGCTGATGCCGCAAGAAGGCTTTAAGAAACATCCACATCATGATCTTGAACTTGTCAGTTATGTCATTTCGGGTACACTCAAACATACGGATAGTATGGGAACAGAACAATTGCTAGAACCGGGTACGGTCCAGGTGATGAGTGCGGGGACGGGAGTGGAACACTCCGAGACCAATCCGTCAGCGGATGAACCGGTACGTTTCCTCCAGATGTGGTTTTTGCCATCGGAGCGTATGCTGAAACCTTCCTATACGAATCGGAGAATAGAACCGCAGGAGCATTTGAATCGTCTATGTCCGATTGTATCCGGGCAAGGGGGCGAGGGAAGCGAAGGCGCATTGCCTATTTCCCAGGATGTAACCTGTTACCTTTCCCATTTGGAGTCCGGGAAAAAGTTGATGTACCCGCAACACGAAGATCGACGGACACATCTTTTCCTGATCAGTGGGCATGTAGAGATTCATTGTTCGGATGGTAACTTCAACCTCAAGCCGGGCGATGCCGCACGAATTCGCAAAAGCTGTGATCTGCAAATCACGAGCACAGACAGTGAACCTGCCGAATTTGTTTTGGTTGACCTGCCTTAAGGATGGGATGTATTCCGTTAAGGATAGTCTGGAAATATAAATATGTGAAAAAGGACCTGTTCCCACGGTGATGTGGAAACAGGTCCTTTTTAGGCTTGCTTTTGAATAGGACTTCATATAGAAGTCACAAATGATCAAAAGCAACACTTTGCTAAGATTTACGAAGATTACCCAGTTCCGAAGCGACAGCTTCCACTTCAGAGATACTGAGATGTTCCTTGCTCAAAATCATTTCATACAGGTCAAACAGATCTTCATATTTCTCAAGTGGGAATGAAGAAGCTTGCATGGCGGCACCGCTTGCCATACGAAGTTTGGTTTTGATCGCTTCAATCATATATTCCATATTGGCTGCTGTTGCTTGTGTTAAATCCATCGTTAAGTTCATCCCTTCCGTATCGGAAACTCTTGTTATTGTATCATGATTGGAAGCGCTCAGGCTAATGCTTTTGCGAGGAAACCAAGCATCGGTTACAATGATGGATACAACAACAGGATTTCATGGAAACCTGAGTGTACTGGAGGGAATACAGCTTGGCAGCGTATAAGCGAGAAATGGTTCGCCATCAAGGAAGGGAAGTCCGTAAAGGCGTGCCTGCAGAGAATTTGATCTTATTTTTCAAAAACATCGTTCAACTTCATTCTCCAGCTGAAATCACGTTTGTCTGCATCGGTACTGATCGTTCCACCGGGGATGCTCTGGGTCCACTGACAGGAAGTTTACTGCAAGAGAGCGGAATGGAGAACGTTATTGGCACGCTGTCTTCCCCTTGTGATGCAGATACGCTGGAAAAGAAATTGGCACTTATTCCTGCACACCATGCCATCATAGCGATTGATGCATGTCTGGGTCCAAAGCAGGCGGTAGGTACATACTATCTCTCGAATAACCCACTCATTCCGGCCCAATCGGTCGGAGGCAAGCTACCTCCTGTTGGACAATACAGTGTAGCAGCTGTGGTTAATGCGAATGGACCAAGGCCCTATTCCATTTTGCAGATGACCTCGCTTCACCTGGTCATGGGGATGTCCCGAACGATTGCAGACGCCGCAATTGAAGCAGGGAAATGGAGACAAACGTTTCATTCATGATATGTAGGCTTAATAATATACAACCTGAATTATTTAATTCGCGCAGAGAGAGGGATTCATATGGAAAAAGTGATGTGTGATGGAACGACGATTTGTTATGCCGAACAAGGTAAGGGAGAAGCACTCATTTTGCTCCACGGATACTGTGGCAGTTCATCGTATTGGGATGAGGTCGTACCTGAACTGGCACGCAGCTATCGCTGTATCGTCCCCGATCTGCGTGGACACGGAAAAACAGATGCACCTGTAGGAAGTTATACCATCGAACAGATGGGCAACGATGTATTACAGTTGATGGATGAGTTGAATGTGGAAAAAGCGGTCCTTCTGGGACACTCGATGGGGGGATACATTACGCTCTCGATTGCACAGCGTCACCCGGAGCGTTTGAATGCATTTGGTCTTATTCATTCGACAGCCTATCCGGACAGTGAAGAAGCCAAGGAAAAACGCCTTCGTGCTGTATCCACCATTCAGACCGAAGGTATCGTGAATTTTGTAGATGGACTGGTTCCCGGACTTTTTGCACCGGAACATGTGGAATCGCTATCTACGCATGTAACACGTGTGAAGGAAATTGGTTACCAGACTGCTCCTCAAGGTGCTGTTGGTGCTGCACTTGCTATGCGAGAACGTCCGGATCGCCGCGATGTGCTGTCCGCTACACCTCTACCTGTATTGCTGGTAGCGGGAGAGAAGGATGCTGTTATCCCGCCAGAACGCACATTTACAAGTGACAAGCCACATATCGTGCAAGCCGTTATCGCGGGTGCGGGTCATATGAGCATGTATGAAGCTCCTGAAGAGTTAATTCAGGTCATTAAGCAATTTATGGCTGGATTATCGAAGTAATTGATGAAGTGATTTATGATGATTTCAACCGAGCCCCTGCCACGTCCCTTTGGGATAGGCAGGGGCTTAGTGTGTTCATGGCCAGAGTACAGACGCGTGCATCATGTTTTTGGCTTTTTGTCATGGCATGAATTAAAATAAATATAAAGGAACGATATTAGGGCGATTGGATGTATAGGGTCGAATGATGAGGGGGCATACAGCATGTTCAGAAAAGATTATCTGCTCCGCATGATGGAGGAAATGACTGAAGCAATTGGCAAAGTGTTCACGCTCAAACAGCAACGTAAACACACCGAGGCATTGTCTGAACTGGATGAGCTGATGCGCAGGCAGTTTGGGTTGAACTTATCGCTACTGAACTCATTGCCAGCCGAGGATGTTATTGAAATGTTCCGTTTTCGCGGAATGATTGAGGTAGACAATCTGCAGCAAGCCGCGAGGCTGATTGAAGAAGAAGCTTATATTTATCAAGAGAAGGCCAAAGTGGAAGGCATCGATGATCAGGAGAGAATGGACGCAGAGGATGAGGCTGTCATTCGATTGATGAGATCACTTCATTTTTACCTGTATGCATTGAATCATGGTGCTAATCCCCAGTTATTGAATGCACCGGAACGGGTGGAGGGTGTATTGGGGCTTACGAAAGAATATGAACTTCCTGCCCGGACTGAAAGACAGCTTGCCCTCTATCGTGAACAACAAGGACGTTACGACCAGGCAGAGAACAGTTGGTACAGACTGCTCCAGCTTGGTGTTGAATTCCCGGTGAGCTACCGAGATGATGTACAGGCGTTCTATGAAAGGTTGAGCCAACTCACGGATGAACAGCTGGAGCATGGCGGTCTGCCACGGAACGAAGTTGAAGAGGGGTTAGCCGAACTAAGTCGTCAAGAGATGAGCTCCTAAATATGGATAGGATTAAGTCCTGTTACATGCCCTTACTTGGAGAGGGAACGTAATTGTGGTATGGTAACGGTTGACCAAACCAAACCGAAAGTGAGATGTACCCCGTGGATTCATTGCGAAAGCTTATACAAGACATCTTTGAACAGAATTCGCTGATTACAGCGACCTGGAGCCAGCTGCGCAGACGGGACAATGTCTCGTATACCAAAGTGCAAGTCAAGCCGGTGACACTGAAGAATCAGCTGCATTATCAATTTGCATTTCATTATAACAACAAAGTGCTGCACGAGAATTTGACTCCGGCTGAAGCGGCTGAGCGCATGACTTTGTTATGCGAAGAGACGTTTCGTCAAGGCCTGCTCTGTACGACCGAGGCAGACTATCAAATTTTGATCAGCAAAAAATATAAAGTATCCATTCTGACCAAATCTGCTTCCAAAACTGCAGTGGATCTGTCGCATAATCGCAAGAAGCAATATGTATTGGAAGAGGGAGTACCCGTCTCGTTCCTCGTTGAACTTGGTATTATGAACGAAGAAGGTCGTGTGCTGGCCCGCAAGTATGACAAGTTCAGACAGATCAACCGTTTCCTCGAAATGGTGCAGGATGTCATTCCGCATCTGCCGGAAGGACGTCCATTGACCATCGTTGACTTTGGTTGTGGGAAGTCTTATCTGACATTTGCGTTATATCATTATCTGTCTGTACAACAACGGCGTTCACTCAAGATTATTGGGTTGGACTTGAAGGCAGATGTAATTGAACACTGTAATGATCTGGCTAATCGATTGCATTATGGCGATCTGAAGTTTCTGGTTGGAGACATCGCGGACTACGATGAATTGAATGAAGTGGATATGGTTGTCACGCTGCATGCCTGTGATACAGCTACCGATGCTGCTTTGGAGAAGGCAGTTCGTTGGGGAGCTTCTGTTATTTTGTCTGTTCCTTGCTGTCAGCATGAACTGTTTGATCAAGTAGAGGCCTCCGTGATGAATCCGTTGTTGTCCCATGGCATCCTCAAGGAACGTTTTTCTGCACTGGCTACGGATGGGATTCGTGCCAAGTTGCTTGATCTGATGGGATACAAAACACAATTGCTTGAATTCATCGATATGGAGAATACGCCTAAAAACATATTGATTCGTGCTGTTCGCGGTCAGGCTGGCGAAGTGACGGAGATGTGGAATGAATACACGGCTTTCCGTGATTTCATTCATGCCGATCCATATTTGGAGCGGGCTTGTGCCGATTTGCTTCCTGGCGATGGCAAGCAGGCCAACGGGAAATCAAAATCGAGCAAAGAAACCGTTCAAGATTCCGCAAATTGCGACCTTTGCTGAGTGTGCCAACGCCTATACAGGGACATACTACAGTTAGGGTCTCTGAATGTAAACTTCAATAGAGTGCACATGCTTCGTAGCAAGCAACATCATAACTGTCAGATGTATATCAGGCAGAAGGACCCGTTATCGGGATCTTCTGTCTTTTTGTTATGCATATGGAGCGGTGGAAGGAAGGAGGGGGTACAAGGATGAAGAATAGGACAATGGATAAGGGAGTTGTAAGGTATAGACGAGGGTATGCGGCGAATGAGGAAATGATTGATCAGGTGTTTGACGGGTCTCGCCATACAGAGGGTACAGAATATATAGATAACAGGGACTTATGTAATGGGGGCAAGAGGGACGGTAGAGACAGTAAGGGCAGTAGAGACAGTACATATAATAGGGAAGATACATACAACAAAGATGATACGTATAAAAAAGATGACAAAAATATTCCAAATGGAGCTATTCAGACCGATGCGTCAGGGAGTTTTTCTCAAAGTTTGAAGTGTAAACGTTATTCAGGATCGGAGTGGACTGTTGGGTTGGGCATACTCTCCATTGTCTTGCTGCTTGCAGGATGTCTGAGTGGGGGACTGTATTATTCGGCCGATCTGTACCCTGTCCTTTTGATCGCAGCAGGAAGCATATTGATCCTATTTTTTCTTTTCCTTGTAGGTATTTGTCCACAGAAGGCGAGTGAACGAATACCCATGTCATTGGTACAGGGTCAGTGGAACATTGAACAAATCATTGAAAAAATATTTCGATTTCCGGGAATGTTGCGGGTATTGTGGCCGCTGGGGATGATGACCTGTTTTGGTCTACATGCATGGGCAGGCTCGGTGAGTAAACAGGGCAGCATGGATGAGATGCTGCGATGGAGCCTGCTTGCGATGTTTACTCTGCTCACTGCAATACTGGCTGCGCGCACGGATGGTGCGCGATGGTTAGCCTGCGGTTGGCAGATGGCAGGCGGCTTGCTTGTGCTCAGCGGCATCTTTGCCGTGTGCGGGATATTGCCGCTGCCCTTCGGGGTGATGCGGACTGCTGACCCCGAGATCAGCTCCGCCGGAGCAAGGCTCGGCGGATTATTGCAGTACCCGAATGCGTACGGTGCCATTGTTGGCATGTACGCATTGGAGCGGCTGACAGCCGCCGCGCGAGTCATAGCCCGGCCTGTGCCGGCCGGGCGACTCATCGCGGCAGTGCTGCCGCTCATGCCCGCGCAAGCCGCGCTCCTGCTGAGCGAGTCGCGCGGCGCTTGGCTGGCGACCGGCTGCGCCGTGGTCGCCGCCTTTGCTTTGCAGCGGCGCGGTGCCCGCCTGCCGCTGCTGCTGGCCATGGCCGCGCCACTGGCGTGCGCGGCCTGGCTGTACCGCCAGCTGGCTGCTGCTCAGCTGGCGCCTGCACCCGTGCCCGGCCTGCTGGCACTGGCCGGGGCATGGGCAGCTGCGCTGCTCGGCACGCTGCTGCTGTGCCGTCTATGGCACAGCGGCGCCGCCAAGGCTCCGCGCGCCGCTGCTTTGACGGCCATCGTGCTAGCGGGAGCCGCCGCCGCACTGATGGCCGTGGCCTCCACCGCCGATCGCCTCGCGGCGGGTGTCGGCACTGGGGTGTCCCGCCTACAGATGTGGCGGGACGCCCTCCAGCTGTGGACCGAGGCCGCATGGCTTGGCCACGGGGGAGACACATGGCGCAACATGTTCCGCGCCATTCAATCCTCGCCTTATGTTGGAGGCGAGGTCCACAACGGCTTGCTCGATCTTGCCCTGGACACGGGCTTGATCGGCATCGTGCTTGTCGCAGGGTGGTTTCTCCTCACCCTGCGAAGCATCTTTTATTTTGCACCACAGCTCTTTCCATCCGTGCTTGTTTTTGGCCTGCATGGGGCGATGGACTTTGACTGGAGCTTTACATTATTTTGGATGCTTTTCATCTGGCTTGGTGCTTGGGCAACTGCATTGAAGACGGAAACAGAGGGGGTCCAGCGATCCGAAGGAATTGCGGACTACACTCCCTCCAGATTCAAACTGAGATCTAAATCCAGATCTCTTTTCTTGCGATATTTACCAACCCAATCCCGTCCAGCTACTGTCCCGATGCGTTCCTTCTTTCATATTCTTCAGCGAGTAACTGCTCGGCTAATAAGGGTATCCACAGTGATGATCATCCTTTTATGGCTTGGTGGAACAGTCTGGCTGACCTCCCGATATGCCGTAGCAGAAGTGCAGTACCGTCAGGCGATGTCTGAACTGGATGGCACTCCAGCACAGAAGGTGCATCTTATGGCTGCTTTTCAATCGAATCCGAATCGATCGGATATCGTGATATCTCTTGCGCGAACGCTCACGGGACGAGAAGCAGAATCACTCCTTTTGAATAGCCTGTCCCATTCCACAATGGACCCTCAGATTTACATTGAACTGGGACGATTGGCAGCCCAATCCGGCGAAGGACAGCAGGCTGGAGTATATTTTAAACAAGCGATTGCATTGAATCGGTATGATGCCATTGGCCAATCCGAGGCTTTGTATTGGATGGAGCAGGCAGCGAGGCGGGAATGGAAGGCAGGATTCACGGATCGAGCCCGACAGACTGCCGCCGCTGGTGTCCAGATGTATGAACGATATCAACTGTTGGCTGAGGAAGTGGAAGCAGGAAACGTTCGCAATGATCGTCGTTTTGTACTGGAAGAACATGCTCCAGGCTATGGAGAGAACCTGCGCAGGCTTGCTTCAGCTTCTTCTCCTCCGTTTACTTCAGAGTTGACCAAGCGGAGCCCTTGAATCACTGCTGGATTTTGACGTTTATCCAAGTTATATGATGATGGATGTCAGCGTCTAAAAAGTCTGGGAGTCCAAGCTGGCTGCTCCTTGGCGGAGAGGATGCGATTTTCTAAGGAACACAGGACGTCTTATTTGGCCTTTAGCTTCTCTTTTTAAATTGTAAGGAACATCAGACATGTTATTTCCAGAAATTCCCTAACAAAAGCCCTATAAAAGTCCAAATTTCCGATATAACGTGCCTCAGATTCCTTAGATTTCTAAGAGTGCTTCAAATCCTTGAATAAGACGCCTCAAATTCATTACCGCTCATGGGCTTGGGCTTGAGTATGGCCTTGAGTAATGAGCATGAAAATATAATTCCAGCTTATGTTCATACTCCCAGCTTATATTCAAGCCCACCTGGAGGTCGGCTCCATGCTCTGCTCCAACCGCAAGGGGTCGCCCTCGAATCCCACCTAGAGTGAAGCTTTACATCGGGAAGAGAAAATCGCATTTTTGTTGTCTCTATCGCTTACTCGTACGTGAAGGACACATTAACATCATCACACGTTAAGGACACAGTGCCCTTGACTGTTCCTAACATGTTCAGATTCGCTTTAGCTTTGCTGCGTCTTTCAGTAGGTTTGAAGACACACCTACCTGCCTCATTTTTGCATTCCTACAGACGATAACCGCCAAATGCGTGCTGAAACGCATCTTTTAATGGTTCAACATCTACTTCCCACATCGCGGCGATCTCTGCACTGACATCCGTGTTCCACCACTCACATAATTTCTTGCGGTTGTCGCGATTCTCCCCAATCCAGAGCAGATTTGTGATCACCTTACCGTAATAATATTCTTCTGCCTGCTTCATCCGTTCGGGAGAGACATATACTTTTAGCCTTTTGGCTGTCCGGTACAATTCCTTGCTGCATGCTCTTCGAATTCCTCTGGCGGAAGGAAGGTTTTGACCGGATTGCGTATGTTTGACCGGCGGAGAACCGGGTATTGACTTGTGTGACATCTTCTCACGCTCCTCTCCCCATACCATATGCGGACTGCTGCGAACGGGACACTATCCCAACCTCGTGAAGTAGCAACGTCCACAGCCCTGTGATAAAATAGGGACGAACATCCATGGTGCGGAGGGGCACCGCCAATCAGGATGGAGAAAGAGGGTTGAGATGGACTTTATTCATAACCTTGTTGGCCAATTGTTCGATTGGATTCAAAGTCTTGGGTACTTTGGAATCATGCTTGGATTAATGTTGGAAGTTATCCCGAGCGAAATTGTGCTGGCGTATGGAGGTTTTCTCGTTTCACAAGGTAATATCAACTTTTTCGGTGCTATGATTTTTGGTACGGTGGGCGGTGTGATTGCCCAGTTATTTATCTACTGGATTGGCCGTTATGGCGGCAGACCTGTGCTTGAACGCTATGGGAAATACATACTCATCCAGAAAAAACACATCGACCATTCCGAGGAGTGGTTCCGCAAGTATGGTACAGGTGTCATTTTCACGGCGCGTTTTGTTCCGGTGGTAAGACATGCAATCTCCATCCCGGCTGGCATCACGAAAATGCACACAGGCAAATTCATCTTGCTTACTACACTCGCTGTTATACCTTGGACTGCATTGTTTATATATTTAGGGATGATTCTTGGAGACCAATGGAAGCATATTGATGAGAAAGCGGCACCATATGTTATGCCTATTTTGCTTGTCGCTCTCGCCCTTATGATCGTTTATGTACTTATTAAATGGATGAATGCTCGTAAAAAGAAAGGAAGTGTCTAGTCATGGGTAAACCCAACTTGTCTCACAAATTCGGTAAAGGTCTGCCACCGAAGGATTTTATTGAAAGTATGACCAAGAACCAAAGTGAATTTCAGGCCAATTATGATAGCTTTACTTGGTCGAACGAAGAGGATCGTGAGTTTTTTGAGAGTCTGAACCATCGCGATGATCTGCGTGTGTTAATTCTGGCTGCTGACTGGTGCGGGGATGTTGTCCGTAATATTCCGGTTGTGTTCCAGGCGCTTGAAATCTCAGGAATCCCAACTGAAGTTTTGATCATGGAGAACCATCCTGAAGTGATGGATGAGTTCCTGACGATGGGTGGCCGTTCCGTGCCAGTCGTTATTTTTGCAGATACAGGTGGACATGTGTTAGGTCAGTGGGGACCACGTCCGCAGCATGTCCAGGAAGTCATGATTGAATTCAAACGCCTTAATCCAGATCGTGAAGCAGCAGATTATCAAGAAAATTTGGCTGTGGCGCGTCAAGAGATTGGTAAACGTTATGGGGAAGGAACCGAGTCACATGCGGCCATTATCCGTGAGCTGCGTGAACTGATTTCGGGTTACTAAGCCGATATGCTTAATATTCGTACGTTTACACTAGGCCCGCTTCAGACCAATGCTTATCTCCTACAAGGAGATGATCCGGGCAAAGCCGTCATTATCGATCCAGGCATGAATCCAGGGCCGCTGCTTAAGGCGATCCAAGACTTGGAGATTGAAGCCATTCTCCTCACTCATGCTCACTTTGATCATATGGGCGGGGTAGATGAGATCCGTAAATTGAAGGGATGTCCCGTTTATCTTCATGACTTGGAGAGCGACTGGCTTACCACCCCGAAATTAAATGGATCTTTGAATTGGCCGCAGGCGACACCACCGCTTTCGACAGATCCTGCTGAATATGCCATGGACGAAGGGCAGAAGCTGAATCTGATTGGTCATACGTTTAAAGTGTTCCATACACCTGGACATTCACCAGGCAGTGTAAGTTTGCTTTGTGATAACGACCTGTTTGCCGGTGATGTGCTGTTCCGCATGGGTGTGGGCAGAACGGACCTGACAGGAGGGCGTGAACGGGATCTGATTGATTCAATCCAGAACAAGCTTTACACCTTTGCAGATGAAGTTAAAGTATATCCAGGTCATGGTCCAAAAACGACCATTGGTTATGAGAAACAGAACAATCCTTACGTGTCCGCAAGATAATCCGACATGATATGTGAAGAAAGTCTGGACAAGTGACAACTTTTTCATTAGAATAGCAATTAGTTGTTACAAGCGTTAAGGCATCATCTAACTGAAGCATTACCAAGAAACACCCAACCTCGCGAAGCACGCAGACTGTGGTCTATACCCGGTTTGCGTTCTTTTTTTGTTTTCAGCCCCTTTTTATCACAGAATTAGCGCTACATAGAGATGTAAGATGCGCTTCATAACAAGCCAGTTTTAGAGCAATAGCAAGTACAGATTGATTTAGAAAAAAAGAATTTAAGAAAATATTATATAAGTTGAACTAATCATTTACACGATAACGGAGAGGACAGAAAAAACTGAAAAAGCGAAGCTACAAGCTTTCTGCAAGAAAGCTACTTCGAAAGCATACACTTCGCCTAAAAGCTTTCTGAAAGAAAGCTGCATCGGAAGCATAAGCTATCCCCGGATTTTCCCCTTTAAGAAAAGGGAATCAAAAAATCTGGGGATAACAGCGATTGGAAGGTTATTCTGTCATCCTAGTGTCAGTGTAAATAATCTTTAGTTCAACTTATATAGATCATGAGAGTGGGGAATATCAAAGTGGAGAAACCAAGAGTTATTCCGTTGAATCAGCGTGTCGAGCATCCGATCATTGAAGAAAACCGTCGTATATTGGAAAGTGGGAAAAGAGAACCGGGTACTGAGCGAGCTTTAATACATAACCCTAGCGTGGCCAATGAAATGATGAAGTCTCAGCAGAATATATGGACAAGCCGTGTTTTAAGAAACGGAGCCCGCAACCAACCATGGTTCGACAAGCTGCAAGATTACCGGAAACAAGTCTGATTGCCCGGGAAATTGTCGGGTTTTAATTTTTTTTGATTCCATTGAACGTTTCTGCAGAGCCTGTCGTATTAACTCCAGATTGAACGGGAAGCAGGTGATAATCATGATAAAGGCAGCTGAGCTTGAAGAGGTACGCAGAGCAGTATCGGGAGACGATAGCGCACTCGCAGCGTTGTTGCAACGTCACTACACGTTTGTGTATAAGTATCTTGTCAAAGTTACGATGGACGCTAACCTCGCAGAAGAGACGGTGCAGGATACGATGATTCGTTGTATGGAAAATATCCATCGATATGATGGCACGTCTGCCTTTTCATCATGGATGATCACCATTGCGACCCGCATCTATATCGATAAGACAAGACGTAAGAAGAGAGAACAGAACTGGCTTGCTCTCATCCGGGATCAGGCCGTACGTCGATTCCGCTGGCAGCTTGAGACTCGAAATGAAGAATGGACAGATGTCATGGATGCGATGACAAGACTGACACCCGAACATCGTGTTGCAGTGCTACTGAAGCATTATTATGGATACGGGTATGACGAGATCGGGGAAATGCTGGGTATTCCTGCGGGAACGGCGAAGTCACGCACAGCTTATGGTCTCCGTCAGTTAAGAAAGGAGCTGGAATAAGGATGAGCAGATCAGATGATACACAAGAACAAGAAGTTGTAGAACGATTGCAGCAACACATGAAATTGCTGGATGATGCATTTGAGCCGACAAGTATTCCTTCTTTGGGTGCACTTGAAGCCCAAGTCAGGGAACGGAGACAGATTAGACGTCGAGCCAATTGGATCGAGATGATATGTTTCTGGTTGGTTGGATTGCTTGCTATTACGTTCGGGGCATTATTGTTCGTATCTGCTCCAGCTCTATATTTGAGTATCCAGGCTCTTGGTACAGCTGTTGCCGTGATTTTAGTTGTGATCTGGGCAGGATGGCGCCGGAAGGAGGTTCGTCATGAATAAAATGCATTATTCATTGGATGAAATTTCTCCACTATGGCTTATACTGCTTGGCATTTTCCTCCTGGTTCAAGGCACATGGATCTTTCAGGACGCACGCAGACGTGGACGTTTCCCTTGGTTATGGGGATTATGGGGAATCACCGGATTTCCCACGCCGCTTATTATATACTGGTTTGTCGTGATTCGATCACAGCGCAAGCCAGGTGGACGAAATCCGAAATAACATCATTTTAAAAATGGAAAAAAAGATTTTGCACAAATATGTTGTTTAATTCTAGTATTCCTAGACATCGTTATTCTTTTCTAGTAGACTATACAAATAAATATTAATGATAGACTACCAGGAGGTTAGACGATGCTGCGATTAGGAGAGAAGGTTGTCATCGTCGCGGATGCGTTTGAGCAGAATCTTCCTGTGGGGGAATATGGTTTCATCATCGCTTATGACCGGAATCCGGACAATGCGTTCGATTACGTGCTTCGAGTGCCGCAGGTGAACCGGAACTTTTTTGTTCCATCCGGCGACGTCGATCTGGAAGAGGTTCTGCTGAAGCAGGAAGCTGAGCGGGTCGAGCGAGAAGCGTTGATAGATTACGCCCTTGCGACACACAATGAGAAGCTGTTTCATCATTTGATGAACGGAGATTTTCAAGCTGTGGAAGAGGAAGAGGAAACCGCGAACGATGTTATGTCACAGGCGGATTTTATAAAGCAGGTTAATCTGCGTGCATGGATTTAGAATTTTAAGAGTCGGCTGATGCCGGCTCTTTTTTATTTTATAAGTTTGATTTTAGCTTCCCGGAAGCCTGTCAGGTCATTTGCATTGAATTGTCGAACTATCTCACCTATAATGAAAAAAGTTATCTTGAGACTTTAGCCCGTTAAACGAGCGATTCGTTTCAGGTCGTTTCGGGAATCAGAACGAATGAAGGAGGCATCCGCTAATGAGTATTTCGAATAATGACGTTCAGCATGTGGCCAAGCTGGCCCGGCTCAACTTGACTGCTGAAGAAGAACAGACCCTGACAGGTCAGCTGAACGCGATTTTAAAATATGCAGAAAAGCTGAATGAGCTGGATACAGAAGACATCGAACCCACCACTCACGTTCTGCACGTAAGCAATGTTATGCGTGAAGATGAGACCAAAGAAAGCCTGTCGATTGAACAGGTGATGCGCAATGCACCGGAAGAAGAAGACGGGCAGTTTAAAGTGCCTGCTGTAATGGAATAACGGATAACCGGAAGGAGGACAAAAACTGTGAGTTTATTTGAACAATCGTTGCCTGAGTTACATAACAAGCTGCATGCCAAAGAGCTGTCGGTCAGCGATCTGGTGGATCAGGCGTATCAGAACATTGGCGCGCATGATGATAAAGTTAAGGCATATTTGGCACTAGATGAAGAACAAGCACGCGCTCGTGCACGTCAACTGGATGACCGTCTGGTTAGTGGCGAGGAGAAAGGTTTGCTTTTTGGTCTGCCTGTAGGTATTAAGGATAACATCGTTACAAACGGACTGCGCACGACGTGCGGTAGCCAATTCCTTCGTAATTTCGACCCGGTGTATGACGCGACAGTTGTCGAGAAATTGAAAGCTGCGGACACCGTAACTATTGGTAAACTCAACATGGACGAATTTGCCATGGGCGGCTCCAATGAGAATTCAAGTTTCTCCCCTGTACGTAATCCATGGGCACTTGATCGTGTTCCAGGAGGCTCCAGTGGTGGTTCTGCAGCAGCTGTGGCTGCGGGAGAAGCATACTTCACGCTTGGATCAGATACAGGTGGTTCTATCAGACAGCCTGCTTCATATTGCGGTGTTGTTGGATTAAAGCCGACGTACGGACTTGTTTCCCGCTTTGGATTGGTTGCATTTGCATCATCCTTGGATCAGATTGGACCTTTGACGAAAAATGTTGAAGATTCTGCTTATGTATTGCAAGCCATTGCTGGTTATGACGCCAAAGATTCGACATCTGCAAAAGTAGAAATTCCGGATTATTTGAGCGGACTGACAGGTGATGTCAAAGGACTTCGTATTGCTGTTCCGAAGGAATACATCGGTGAAGGCGTCGATCCACAAGTGAAAGAAACGGTTCTGGCTGCATTGAAAGTTCTTGAAGGACTCGGGGCAACATGGGAAGAAGTATCCCTTCCGCATACCGAATATGCGGTGGCTACGTATTACCTGCTGGCATCTTCAGAGGCTTCTTCAAACCTGGCTCGATTTGATGGTGTACGTTATGGCGTGCGTGCAGACAATCCGGACAACTTGCTGGATCTGTATCATCAGTCCCGCAGTCAAGGCTTTGGTCCCGAAGTGAAACGGCGTATCATGCTCGGAACGTATGCACTCAGCTCGGGTTACTATGATGCCTATTATCTGAAAGCACAGAAGGTACGTACATTGATCAAACAGGATTTCGACAATGTATTTGCCAAATATGATGTGATTATCGGACCAACTGCACCAACTACGGCGTTCAAACTGGGTTCACAGGTGGATGATCCACTCACAATGTACTTGAACGATATTCTAACGATTCCAGTCAATCTGGCTGGTGTACCTGCCGTTAGTATTCCATGTGGATTCTCGGATGGATTGCCTGTTGGCCTGCAGATTATCGGTAAAGCTTTTGATGAAACAACCGTATTGCGTGTAGCGCATGCGTTTGAACAAAATACAGAATTCCACAAGCAGCGTCCGCAGCTGTAGACTGCCCGGAACGGAGGAATATAGAAATGTCCGCATCTAAATATGAAACGGTCGTTGGACTTGAAGTCCACGTGGAGTTGCATACCAACTCCAAAATTTTCTGCGGCTGCTCCACAGCTTTTGGAGCTCCGCCGAACACGCATACCTGCCCGGTCTGTCTCGGACATCCGGGCGTACTGCCTGTACTGAATCGTCAGGCCGTAGACTACGCCATGAAGGCAGCGATGGCCCTGAATTGTACGATTGCTGATGTCAGCAAGTTTGACCGTAAAAACTACTTTTACCCCGATTCACCAAAAGCTTATCAGATCTCGCAATTTGATCAACCAATCGGTGAGAACGGCTGGATTGATATTGAAGTGAATGGTGAAACGAAACGAATTGGCATCACACGTCTTCACTTGGAAGAAGATGCAGGGAAGCTTACACATATCGATGGCGGATACGCGTCTTTGGTGGACTTCAACCGTGTGGGTACTCCACTGGTGGAGATTGTATCTGAACCTGAGATTTCTTCTCCGGAAGAGGCACGTGCGTATCTTGAAAAATTGCGCGCGATCATGCAGTACTGTGATGTATCGGACGTGAAGATGGAAGAAGGTTCACTGCGTTGCGACGCCAACATCAGTTTGCGTCCACATGGACAGGAGAAGCTGGGAACAAGAGCTGAGCTGAAAAATATGAACTCCTTCCGTGGTGTTCAGCGTGGTCTCGAATATGAACAATATCGTCAGGCTGAAATTCTGGATGATGGCGGTGAAGTGGTTCAGGAGACGCGTCGTTGGGACGAAGCTCAAGGAAAAACACTGTCGATGCGTGGTAAGGAACAGGCGCATGACTACCGTTATTTCCCGGACCCCGATCTCGTGAAGCTGCATATTGATGCAGCCTGGAAAGAGCGCATCAAGGCTACCATACCTGAGCTCCCAGACGAACGTAAAGCTCGTTACACGGCTGATTACGGATTGCCTAGCTATGATGCAGAGGTTATTACTTCATCCAAGGCTATAGCTGATCTTTTCGAAGATAGCTTGAAATTCACTCAGGATGCCAAATCCGTATCCAACTGGATCATGGGCGACTTGCTGGGTTACCTGAATACGAGCAATCTTGAGGTGACTCAGGTCCCACTGACAGGTCAGGGTTTGGGTGAGATGATCGGGCTGCTGGAGAAGGGCACCATTAACAGCAAAATCGCCAAAACGGTATTCAAGGAAATGCTGGAGAGCGGCAAGCTTCCACAGCAGATCGTTGAAGAGAAGGGTCTTGTGCAGATTAGTGATGAAGGCGCCATTCTTGCCATCGTTGAGCAGGTTGTAGCGAATAACCCTCAATCCGTGGAAGACTATAAAGCTGGTAAACAAAAAGCCATTGGCTTCCTTGTGGGTCAGGTTATGAAAGAAAGTAAAGGCAAGGCGAATCCTGCTTTAGCCAACCAACTGCTTGCAGATGTACTGAACCGCTAATCCTTCCGGTGAGGCCGGACAGAAAGAGGCTCGTCCCTGTGACAGCCTCTTTTTGGTATTGATAGATACAAATGTATTTCGGACGGGGGAACGGATATGAACATTCAACCATTGTCACTGAGTGATCTGGAGATGTTGGGACAGTTATGGAGACTACAACATGTAGCTTATCGATTGGAAGCCGAAATCATCGGATTTCAGGAGATTCCTCCTTTGATGGATACGATGGAGACACTGCGGGATTGTGGAGAGAGCTTTTATGGTTGTATCCATGATGACGGAGATCTTATCGGGGCTGTCGCTGTGGCGGAGGAAGAGGAGAATACACTGACCATCACACGAATGATGGTGCACCCGGATCACTTTCGCAAGGGAATTGCGGCATCTTTGATGACGTATGTGTTGGAACAGCATGCGGATCTTCCGCGTTATATCGTCTCCACAGGAACGCTGAACCAACCCGCAGTCAATCTGTACACCAAATTTGGTTTTAATCCCGTGGAGGTCACACAGATTGCACCTGGAGTGGAATTAACGACTTTTCACAAGAATAAACTTTAATAATATTAACAACTTGAGGAGGAATACCGACTTTGGGCGATCCCTGGTTCATTGATGAGTGGCACATTTTATTACGATTATTGCTGGCTATGCTGCTTGGAGGGCTCGTAGGCCTGGAGCGGGAACGGTCCAATCATGCTGCCGGTTTGCGTACCCATATCCTGGTATGTCTTGGCTCTGCACTGATTATGATGTTGTCTGTTTATGGCTTTAAAGATTTTGCTAATGAATTAAATGTAAGGATCGATCCAGCACGTCTGGCTACTGCTGTAATTACTGGTGTCGGATTCCTGGGAGCAGGGACAATTCTCTTCACGGGTAAATCCATTACCGGACTGACTACAGCTGCTTCAATCTGGGTTGTTGCAGCCATTGGGCTCGCAGCAGGTGCGGGATTCTTTTTTGCCTCTATCGTTTCAACCGTTCTGGTATTGCTTAATCTCTGGGTATTTAACAAATTAGAGCTAAGGTATTTACGAGGGAACAAACTGCATGTTGTTACACTTCATACCTTGTCAGAACCTGGTTTCCTGGAACAGCTGTCTTCATGTATGGAGCAGGAGAAGATCAAAATTCGTAAAATTACCGTGAATGAACAAGACCTGGCTTATGCAGAGATGGTGTCGGTCGAACGTAAAATTGAGATTGTGTTACATGTTCAGGTACCGCATGATTTCCAAACAGTTGGCTTGGTATCCAAGTTAAGACAATGGGAACACGTTACCAAGGTGTCGATCGAATAAATGAATTACAACCCTCCCCAGGCCAGTAGTGCCGGAGGGTTTTTGGTCATATCCATATTTCTTCCAGTTACTCTCCTTGCTCTTTAGGGTACTATCTAACCAAATGCATGAAGAGCGGAAGGTCAGATCAGAAGAGAGGAGTATGTTATGAAACGGAGACGTCAATTGAACAAAAAGTCCCGTACAGTTCAGACCAAACCGGTCAGAAATCGTACTCACAAGTTTATTGCGGGATTACTGAGTGCCATTATTCCTGGTCTGGGTCATATTTATCTGAGATTGTACATGAGAGGTTTGACCTTTATGCTGCTTGTTTTGCTTGATCTGTCAGCAGTATTGTACTTCTCATCCATTGGAATACAGATCAATGTGCCATTGCTCATCTTACTGGCTTTGTGTATTCCGGTTATTTACTTTTACAATGTATATGATGTGTTGCAATCTGCAGATTGGGTCATGATGCGCAGACGTAGAGCCGTAACCCAGGCAACTTCGGACAAGCCGATATCCAATGAACGTTCTACGAGAGATGCAATGATGGTTTGGGAGAGAGGCATATCGTTTGGATTACTTCTGATTGTGGGAGGGTCTTTGATGGTGCTGTTTTTTCGCAAACCACGTTGGTTTCAAGAGATTCTCGCCATGTACGGCGGATATTCATTTGCGGTTCTCATGATCGTAGGCGGTTTGCTTCTGTTTGGTCGTGAGTTCTGGGTTATGTTGAACAAGAAAAAATTGTAGTGGAAACGACACAAGGAGGGAACGTGATGAACCGTAAAGTCCGGGTTGGCCGCTATACGGCTGCCGCCTTAATCATAGCGGTCGGTGTGCTGTTGATTTTGGATAAACGGTGGGGAACTGACTATGTATATGAGATGGTGGACTGGTGGCCATTTTTGCTCGTTGTTTTAGGTGTTGAATATATTGTGCTGTTCCTATGGACACGCAGAAGAAACAAGGTGCAATCGGATAACCCGAGCAATCCTGATGAGCAAATCAAAGTACGTTTCAGACCCGATGCCAAAGGCATTCTAACCTCATTGATTTTGGCGGCTTCCGTATTTATCGTCACCGAGCAGGATCACTACATGCATTTATGGAATAGAGTGAGTCTAAATCTCGGAGCGGCATCCATGGACTACAGTCAAGCGGCAGGATATATGGAGGATAAGGGCACGATTCGTGTACCTGTTCGCATGGATACGTCGGACCTCGTGGTCGAAGGTGTCAACGGAGATATCTCGGTACAACGCGGAGATACGGATGAGATTGAAGTACGGACGGTGATCTGGGTAGATCAGACGACGGAAGTACAGGCAAAGGCCGTTGCAGCAGCCTCTTTTGTAGAGGCGGATGGTACAAAAGTAATTTATATCAAAGCTACAGGCAAGACGTATGGAGACAATGAAAAAACGCAGCCGCGTATGAATCTTACCATTACGATCCCGGATGATCGTCGTTTTAATCTGGATATTCGAACTTCCAATGGAGCCATATTGTTAAACCGTCCGGAAGCCATTAGTACCATACTGGCCGAAACGGGTAACGGACGTATCCGGATTACCAATGCTGTTGGGGATATCTCTGGGAAAACGTTGAACGGGGATGTCATTGTAGCCAATGCCATTGGTAATGTCGATCTGGACAGTAACCGTGGAGACATGAAGGCTCGCGGTATTTCCGGCGATGTAGATCTTGCTACACAAGTGGGAAGTATCAGTATTGCGGACTCCGTTGGTGAATTCATCGCAGAGACACGCAACGGCAATATTACGCTGGATGGAGCCAATCTGGGAATCAAAGCCCAATCGCTTAATGGCAGCATTAACATCGTATCTACCAAAGTCGGAGGGGACTGGGATGTGTACAGTGCGGTGGGAGCCATTAACGTATTACTTCCTGATCGTGGAGACTACAGCCTTGCGGGTTCCAGCAGTTATGGAGATCTAAGTACGGATCTGCCATTCAAAGTACAGAATAAAACCATAGAAGGCCAGCTCGGTGAGGGCGAGTACAGGGTGAAAATTGAAGGCAACAGTGATCTCACCATTCAGAGTAACCCGGCTGTATCTACGCCTGAAACAGTTACACCTGATTCTGAAGATACGGCTGAGAATCTGGAACAGACTACCGAGGACGGACCAAATTCCCAGGAGGATTCTACAGAGGTTCCTTGACCGCCGCGTTGACAATAAACTTGTAATCGCCGTACAATAAATGTACACTGGCAAGATTACACGGCATGAAAGATGGATTGTCGTTCTTAATGGCCGGGAATCAACTCTGAGCGAGGAGACAGTAACTTACTCTTCACCAGAGAATGAAAGGTAAGGCGGTGGGTTTTATGGCAACACGTGTCCAACATGCGTTGGAGCATCTGAAAACGACCGGTGTCCGTATTACACCCCAGCGTCATGCCATATTGAACTATCTGATGGAATCCATGGGGCATCCGACAGCCGATGAAATTTACCGAGCCCTTGAACCCCAATTTCCCAGTATGAGCGTGGCAACGGTATATAATAATTTGAAGATGTTTCTGGAAGCTGGCATGGTCCGGGAATTGACATACGGAGATAATTCAAGTCGCTTCGATGCCAATGTGACGGATCATTATCATGTTATCTGTGATCAATGCGGCAAGATTGAAGACTTCAGCTATCCTTCACTCAAAAGTGTAGAGCTTCAGGCGGAGTCTAGTACAGGATTCGAAGTACACGGTCACCGATTGGAAGTATATGGCGTTTGCAAAAGTTGCAGGGATTAAGAGAGTTGAATTACAATATTAACGTGCAGAATTCAGTATGGATTCTTCACGTTTTTTTTTAGCATTTATGCAAAAGGCTCATCTTTATAACAACTTATGCGCACATCCTTATGATCAGCATAATTAACGGAGGTAGACGTTTGGGTAGAAAAAGCAGATATACACGTCAGAAGCGACGTTCATTTTGGCCCGGTTTTCTGGGGGCTTGTCTGATCGCCGGGGGGGCTTACTGGCTTATAACAAATGTATGGTTGAACCAGACCCATGAAGACCCCGACTGGGTAGGAAGAAGCCAGCCTATTTTTGTAGACGGGCAACTGATGGATGGAGACGCTCTGGGTACAGGAGATCAACTCAAGTTGCCTGTAGATGTGCTGCAAGAAGCGATTGATGCAGGCATACGTTATGAATCAGAATCGGGAGATATCATCATTGCCTCTCCTCAGCGAGTCCTTCATATGAAAGATGGAAGCACACAAGCAGAACTTAATCACAAAGATTATCCTATGACAGTTAAGCCTGAGGTTAAGGACGGAGAAGCCTATATTCCGCTCAAACCTTTGAAAGAAGTATATGGCATAACCGTACAGGAAGATTCAGTAACAGGTGCTGTGCTGCTGATGCGTGGAGGAGACATGATACAGTATGCAGAGATTGATACATTATCATCCAAAGCGGACAAGACGGTACCGTTATATAAACGTGGGGGAGAATCCTCACCAATCATTGCCGATATGGATAAGGATGCAAGGGTACGTGTATGGCAGACGGGTGATAAACAGAGTTTTGTTCAACTCGATAATGGATATGCCGGATATGTAGATAATGATTATATTGTCCTCACCGAGAAAAAGAAGGTGGACTTGCCCAAGTATACGCTGACTGCAGCAGAGAAGAAGTGGCAGAATAAACCGGTAAATCTGGTTTGGGAAGCTGTGTACAATCGTCAGCCTGATGTGGGCTCTATCGGTAAAATGCCCGGTGTGAATGTGGTCAGCCCCACATGGTTTCATATTACGGATGGACAGGGCACTGTGAAAAGCAAGGGAAACCAAGCTTATGTGAACTGGGCTCACCGTTCGGGTATGGAAGTATGGGGACTCATGGATAACAGCTTTGATCCGGACGTTACCAAAGAAGCTGTAGCTTCTTACGAGACACGCACGCATATTATTGAGCAGATGTTAGAGTATGCACAGACGTATCAACTGGATGGTATCAACATCGACTTTGAGAACGTGTATACCGATGACGGGCCGAATATTACGCAGTTTGTGCGCGAGATCAAGGCGATGGCTCGTATACATGGGTTGATGTTATCAATCGATGTAACACCAAAATCGAACAGTGAGATGTGGTCTGCCTTTCTGGATCGCCGTGCATTAGGTTCTTTTGCAGACTATGTTATTGTGATGGCTTATGATGAACATTGGGCGGCCAGTCCTAAGGCAGGTTCGGTTGCATCTCTGCCTTGGACCGAGGCTTCCATGAGACGTATACTTGAGGAGGATGAAGTCCCTTCTAACAAGTTGATCATGGCGGTTCCGCTCTATACACGGATATGGACGGAAGAGACGAATGATCAGGGTGAGGTTAAAGTGTCTTCCAAAGCGGTGGGCATGAATACCATCGTGGAGCTGATCAAAGAGAAGAAACTCAAACCTGAATTGGATCAGGCAAGTGGACAGAACTATGTGGAATATAAGGAAGACGGAGCTACCAAGAAAATATGGATCGAAGATGCCGTGTCCCTTCAGGCGCGGGTGGATTTGATTGCTTCGTTGAAACTGGGCGGAGTAGCAGCATGGAATCGGAGTTTTGCTAATGCTTCTGCATGGGAGGTATTGAAGCAGGCCGGTTACCAGAAATAATTTACTCGAACTCAGAGTGTCTGCTTGGTTCAATTTGTTTTCGCTAAGCTCAAAGTTTCTCCTAGGATACCATCATACGTACAGTCTACCGTTTTATTGGTCGTAGAACTTATAACTTAACTTCATATTTTAGCTATTGATAACAGCAACAAGGGCTTACTTATAAGCCAAGTACAAAAAGGTCCGGTAAACATACCGGGCCTTTTTTTGTTCTTCAATGAAATTAAGGTAAAACATTTAGCGGTTGGAGATCATTTCGTGCTAACCATCGGTGGGGGGAGCTTGTGTAGAAGGCGCTTTCAGTTGTTGACTGGTCATGTTGGCTTTAGTAGGGTCCAGGGTGAGGATGGTATGACAGAACATACAACGATCCGTTTTGCCAAGCATTTTGGTTAACTTCCCGCATTCCGGACAGTCGACTTGTACTGCACTGGTGGAGAGCATACCCGCCCAGAAATAAATGGCTAGACTGGCCATCATGGCAATCAGTCCGATGACGAGGCCTACAGCTGCGAATACCTTGCCTGCATGTCCCCAAAAAACAATCCCGGCTGTTCCCAGTATCATTAGGCCCATACCTAGCATGGTCAGTAGTAATCCCCAAGTGCGAAAAGCATTAATTTTTGCTGATTTAAAAATCATGAAAAATGCTCCTATCGTATGAGTAGTATTGGACCTGGAAAAGAAGGAAACTTCAGTCTGGATGTAGAATTACATTATAACTGACTTGGCGCTTATCTGCCATGAAATGTATGGAGGGAATCGTGGAATTAAAGAACCTTGCTTTTTTGTCCGAACAGTCGGAAGAGACAGGGGCAGTTGGGGCTATCGCTTATTCCCACCCGGGAGAGCGATTCCACGGCTCCCTAATTCAAGATTTCGAATTATTAGTACTTGTTGTTCATAATGATGATCAATTGAAGTCGGCGGTGGGACATTACAGATATGGTGATCTTCGTTATCAAATGATCTATGCAAGCCGTCATGAATTAAAGAGTAGTGTAGTTACCGGGAATCATAATAATCTCACCCAGTGTCTGATTGAAGGTGAGATTATCTGGGAAGCGGACAGCGCCCTAAGTGATTTGCGAGAAGAACTGTCTACCTTTGGGGCAGAATTGCGTGAGCAGAAGCTGCTACATGAATTCACCAGTTTCTTGAGAATGTATGTGGAGGCCAAACGTCATATTCAGGAAGGTCATGTTGTAGACGCCTACTACAATGTATTAGAGGCTCTGGGGAACTGGGCAAGAATTGTATTGATTGAACAGGGGATATACCCGGATCATGCCGTCTGGACACATGTGCAGAATCTGGATCGCGCTTTATGGAAACTATATCAAGAGCTTACCGTAAGCTCGGAGACGCTGGAGCAGCGAGTGGAGCTTGTCCTGCTTGCCTGTGAATTTTCCGTAATGTCCAAAATGAGTGAATGCTCAGAACTGCTGCTGCGTGTGTTAAGAAGTCGCAAGGAGCCGTGGAGCATGAATGAACTTGTTCATCATCCGCAGTTAAGATTTGTTCGAGAAGATCTGCCTTTGGTTATACGTAAGCTGGTCTTTCGTTCTATTGTAAAAGAATCGGCAGGATGGCCATCGATCGAAGGAGAAGGTAGGGAAATTCGGTATTGGATTGAGGCATAACCTCCTCCCGAAGCCTGACGCTATATTGATCACATAAGGGAGGGGAAACCTTCCTTTTTTGTTTGTTTAATAATTTATAAAAAGAGGTTGACTCTCATTCACGATATATGATACATTATATTTCGTTCCTCAAACGAGATTATCGCCAACAAACGATAAATTCTTCAGAGGAAAAGTGAAGAACTAAAGCTTCAAAAAAAGAAATCCAAAAAAGTTCTTGACGAAAACAAACGAAATGTGTTACATTATTTAAGTCGCCGCCGAAACTTGGTTGAGACGAAAAAGAAGTGAAACAAATCGTGTTTGATCTTTGAAAACTGAACAACGAGTGAGTAAACATTCTGCTTGCAGAATGAACGCGAAAGTTGGAAACAAGCCTTGGTTTGGATCGGCTGGAGCACAAATGAGATTTTTAATCTCGTCAGATTCAAAATGAGCTTATCGCTCTTTTCAATACTTTATTGGAGAGTTTGATCCTGGCTCAGGACGAACGCTGGCGGCATGCCTAATACA
>NZ_FMZN01000008.1:0-152845 GCF_900101225.1 Paenibacillus sp. CF095
AACACGACCGTTAAGCCCTCTAGCGCCGATGGTACTTGGACCGCAGGGTCCTGGGAGAGTAGGACGCCGCCAAGCAATAGAAGACACACTTGATGTTATCGAGTGTGTCTTTTTTTATCTAATTTGATTTATGAAAGAGGAACAGCTCACATTTGTTGGGCTTTTTCTTATTATTGCCCTCTCACTTAACTTACACAGTTGTAAGGCAATTGTAAGTTAGATCAATACAATCAATCTAGTGGCTCCTGTATACTAACCCTATCCATCGATGGGGTTGATTTTCAGGGGGAGTTGGCGTGAGGTTTATTGAAATTTTATTATTCTTCTCAAGTGTTTGTTTATTGGCATTGTTGTTCATTCCCAATCAACGTATACGAAGAACAGCTTTGCTCCTGACAAGCGGAGTCGGATTCATTTTTTTAGTGATACATTTGCTTGTTGAAGGATACAGGATTCAGCTTGTATTTTTATACGGATTTGCGACCCTGATGTTTATGTTTTCTCTTATAAAAGTTGTTCGAACGCAGAAAGGCGTGCGGCCAGTCTCCCGAATTCCTAGAGTACTTGCTCCCCTTTTTATTGCAATTGGGCTGATTGCCACAGTCTGTTTCCACTATGTGTTTCCGGTTTTTGACCTTCCAGCACCAACTGGCAAGTTAAAAGTAGGCACGCAAGTCTTTCATTTCGTCGATCCAAACCGGGAGGAGACATTCGGGAAATCAGAGACAGGCAAGAGAGAATTGATGATTCAGGTATGGTATCCGGCTGAAGCTGGTACTGGAAAGTATACTCCGTTTATCCCTACTCCCCGAATCTTATCTTATATGGCGGAGAGTTATGGCCTTCCCGGGTTTACGTTTCAACACCTGAAGTATGTATCCAGTCATGCTTACTTGGCGACTGAAGTCTCATCGGCTCAGGCCTCGTACCCATTGATTCTTGCAAATCCCGGCTTTGGTTCCTCCAGGTTTCTTCACACGTCACAAGCCGAAAATCTTGCGAGTCATGGATATATCGTGGCAGTGATCGACCACACCTATAATACATTTGCAACCGAGTTTCCGGATGGTCAAATCACGACCAATACAACCAGCGATTTGTTTTCACCCGAACATGATTATAGAACAGAAAGAGAACAACGTGACGAGTTGGGAAAAGTGTTAACCGATGATGTGGTGTTTGCGCTGGACCAATTCGAACTGATCCAATCGGGGGAAATTCCAAGTCAGCTAAAAGGGAGGGTGGATCTGGGGCATATCGGAGTGTTCGGTCATTCCATTGGAGGAGCGACGGCCTATGATGCTTCTTACGATCCACGAATAACAGCTGGGATAGACCTTGATGGAGGACTTTATGGTCTGCATGACAAAGAGGGCTTGCGGAAGCCGATTTTGTTCATGAACTCGGAAAGTGTATACGAAAAATTAAAAATGTTGATCGATCACCGAGTCTACACGGATGCTGAACTTGAACGTATGGGTAATACAAGAGAGTGGGTGGATCAAGAAAGAAAAGACAAAAAGTTGGAGCTTGATCGGATGCGTAAAACAGTTGCCGCAGGGGGACAAGTTCTATATATCGATAATGCGGAGCATTTAAATTTTACAGACGTGCAGTTCATTTCTCCAATTTTCAAAATTCTGGGTATTACAGGGAAGGTTGCGCCCGATAGAGCGAATTTCATTATTAATTCCTATATGCTGGATTTCTTTGATATGTATCTGAAAGAAAAGGGCGGAATCTTAATGAACGGACCCAATAGTCGGTTCCCGGAAGTGAAGTTCATAACCCCACTATTATAATTATGGAACAGGTTGTCAATATTGCGACAACCTGTTTTTTTTATGTGATTTTGTATCCGTTTCTTCAAACGTAGCTAGCAGAAATGTCAATCTGCCGTCCCCGTTATTGAGGTTCACCTTAACTTGAAATTCTTAATTCGACTGATGTAACCCTTATATAAGGACTAAGTGTCTATAGAAAGCTCGTAAATAGGGTAATGGTTCAGAAACATCTCTTCACGCAGATAAAAGTAATGCTGATTCCAAGTATAAATCGAGTAAAGATTATAAAAAAAATTAGTACCAAGTACTAAGACTTAGTGCTATAATGGTAAAAAAACAAGTGAGGTGACTACCGGTATGAAGCATCAATCAAAGGCAACCATCACGGCAATGGGGACGTATGTACCGGATCGAATATTAACGAATGCTGATCTGGAGAAATTAGTCGAGACAAGTGACGAATGGATTGTGCAACGTACAGGCATGAGAGAACGGCGAATTGCAGCTGAAGATCAATTTGTATCTGACCTGGCCACGAAGGCTGTAGAAGATATGATACGTCGTTATGATGTAAGTGTAGAAGATGTGGATATGATCCTTGTGGCTACAAGTACACCTGAATATGCTTTCCCAAGTACGGCATCCAGAGTACAGGCTAATCTTAAGATCCCACACACGGGCGTACTGGATTTAAATGCTGCATGCGCAGGTTTTACCTACGGACTACAGCTAGCCGACAGTCTGGTGACCAGTGGAATGTACCGCAAAGTACTGGTTATTGGAGCAGAGACATTATCCAAAATTACAGATTACACAGACCGCACGACTTGTGTCCTGTTTGGTGATGGAGCGGGGGCCTTCTTGGTGGAGAGATCATCGGGTGCTGAAGGTGACTTTATGGCAGCCATATCAGGTACACATGGAGAAGGCGGTGTACATCTCTATAAGAGTGGCTTGTCTTCTGAGATGAATGGTGTGCCTTTACAGGGTGAGGGATGCCTTGTTCAGAATGGGCGAGAGATTTATAAGTGGGCTGTACGGACGATCCCAGAGCAATTGGATAAGCTGATAACGAAAGCTGAATTAAGCCCTGACCAGATTGACTGGTTTGTCCCGCATAGTGCCAATATGAGAATGATTGAGGCTGTTTGCGAACGTGGTCCGGTTCCTTTGGAACGAACCTTAACCAGTGTGGAGTATCGTGGGAACACATCTGCTGCTTCCATTCCGCTTGCTTTACAGCTTGCAGTGGATGAAGGGAAATTGAAAGAAGGACAGAGCGTAGCTCTCTTTGGCTTTGGTGGTGGTCTGACGTACGCAGGTCTGGTGCTGAAATGGGGCGTGCCTGACAAGGTTCAGGAATGAGTAACAAACGACGGTATGCAACACAAAAATAAATAGAGAAAAAAAAGAGACCACCCAAACTTCATGCAGTCATGAAGAGGGTGGTCTCTTTAGTAGGTTAACTCGTTTCAAAAAAGTGATATGATTGCATCTATTTTTTGTGTTAACTGGAATTGCTTAATCCCATAAATATTTTACGGCGTAAGCTTAGGCGCTTGGCGGTGATGAGTTCCTTGTTCGTAGCTGTAAGCCAGCTTGATCAAGGTTCCTTCATCAAAGGCACGACCTAGGAATTCCATGCCTACAGGCAAACCATCGGTTGTGAAACCAGCAGGGACCGTGATCGCCGGGAAGCCGGAGAATGGACTCAATCGGTTGTTACCACCGGAGTTTTGCCCTTCGCCAATAACACCAGCGGCTTGTGTGGACGTAGGATAGATGATGGCATCCAGCTTATTATCTGCCATAACTTTCAGCAGGGACTCACGTGTAACTTGGGTACGTTTCAGGACGATGTCCTTGTATTCCGTAGTCTCGAGGGTTTGGCGTGCATCTCGAGTCTTCATGGATTGTTCTTGTGACTTATCAAACTCTCCGGAAGCAATGATCTCGGACAGAGTGTGATATGGAGCATCTGCACCCAATGACTCCAGATAGTCATTCAGCTGGAACTTGAATTCATATCCACTAAGGCTTGGGTATTTGTTGATCTCAGCCAAGTTCGGGATAGAAATTGGAACTGCGGTAGCGCCAAGTGACTTCAGTTCTTCTACAGCTTTGTTGATGACGTCAGCAACGGCTTTTTCTTCAGCTTTGGTACTTGGGATGAGTTCTGTGGCCACACCGATGCGTGCACCTTTCAGTCCGTTAACATCCAAGAAGTCTGTATAGCTGGAAGGGATTTTTCCAACCGCGTAAGCTGTAGCGACGTCCTTTTTATCATATCCGGCTGTAGCATCCAACATGATTGCAGCGTCACTAACTGTACGAGCCATAGGTCCACCTACATCCTGTGTCAAAGCCAATGGGATAATGCCTTCACGGCTGGACAGTCCGATGGTTGGGCGGATACCCACAAGGCTGTTGAAGCTGGAAGGGATTCGGATCGAACCGCCAGTGTCTGTACCCATGCCGGCTGCGGCAAAGTTAGATGCAATGGCGGCACCTGTTCCGCCGCTTGAGCCACCTGGATAGTGGTCCAGAGCGTATGGGTTCAATGTTTGTCCGCCCAATGAGCTGGATGTTGTGATGCCAAATGCGAATTCATGCAGGTTTGTTTTGCCCAAAATAATGGCGCCAGCTGCTTTGAGTTTTTTCACTTGTTCAGCATCGTGAGCAGGGACTGAATCTTTCAGACAGATACAGCCTGCGGTTGTCGGCATATCGTTGGTATCGAAATTGTCTTTCACCAGAATCGGAACGCCATGCAGAGGTCCACGAGCACCTTGAGCTGCACGTTCTTCATCCAATTGCTCCGCAATTTGGAGTGCATCCGGGTTCAGGGTTAATACCGCGTTGATGCTTACACCTTGATCATCGTATTTTTCAATGCGGTCCAGATATTTCTGAACCAGTTCTTTTGATGTCAGTTTTCCTTGCGTCATTGCGGCCTGGAGATCCATAATGGTTGCTTCCTCCAGGACAAACGGTTTTATGTAGTTATAAATGCGGTCTTTCAGTATGGAGAGGTCATTCTCGGTAAGTACAGCGTTTGGAAGGAAGAGTGATTCCGTATAGCCTTTCATCAATCCGGCAGTGTTCAATGCACCAACAGCACCTGCGAAAGTGGCTTCATCAGGAACATCCTTGAATGATTCGGTAGTCGAATCCAGCTTGAGCCATTGTTGCAGGGCGACCGCAGCATCTTTACGTTGTACGGTTGTGCCGGAGAGCTTGTCCATGGTAAAAGGAACACCTGCAAGTGTAGCCGCTTCTTCCATGGCCTGAACAAATGCTGCCGGAGTAACAGGCGCTTTGCCTTTAGATACCGCAGCAACTGTTGTTTTACTCGTGGGCGTTGCCGTTGCGGCTGATGCCGAAGGCACCGTTCCTCCCCATGTTGTGGCAACAACAGCTCCTGCCAGTAACAAAGCCCCACTTTTTTTCAATACAGATCCATGATAAGTCATGCATCCACGCTCCCTTCCTGTGTCTCATTGATGTGTGTTAGCAGCGATTCTGTTTCTATGCTTTTGACACATTGTATAGTTATGTCAGGTAATCTTACAATGTTTATATTTATCCAAAAAAACGTATACATCAATACTGTACAGTGTTAATGCTTATTCATTCTTCTGTTTACATGTACTCAGAAAAACTATTACATATTTTAATGTGAAGAAATATAACATCAATTCGATATGTTGATTAAACATGAGGTTACAGGATGCAGGTAGATTAGGAGGTAGAGATGACAGAGCATACCTTTAGCATGAAATGATATAATGAAAAGATAGGGATAAAAGAGACATAACGTTCTACCAGAGAGGAAGAGATATGAAGTGAAGACATTGGTACTCGCAGAAAAACCATCTGTAGCACGCGAAATAGCTAGAGTCATGGGGGCGCGTGATAAACATAAAAGTTACATGGAAGGCCCGAAATATATCGTTACCTGGGCGCTTGGACATCTGGTTGGATTAGCTGAACCGGAGGATTACGACAAGAAGTATGCAACATGGAATCTGGAGGACCTGCCCATTCTGCCAGATCGTACGAAACTGAAGGTACTTAAAGAAACCAACCATCAATATAAAGCCGTGCAGCAGTTGATGAAGCGTCAGGATGTGGGTGAGCTTGTCATTGCTACGGATGCAGCACGTGAGGGAGAATTGCTGGCCCGTTGGATCATGCAGATGGCGGGGTGGAAAAAACCTTTTAAACGCCTGTGGATCTCATCCCAAACAGATAAGGCGATCAAAGACGGATTTGCTTCGCTGAAGCCAGGCAGTCAGTTCGACCGTCTTTATGAATCTGCACGTTGCCGTGCGGAGGCCGACTGGATGATTGGACTTAACGTGACCCGTGCGTTAACCGTTCGTTTCAATGCGCAGTTGTCTGCTGGACGGGTCCAAACGCCGACCTTGGGCATGATTATGGATAGAGAAAATGAAATTAATGGTTTCCGCTCGCAGGAGTATGAGACGTTAACGGCAGATTTGGGAGGTTTTCAGGCTGTGTGGCGGGCGGCTGGAGGAGATTCGCGAATCTTCAACCCTCAAGAAACTCAGGAATTAAAGAAACGGGTAGATGGACGCAAGGGCACGATTGCCCAAGTGAAGAAAAGCGAGAAGGTGGAGCCACATCCACTGGCATATGACCTGACGGAACTGCAACGGGATGCCAACCGGAAATATGGTTTCTCTGCAAAGCAAACATCAAATGTCCTGCAACGTCTGTATGAACAGCACAAACTTGTAACGTACCCACGTACGGACAGCAGGTACCTGACTTCCGATATGACAGCTACATTGAAAGAACGTCTGGACAGTGTGGCTATTGGACCTTATGCGTCTTTGGCACGTCCATTGCTGCGCAAAAATCTGAATATCACCAAACGTATTGTGGATGACAGTAAAGTGACTGATCACCATGCAATTATCCCCACGGAGCAAACGCTGCTTCTGAATCAATTGAACCCGGAGGAACGCAAATTGTACGATCTGATCGTACGTCGTTTTATCAGCCTGTTCTATCCAGCAGCGAAGTACGATTCGGTTGCGATCACGGTTCAAGTGGGGAATGATTCCTTCCATGTCAAAGGTACAACGGTGAAAGAAAGTGGATGGCGTGAAGTATACGGCGGCGATTACAGTGATGATGACGATGACCAGGCTGACGATGCAGCAGATCATGAGCGTGCGCTTTTGCCAGATGTGCAGCAAGGACAGTCCGTGACGGTTCAGCGTTGCCATATTAAAAGTGGACGGACGATGCCGCCCAAACGGTATACCGAAGCCGCTTTGCTTTCTCAGATGGAAAAGCATGGACTCGGGACGCCCGCTACACGGGCAGATATTATCGAGAAGCTGGTCAGTTCCGATACAATAGATCGTCAAGGCAACAGCATGCATCCAACCGGCAAAGGGAAACAGTTGATTGAACTGGCTGCCCCGCAGCTTCGTACACCGGATCTGACTGCTCGCTGGGAGGCTGAGTTGGAACGCATCGCTCGTGGGCAAGGGAAACCCGGACCGTTTCTGGATAGTATCCGATCCATGGCGAAAGAGCTGGTGTCTACGGTAAAAGGCAGCAAAGCAGACTACAAGCCACATAATGTGTCCAATAGCCATTGCCCGGACTGTAACGCACGATTACTGGAGAAGAAGGGCAAGCGCGGTAAATTCCTTGTATGTCCTACCGAGGACTGTGGATATCGTCGTTCGGCAGAGAAGAGACTGTCCAACCGACGTTGTGCCCAGTGCCACAAAAAGATGGAAATCAAAGAAGGTAAGGCGGGGTTATACGTACAATGTCTTCCTTGTGGTATTACAGAAACATTGGATAAGGACAAACAGCATGTGAACAAACGCGATCAGCAAAAGCTGGTGAAACAGTATGCTAAGCAGGAGTCCATCGGTTCCAATCTGGGTGAACTGCTGAAGGCGGCTATGGAGAAAAAGGGAGAGTAACACGCTTGAGGGTAGTTGAGGTAATACTTCGTGCGGTACGAGCTATGCGAATGATGTACTCATTTACTCCAAAGGGACTGATTATAACTTTTCTCTACTCATCTATGTGAAGTCGTATAAGATCCTCCGTTTTCAGGCAACGTAAGCCAAGGAGGTGATACCTATATGCCGCATAACAAACCAGAGAAAATCCATAACCAGCAAAACAAAGACAGTATTCGGGAAGAGAGTATCGCTGTGCGCCCGGACAAAGCAGCCAAAAGAGCACCAAGCCTGAACGGAATTCCAAAACAGGAGTCCTAAGTCAGAGTGAGGTAGCGTTTATGCACCAATTTCCGGTTCCCTACCCGGTGCGTTGAACATGTCTCTAATGAGGACTATAATGGAGACAGGGAGATGTCCCGGGACAGGGGGATCGCTAGAATTATATGCAAACCGGACTTATATTGTGGTTTTTATTTATTAATGTAGTTGGTTATCTGGTGATGTCGGATGATAAGAGGCGTGCACAACAGCGTCGTGACCGTACACCCGAACGGACGTTATTCTTGCTTGCGTTTATTGGCGGTGCTTTGGGAGTCTGGATCGCGATGTATCGGAAAAGGCATAAGACCAAACATCCCAGCTTCACCATTGGTATTCCGTTGTTGTTGTTCCTGAATGCGGTAATCTATGGTTACTTTATTCAATGAATGCATGGAACACATGCGTAACCGTTCATAGTAGGGTTTCATATGTAAATTCATTCGTATAAATGGTTCATTGTGGCTGCGGAACGTTTAAGGAGTTATATGGTTCTGTTAGTTAATTACATGTCAGACCGAAGCTTGCTTCGCGTGCTCTACATATAAAGGAAGGGACGGGATTCACATGTTATTTTCCAAAATATTAGTGGCTTATGATGGTTCCAAAGCTTCAAATAAAGCACTTGATCGTGCGATTGAGCTAGCTAAAGTGTCCCCAAATGCAGTACTGGATGTCATTCATGCTTTTGATTTCCCGCGTGTATTCATCGGTGAGGGGTTGGCTCCACTGCCACCTTCACTTAATAATGACTACTACAATCTGGCGGTACAGACGACAGATGAAGCAAAAGAGCGAATTCAGGCTGCTGGTGTAACGGCCAATGTGGATCTGATTCAAGGAGCGGCAGCGGAAGTATTGCTTGATTTTGCCAAAGAAAATGATTCTGATATCATTATTATTGGTAGCCGCGGACTGGGTGGTATTCGGGAATTTGTCCTGGGTAGTGTCAGTCACAATGTGGTGCAGCATGCTCAGGTTCCAGTACTGATCGTAAAATAATGGATAAAGTGTGTACGCACTGAAAAGCAGGAAGCCGGTTGTCTTCGAGAGATTGAAGAGGAGCCGGCTTTCTTTTATGGGATGAAATGGATGGCTAACCGAATTTAATGAAGCAATTCCCGAACATTATATTTGTCAATATGTTAAATGTTCGTCTTTAAGTTGACATTAGCTGTAGGGGATTGTTAGAATGTTAGATGTGTCGATCAGGTAAGAATAAGGTCGAGTAGGAACGAAATGTGTAATAAGAGATTACCAAAATGAACGAAAATAGTTTGATAGATATTTGCTCGTATAACGCCGGGAATAGGGCCCGGAAGTATCTACCCGGGAACCGTAAATTTCCGGACTACGAGGAGATACGGCTGAGAGTCGCATGCAACCAGATGCGGACAGCAAGCCCCCTTTTGGCATGCCCAAATGAGGGATACGTATTTCTTGGAGTCCGGTGTCCGGAGAAAATGTGATGTTTTCGCGGGTAGCGGATTTTTTCATTTCACACGTAAAATGAATTCATTAATACCAGATGTAATCAAAAAAGCTCAGACGGGAGTTGGATGTATTCATGTCACTGCAAGTCGCTGTAATTATGGGCAGCAAGTCGGATTGGGAAACGATGAAACATGCGTGCGAGGTGCTAGACGAGCTGGAGATTGGTTATGAGAAAAAGGTGGTCTCCGCCCATCGTACACCGGATTTGATGTTTGAATACGCAGAGCAAGCAATTGATCGAGGATTCAAGGTGATCATTGCAGGGGCAGGCGGGGCAGCACATCTACCCGGTATGGTTGCCGCCAAAACGATGCTTCCAGTCATTGGCGTTCCCGTTCAATCCAAAGCATTGAACGGTCTCGATTCCTTGTTGTCCATTGTTCAGATGCCTGGTGGTATTCCCGTCGCAACTGTGGCGATTGGCAAGGCAGGGGCAACCAATGCAGGATTGCTGGCAGCTCAAATGATCGGTGCTTTTGACCCGGATGTCCAACGTCGCTCTGAAGCTCGCCGAGAGCGCATCAAACAAGAAGTACTCGAAAGCAGTGAAGAACTATGAGTAGTACAGGGAACCAATCCGGTATAACAGGAGAGCTGAAAAATGTCCTGCTGCCAGGGAAAACAACCATCGGCATTCTAGGGGGCGGACAGCTCGGACGGATGATGACGCTCGCAGGAACGGCAATGGGGTATCGATTCGTTACTCTTGATCCGGCTGCGGATGCACCTTGTGGTCAAGTTGCTCGTCAGATTGAAGCTGGTTATGACGATGCCAAAGCTGCACTTGAACTGGCTCGGCAATGCGATGTCATTACGTATGAGTTCGAAAATGTGGATGCAGAAGTCGCTGGGCTGCTCGAGCGTGAGTCTTACGTTCCGCAAGGAAGTGCGTTACTGTACACCACACAACATCGGTTGCGTGAAAAACGTGCAATCGAAGCTGCTGGAGTAAGAGTCGCGCCTTATCGTGAGATCACAAGTGCGGATACGATGCTTGCTGCTGTTAGCGAACTTGGAGTGCCATGTGTACTGAAGACGGTGACTGGAGGCTACGATGGCAAAGGCCAGCGTGTAATTCGGGAAGCGAGTGGGGCGGTTGCCGCATATGAAGAGCTTGCAGCTACAGGTGCGGAACTGGTGCTGGAACAATTCATCAAGTTTTCATGCGAGATATCGGTCGTTGTAGCGCGTAGTACAAATGGGGAGATCAAAACGTTCCCGCCAGCGGAGAACATTCATGTGAATAACATTTTGCATGCTTCAATTGTACCGGTTAGAGTTGCCGCAGACATCCAGATTGAAGCGCAAAAGCTGGCAGCAGCGGTGGCAGAATCAATGAAGGCTGTTGGATTACTTGCTGTGGAACTGTTTGTAGCTGCGGATGGAAGACTGTACGTCAACGAACTGGCGCCAAGACCACATAATTCCGGTCACTATACGATGGAAGCTTGTGCGACTTCCCAGTTCGAACAACATATCCGTGCGATCTGCGGATTACCACTTGGGGACACTTCGTTATTGAGTCCGGTTGTTATGGTCAATGTGCTTGGAGAACATCTGGAAGGCATTATCGCCAGAACAGGGCAACCTGATGCAGAAGCGATAGAGCTCGGTGTGATTCCCAAGCTTCACATATATGGTAAAACCGAAGCGAAAACAGGACGTAAGATGGGGCATGTGAATCTGCTCTGTCAGGATGTTGAAGAAGGATTGCAATGGATTGAACAAACTAACCTCTGGAGGAATACAAATTCATGATTGAACGTTATAGCAGACCCGAAATGAGAGCCATCTGGACCGAAGAGAACAAATTCCAATCGTGGCTGGAAGTTGAAATTTGTGCATGTGAGGCGTGGGCTGAACTGGGTGTTATCCCTAAGGAAGAAGCAGCATTGCTTCGTCAGAACGCATCTTTTGACATCGACCGTATCTATGAGATTGAAAAGGAAACACGTCATGACGTTATCGCATTTACACGCACGGTATCTGAAAGTCTGGGTGCAGAGCGGAAATGGGTGCACTACGGTCTGACTTCCACGGATGTCGTGGATACGGCTCTGGGTTATGTACTGCGTCAAGCGAATGAGATTTTGGAAAAGGATATCGTAAATTTCATTGAAATTCTTCGTGAAAAAGCACTGGCTTATCAGCACACACCAATGATGGGACGTACGCACGGCGTGCATGCAGAGCCAACGACATTTGGACTGAAGATGGCATTGTGGCATGAAGAGATGAAACGGAACCTGGAGCGTTTCCGTCATGCAGCAGACAATGTACAATACGGAAAAATCTCAGGTGCAGTAGGAACGTACGCGAACATCGATCCGTTTGTTGAAGAGTTTGTATGCGAGAAGCTGGGCACGAAACCTGCGCCGATCTCGACTCAAACATTGCAACGTGACCGTCACGCGGAGTATATGGCTACACTGGCGTTGATCGCAACGTCCCTGGACAAGTTTGCTACAGAGGTACGTGCACTGCAGAAGAGTGAATTCCGTGAAGTGGAAGAAGCTTTTGCTAAAGGTCAAAAAGGATCTTCCGCGATGCCGCACAAGCGTAACCCGATCGGTAGCGAAAACATCTCCGGCCTGTCCCGCGTCATTCGCGGACATATGGTATCGGCATACGAGAACGTAACACTCTGGCATGAACGCGACATCTCGCACTCTTCCGTAGAACGTATCATTCTGCCAGATGCAACGATGCTGCTGAACTACATGCTGAACCGTTTTGGCAACATCGTGAAGAACCTGACGGTATTCCCTGAAAACATGAAACGCAACATGGAGCGTACCTACGGGGTACCATTCTCCGGTCGCATCATGACAAAGCTGATCGACAAAGGTTTCAGCCGCGAGCAAGCATACGATACGGTTCAACCACGTGCGATGCAAGCATGGGAAGAACAACGTCAGTTCCAGGATATCGTGAAATCCACACCGGAAATCACGGAAGTACTGAACGAAGAGGAAATCGCAGATGCGTTCAACCCGTCATGGCATCTGAAGCACGTAGACACCATCTTCAAAAAGCTCGGTCTGAACGACTAATATATAACTTCCATAAGGCTATAGCACAGAATGATGGTTCAGCGCTTGAACGCAGAGGACAGAAATAAGCTGAAGAAGCAAAGCGTTCGCCTTTATCCCCGGATTTTCACTTTGAAAAAGTGGTATCAAAAAATCTGGGGATAACAGCGATCGGAAGATTGTTCTGTCATCGGAGTGGAGTCCGCACCATCAGGATTCTGATCTTAGCCTTACATCTCCTGAAAGAAGGTGAGCCCATGGCACTGTCCACTGCGGCAGATCTCGTTAAAGCACCTCTGTTATATAAAGGAAAAGTACGTGAATTGTACGATCTGGGTGAACATTTTCTAATCGTGGTTACCGACCGAATCTCGGCATTTGATTATGTGCTGGACCCGGCAGTTCCCGAGAAAGGAAACGTACTGAACAAACTCAGCAGCTTCTGGTTTGAACTGACAGGTAGCATGATGGACAATCACGTGGTTCATACCGATGTGAATCAACTGGGTGACCTGATCACAGACCCTGAATTGCTCAAAGACCGCATCATGGTAACCCGCAAAGCAGAACGCATTGATATTGAATGTGTCGTGCGTGGATACATCACTGGTGGTGGATGGAGACAGTACGAAACGAGCGGTGAAGTGAATGGCATTAAACTGCCTGAAGGACTGCGCAAGAACGCCAAGCTCGAAGTTCCCATCTTCACCCCGGCTGCCAAAAATGATGTAGGGCACGACGAGGACATCTCAATGGATCGCATGAAAGAACTGGTGGGAGACGGACTTGCAATGGAGCTTCAGGAAAAAAGCCTGCGACTGTACGAATTCGCTCGCGATTACTGTGATCAGCGTGGCATCATTCTCGCAGACTGCAAATTCGAGTTCGGCATCGTGGATGGCAAGGTCATCCTGATTGACGAAATCTTCACTCCAGATGCTTCACGTTTCTGGGCCAAAGAGAATTATGAACTAGACATCGAGATCGACAGCATGGATAAAGAGCCAGTGCGCACCTATCTCGCTGGAACCGATTGGGACAAGAACAGCAAACCTGATCCACTCCCACAAGCGGTAGTTGAAGCAACAACCGCAAGATACGTCGATATTTATAATCGTTTAACGAAATAATAAAGTTTAACGTTTGAGGTGGGCTGCGGGAAAGTTTGGCTTTCGATCGCTGTTGCCCCCGGAATGTTCTGATTGGAATCCTTTTTTCAAAAGGAAACATTCCGGTTGCAAAGGCGAACGCTCCGCTTCTCCAGCTCAAATCTTTCCCTCCGCCAGTGTTCAAACTGGTGGGTGAGGCAATTAAGAGCGGTGGCTTCCCACAGGTAGGGGAAGCCTGAAAAATTAAGAGAATTAAATTTACTAATTACTAAAGTAACTTAAAGACCATTCACTGGTTTCACGTAATGGTCAGTCTCGACTATTGCACCCCGTGCAACGTAAAAGGTTTAGGCCTTTAAAAAACGTCGCATGGACTAGCGGAGGGGCGGAATTGTTCTTAAAGGAGCGATAGCATTCGCCTTTGTCCCCGGGTTTTGACCGCATAGCGGTTCAAAACAATCAAAAAACCTGGGGACAACAAGCGACCGGAAGAACAATCCGCCCCGGAGCAAGCACCAAAAGTAACTTTTTTAACAGCGTAAAGCATTTATCCCGTTCATTACTGAGGAGGAACATAAGGATCATGATCAAAGCAACCGTATATGTCACTATTAAGCAAAGCGTACTCGACCCGCAAGGCGTAGCTGTTCAAGGAGCCCTGCATTCAATGGGATTCAACGAAGTGGAAAGTGTACGGATCGGTAAAGTCATGGAACTGAACCTGGATACAACAGATCGTGCGGAAGCGGAGAAACGATTGAAAGTCATGTGTGAAAAGCTGCTGGCCAACACCGTTGTTGAAGATTACCGCTACGAATTGGAGGGTTAATCTCATGAAATTTGCAGTTCTTGTGTTCCCTGGCTCCAACTGCGACATCGACTGTTACAAGGCAGTGGAAGATGCGATTGGACAAGAGGTTGATTATGTATGGCACACGGCTACAGATCTATCGGCTTATGATTGTATTTTAGTTCCGGGTGGTTTCTCTTATGGTGACTACCTGCGTTGCGGAGCGATTTCCCGCTTTGCACCGGTAATGAACGAGGTAGCGAAAGCTGCTGAACAAGGTAAATATATTTTGGGTATTTGCAATGGATTCCAGATCCTGACCGAAGCGGGACTGCTTCCAGGTGCATTGATCCGTAACACTTCCCTGAAATTCCGTTGTCACGATACGGTATTGAAAGTGGCGAATGCAGATACACCATTTACCCGTGACTATGCACCCGGCGAAGAGATTATCATCCCGATTGCTCACGGTGAAGGCAACTATTATTGCGACGAGGAGACGCTCGCGAGTCTGCAAGCGAACAACCAGATCGTATTTACGTATGGTACCAACCCGAACGGTTCTCTGGGTGATATTGCAGGCGTCTGTAACGAGGCTGGCAACGTGGTCGGCATGATGCCGCATCCAGAGCGTGCAGTGGATTCACTGTTTGGTTCGGAAGACGGCAAACGTATGTTTACATCTATTTTGAAAGCATGGAGGGATCGGCATGACGCAGCAGCTATCCGCTAAGGAACCAACAGCAGAACAGGTCGCAGAACATAAACTTTACGCACAAATGGGCGTATCTGACAGCGAGTATGAGCTGATCTGTGAGTTCATGGGGCGCAAGCCAAACTACACGGAAATTGGTGTGTTCAGTGTAATGTGGTCCGAGCACTGTGCTTATAAAAACTCCAAGCCATTGCTGCGCCGTTTCCCAACCACTGGACCACGTGTCCTGATGGGACCTGGTGAAGGTGCCGGTATCGTGGATATCGGTGATAACCAGGCTGTTGTATTCAAAATTGAAAGCCATAACCATCCTTCCGCGGTTGAGCCTTATCAAGGTGCGGCAACAGGTGTGGGCGGCATTATCCGTGATATTTTCTCCATGGGCGCAAGACCGGTTGCATTGCTGAACTCCCTTCGTTTTGGCAAGCTGGAGAGCGATCGTGTTAAATATTTGTTCGAACATGTTGTAGCAGGTATCGCTGGATACGGGAACTGTATCGGTATTCCTACCGTTGCAGGCGAAGTGATGTTTGATGAGAGCTATGAAGGCAATCCGCTGGTTAACGCGATGTGTGTGGGTCTGATTGATCATGACAAAATTCAGCGCGGCGTAGCTAAAGGTGTAGGGAACCCGGTTTATTATGTAGGGCCACCAACAGGCCGAGATGGTATTCATGGAGCAACCTTTGCATCGGTTGAACTGACGGAAGAATCCGAGTCCCAACGGACAGCGGTTCAGGTCGGTGACCCGTTTATGGAGAAACTGGTAATGGAATCTTGTCTGGAATTGATCGACACGGGCATCGTGCTCGGAATTCAGGATATGGGTGCTGCGGGTCTGACATGTTCGAGTGCAGAGATGGCAAGTAAAGCGGGTAACGGTCTGGAATTGTATCTGGATCAGGTACCACAACGTGAAGAAGGCATGACGCCTTACGAGATGATGTTGTCTGAGTCCCAAGAACGCATGTTGTTCGTCGTTGAGCCGAAGGATGAGGCACAGGCGATGGAAATCTTTGAACGTTGGGGCGTAATCTGTGCCAAAGTTGGTAAAGTAACGGATGATGGTCGTCTGAAATTGATCCACCACGGCGAAGTGGTTGGAGATATGCCAGTAACGGCACTGGTTGACGAATGTCCAGTCTATGACAAACCTTCTTCTGTACCTGCATACTACGAGCAAAGTGCTTCCATCGACACGCTTCGTTACGACGAAGTGTCGGATCTCGGCGGAGCGCTGAAACAAGTGCTGGCTTCACCAACCGTAGCGAGTAAAAAATGGGTGTATGATCAATACGATTACATGGTGCGTACAAGCACTGCCGTTCGTCCTGGTTCGGATGCAGCCGTAGTTACGATTCGTGGCACACGCAAAGGTCTCGCAATGACAACAGACTGTAATGGACGTTATGTGTACCTTGATCCTGAAGTTGGTGGACGGATTGCCGTAAGTGAAGCAGCGCGTAACATTGTATGTTCTGGTGCTGAGCCACTGGCGATCACGGACAACCTGAACTTCGGTAACCCGGAGAAGCCGGATATTTTCTGGCAAATGGAGAAAGCGGTAGACGGTATGGCAGAAGCTTGCCGTGTGCTGGATACGCCGGTTATCGGTGGTAACGTAAGTCTGTATAACGAAAACGCCAAAGGCTCCATCTATCCAACGCCAGTTGTCGGTATGGTAGGTCTCGTTCATGATACGGATCATATCACGACACAAGCATTCAAATCCGAAGGTGATGTCATCATCCTCCTCGGTGAAACAAAAGCTGAACTGGGTGGCAGCGAGCTGCAATATGCGGTTCATGGTCAGACGGAAGGTCGTCCGCCAGAACTGAATTTGCAAACGGAAAAAGCGTTGCTCAGCACGGTGCTGGAAGCTATTCAATCTGGTCTCGTTCGCTCTGCACATGACTTGTCTGAAGGCGGCTTGGCTGTTGCACTCGCAGAGTCTTGTATCAGCGGTAACGTAGGAGCACAGGTGAATGTGGAGACTGCACTGCGTGCAGATCACGCCCTGTTCAGTGAGAGTCAATCCCGTATCTTGTTGTCGGCTACGCCAGAGAAAGCGGGTAAACTTGAAGCATTTGTACGTGAGCGCGGTGTACCTGTAGCTGTGATTGGACGTGTAGAAGGAAGTAACCTGACGATTGAATTGAACGGAACATCAGCCGTGAGCGAACCTGTAGGAGGTTTGGCTCAGGTCTGGGAGGATGCGATTCCATGTCTCATGAACTGACGACAGGACCGTTGTGGACAGGCGATTATTATAATGAAGGGTCCGGCAAGGAAGGACTCGACAAATTGAAGGAAGAATGCGGTGTGTTCGGGGTGTTCAGACACCCTGACGCGGCTTCGCTCTCCTATTATGGACTGCATGCGTTGCAACATCGGGGCGAAGAAAGTGCAGGCATGTGTGTGAGTGATGGCAGCCAGTTTAACTATCATCGCGGCATGGGTCTGGTGAAAGAAGTGTTCACCAAAGACCTGATGCAGACGTTAACCGGGGATATTTCCATTGGACATGTCCGGTATTCAACAAGTGGTGACAGTAAACTGACGAACGCACAGCCACTGGTATTTAAATACCGTGATGGCGATTTGGCAGTAGCGACCAACGGAAACATCGTGAATGCACCAACGATCCGGCGTGAGCTGGAGCAGAGCGGTTCCATTTTCCAAACAACGAGTGATACCGAGGTCATTGCGCATCTGATTGCACGATCCTCCAAAGGGCTTGTGGAAGCGGCAAAAGAGGCATTCCAGCGCATTGTGGGCGGTTATGCATTTCTGATCATGACCAATGACAAGCTGCTCGTGGCTTCCGATCCGCACGGACTTCGTCCGCTGACGATGGGTAAGCTGGGAGATGCGTATCTGTTTGCATCCGAGACGTGTGCACTGGAAACAATCGGCGCAGAGTTAATTCGTGATATTGAACCGGGTGAACTGCTCGTGCTTGATGCAGATGGTCTGCACGAAGATCGCTTTGATCATCACAAACACCGCAAGGCATTATGTGCGATGGAATATATTTATTTTGCTCGTCCGGATAGTGATATGAATGGTGCGAATCAGCATGCTGCCCGTAAACGGATGGGAAGCCGGATGGCGATTGAGTCGTTTGTGGATGCGGACTTGGTTACGGGGGTACCAGATTCCAGCATCTCGGCGGCGATTGGATACGCTGAACAGACAGGCATTCCGTATGAGATGGGTATGATCAAAAATAAATACACTGGACGTACGTTTATCCAGCCAAGCCAGGAATTGCGGGAGCAGGGCGTGAAGATGAAGCTGAGCGCTGTGCGTCGCGTTGTGGAAGGAAAACGTGTGGTTATGATTGACGACTCCATTGTACGGGGAACAACCTCCCGTCGGATCGTTAACATGCTGCGTGATGCAGGAGCTACCGAAGTCCATGTACGCATTACATCACCACCTTTCAAAAACCCGTGTTTCTATGGCATCGATACACCGGACAGCCGTGAATTGATCGCCTCACAGCTGTCGGTGGAAGAAATCTGCCGTGAAATCAATGCGGATTCCCTGTCGTTCCTCAGTCCGGATGGACTGATAGCATCGATTCAGGGAGATAATCAGGATGATCCCAAAGGCGGGCTTTGCCTCGCATGTTTTGATAATGATTACCCAACCCGCCTCGACTTTGGTGGCGAAGAAAAATTCGGCTGCAGCTGTTAGCCCTCAAGCCCCGCTTTGCGGAGCAACAGGGGCTAGGCAGCCAGGCGAAGCAGCTGCCCAGCGGACTTGCCCGCAGCGTAGCTGAGCGGGGTTCGCTGACCGATGGCTTGCAGCCAACGGAATCGGCGAACAATCCCGCGAGATCACGCACGAATCAACCATAGCAAGATCACACCAGCCACCTCTGCACCGCTTTTTTGGCGGGTGTCCAGAGGGCCTGCCAAGGTCCTATGGGGTCCTCCCGGGCGGGAGGATTTAGGTGGGGCGAAAAAAAAGGAGATGATTCCACTTGTCTGAAGCATATAAAAAGGCCGGCGTCGATATCGCGGCAGGTAATGAAGCGGTTGAACGGATGAAAAAACACGTGAAGCGTACCTTCCGTCCGGAAGTGATGACAGATCTGGGTGGATTCGGTGCCCTGTTCGGTTTGAACAAAGATAAATACGATGAGCCTGTGCTTGTATCCGGTACGGATGGCGTAGGCACCAAGCTGAAAATTGCATTTGCCATGGACCGTCACGATACCATCGGAATCGACGCGGTAGCGATGTGTGTGAACGACATTGTGGTACAGGGTGCAGAACCACTCTTCTTCCTTGACTATCTGGCATGTGACAAAGTTATTCCTGAGAAGATCGAAGCTATTGTTGCTGGTATCGCTGAAGGCTGTTATCAATCTGGTTGTGCGCTGATCGGTGGCGAGACGGCGGAGATGCCGGGCATGTACAGTGAAGGCGAATACGATATTGCCGGATTCACGGTGGGTATCGTAGACAAAGCTAAGATCATCAACGGTACAACCATCGCCCCTGGCGACACAGTGATTGGACTGGCCTCCAGCGGTGTGCATAGTAACGGATTCTCGCTGGTACGCAGACTTTTGTTGGAAGATGCGGGACTTGATCTGCATGATGAAGTAGCGGAACTGGGCGGTAAGCTGGGTGATTCCCTGCTGGAACCTACGAAGATCTACGTTAAACCTCTGTTGTCCCTGCTGGAAAAGGTAAAAGTAAAAGGCATGGCACACATTACAGGTGGTGGCTTCATCGAGAATATCCCACGTATGTTGCCGAGCAACGTGAATGTGGATATTGACTACGGCTCTTGGCCGATCCTGCCGATCTTCAACCTGTTACAGGAAAAAGGTGCTGTCTCGAACCGTGACATGTTCACCACATTTAACATGGGTGTTGGGCTTGTACTGGTGGTTAATGAAGCAGATGCAACGGAAGCGCTGGAACAACTGAAAGCATCTGGTGAAGAAGCGTACATCATTGGCCGTGTTACTGAAGGAGATGCGCGAGTAACCTTCACGGGAGCGGATGTTTAATGGCGAACTACCGCATAGCTGTATTTGCCTCGGGTGAAGGGACCAACTTTCAGTCATTGGTCGATGCAGTACGGAACGGTGGGTTGGATGCATCTGTAGATCTGCTCGTGTGTGATAAACCGGCTGCACGCGTTGTGCAGCGGGCACAGGATGCAGGCGTGGATTGTCATCTGTTTACTCCAAAAAATTATGCTTCCCGTGAAGCCTATGAGGCAGAGATCGTGGAAGTGCTTGAATCCAAAAAAATCGACTTGGTTGTTCTTGCGGGATATATGAGATTGTTGACTTCGGTTGTGGTAGATCGTTACGCAGGGCGGTTGATTAATATTCATCCGTCCTTGCTACCAGCATTTGCAGGCAAGGATGCGATTGGACAGGCTCTCGAATATGGCGTGAAAGTTACAGGCGTGACGGTGCACTTTGTGGACGGTGGCATGGATACAGGGCCGATTATTGCCCAGCATCCGGTTCCCATTTTGCCAGAGGATACGCCTGAGTCAATCAGCCGCTCCATCCATGCAGCCGAACAGCAACTTTACCCTGAAGTGGTATCCTGGTTCGCTCAAGGTCTGGTTCAATTAGACGGACGTCACGTCACAGTACAGAAACCGGTTTGATATAAGTTGAAATTTTTTTACACATTAACGGAGAGGACAGAAAAAACCTGAAAAAGCAAAGCGTTCGCCTTTATCACCGGATTTTCCCTTTAAGAAAAGGGAATCAAAAAATCTGGGGATAACAGCGATTAGAAGGTTGTTCTGTCATCGGAGTGTCCCGTGTAAACATCTTAGTTCCACTTATATAACAGAAGTCGAATATTGGTACGCATTTTGTGATATTTCTCGGGAAATAAATCGGCTGTGTTTCGTCAGGAAACGCGAAGCCATGGGACATTAAAGGAGGAGCATATTGTGAGTATCAAAAGAGCGCTGGTCAGCGTATGGGATAAAACAGGCATCGTGGACTTTTGCCGCGAGCTGTCGCAAATGGGTGTGGAGATTATTTCGACAGGAGGTACAAGCAGCCTGTTGTCGAAGGAAGGCGTACCTGTCATCGGAATTTCGGATGTGACCGGGTTCCCGGAAATCATGGACGGACGTGTTAAAACATTGCATCCAGCAGTTCATGGTGGGTTGCTGGCTGTTCGTGACAGCGAAGAGCATAAGCGCCAGATGGAAGAGAACGGATTGGGTTATATTGACCTCGTTGTCGTAAACCTGTATCCCTTCCAAGATACTATCGCCAAACCGGATGTGACGTACGAAGACGCAATCGAGAACATCGATATCGGTGGTCCAACGATGCTTCGTTCTGCTGCCAAAAACCATGCCTTTGTCAGTGTTGTTGTTGACACAGCGGATTACGGCAAGGTGCTTGAAGAAGTTCGCAGTAATGGAGATACCACACTCGAAACACGCAAACGGCTTGCGGCAAAAGTGTTCCGCCATACAGCGGCTTACGATGCAGTTATTTCTGACTATCTCTCTAACCTGAACGGCGATCCGTTGCCAGAGCGTCTGACGGTTACTTACGAAAAACTCCAGGATTTGCGTTACGGCGAAAATCCACACCAGCAGGCGGCATTCTACCGCAAACCGCTGGCTGCACAAGATACGTTGACAACAGCCGAGCAATTGCATGGCAAAGAGTTGTCTTACAATAACATCAACGATGCGAACGCAGCATTGCAGATTGTCAAAGAATTTGAAGAACCGGCGGTTGTTGCGGTTAAACATATGAACCCATGCGGCGTAGGTATTGGTGCAAGTATCTATGAAGCTTACAGCAAGGCATATGCTGCAGATCCAACGTCTATCTTTGGTGGCATCGTGGCTGCGAACCGCATTATCGATAGTGATACAGCAGGCAAATTGAGCGAGATTTTCCTGGAAATCGTACTTGCCCCTGACTTTACACAAGAGGCACTCGATATCCTGACGAAGAAGAAAAACATTCGTTTGCTGAAAACTGGTGAATTGAATGCTGCTCGTAAACGGGAGAGCCAATTCGTGGTAACGTCCATCGACGGTGGTATGATCGTGCAACAGTCCGATGTTCACTCCATTGAAGCGAGCGAGTTGAATGTTGTAACCGATCGTGCGCCATCGGAAGAAGAACTGAAACAGCTGTTGTTTGGCTGGAAAGTAGTTAAACATGTGAAATCCAACGCGATTGTACTTGCTGCAAATGACATGACGGTGGGTGTAGGCGCTGGACAAATGAATCGTGTGGGTGCAGCCAAAATTGCGATTGAGCAAGCTGGCGAGCAAGCAAAAGGTGCTATTCTGGCATCCGATGCGTTCTTCCCAATGGGTGATACGCTGGAACTGGCAGCAAAAGCCGGAATTACAGCGGTAATTCAACCTGGTGGTTCGATCAAAGATGAAGAATCCATCAAAGTAGCCAATGAATATGGAATTGCCATGGTCTTCACAGGCATTCGTCACTTCAAACACTAGAGCAAAAAAGATTTAATAAGGGGTGTCGCCAGTCATACTTATGACTTATGGTACACCCCCTCTTTTTTAGGTTTTTTAACACGCATTAGCGTAACAAATCCAGATATGTACGGAGGGGGAACAGAACGAATGGATATTCTGGTAGTAGGCGGCGGTGGCCGGGAGCATGCAATCATCTGGGCACTGGCTAAGAGTCCAAAGGTAGACAAGATTCACTGTGCACCGGGAAATGCAGGTATTGCTCAGCTCGCTGAGTGTCATGCCATTGCGGTAAATGAATTCGATAAACTAACGGCTCTTGCTGTAGAGCTTAAAGTGGGATTAGTGGTTATTGGTCCGGATGATCCGCTGGCGGATGGGATCGTGGATGCATTTGATTCGACAGGTATTCCGGTATTCGGACCCCGTCGTAATGCAGCAGAGATCGAAGGAAGTAAAACGTTCATGAAGGACCTGCTGCACAAATATAACATTCCAACCGCAGCCTATGAAAAATTCGACAACTACGAACAGGCTCAAACATATCTGAATGAGCAAGCAATTCCGGTTGTCATCAAGGCAGATGGACTGGCAGCGGGCAAAGGTGTGACGGTAGCTTATTCGCGTGAAGAGGCTGATCAGGCACTTCGCAGCATCATGGTGGAGAAGGTATTTGGTGATGCAGGAGCCAAAGTGATCATCGAGGAATTCCTCGCAGGGCAGGAAATGTCCATTCTGGCTTTTGTCGATGGGGAGACGGTTCGTCCGATGGCCGCAGCACAGGATCACAAACCTGTATTCGATAATGACCAGGGGCCAAACACAGGCGGTATGGGTACATATTCACCATTGCCACATATCCCTGCTTCTATTATTGAGGAAGCCGTGGAGACGATCATTAAACCAACGGCTAAAGCGATGGTGTCCGAGGGACGTCCATTCCAAGGTGTATTGTTTGCCGGTCTGATGATATCGCCGGATGGCAAACCCAAAACGATTGAGTTTAACGCACGTTTTGGTGATCCGGAAACACAGGTCGTATTGCCACGTCTGAAGAGTGACCTGTTCGATATCTTCTGGGCAACCGTTCATGGCAAGCTGGCAGACATTGAAATTGAATGGAGTGATGAATCCGCGGTATGTGTGGTGCTTGCTTCAGGTGGGTATCCGGGTCCTTATGCCAAAGGTGTAGTCATTGAAGGACTGGATCAAGTAGATGATGCCATGGTATTCCACGCAGGTACAGCGCGTAGTGAAGCAGGAGATTGGGTCACCAATGGTGGACGGATCCTGGGCGTAGTTGGCCTTGGTGCAGATATTGCCGAAGCTAGAAACAAAGCCTACGCAGAGGCGGAGCGTATCCGATTTGATGGCAAACATCAGCGGACGGATATAGCTGCTAAAGCACTGGTATAGAATAAATACAAGAGCCCGTAAAGATGTATACCGGAAAGGTATTTGCATCCTGCGGGCTCTTTGCTGCGTATATAGATGTATCTTGTGCAAACGGCCGAACTTGTCCATACGGGAAAGACATGGGAAAGATACGAAACAGGATTAAATCTGGGTGTTTAGGCATGTTTAATGTCCTAAAGTAAGGGGTAGTATTTTTATAAATTGGACTATACTAAACATGTGAAGATTATCACATTACAAGGTAATATCAATCATATTATATAAAGTACGTAACATACATAGAGACTAATTTGTGAACATTATACTGTAAGCTTGTGGCAAACCATAACGTGCAACTGGATGGTTGAGCGGGAAACATGGTATACTTTTCGGAAACAGGAATGAGTACGAGGGGAGGTGGATATCTATTGGGTAGGCGATATTGTAAATTGTCCAAATGGCGAATCTAGGTGGAGTTAAGCGAGGAACAATTGACAGCATGAGGGGTAACCCGATTTGAATGAAGAAGTTTCTGCAAGTCATTGACTTCATCTTGAATTCCTGTTTTGTATTTTACAAGGTCAAACAGTACGACATATACAAATATGATCATTATTCGATTTCATATAAGGCATACGCCATGATGAACGACAAACAGCGCATGAATGGTTAACCTAGTTAACGGATCACGCTGTAACTATCTCTGGAGGTGAATCCCTGAGAACCGGGGAAATCATTGGACATAATTACCATATTGAATATCGCTTTACTTATTATCTTGATTGCATTGACTGCATTTTTCGTAGCATCGGAGTTCGCTGTAGTCAAAATTCGTACATCAAGAGTGGATCAACTGGTTGCCGAAGGCAATAAAAAGGCAGTACTTGCCAAAAAAGTTGTCTCGGACCTGGATTATTATCTGTCAGCCTGTCAGCTCGGTATCACGGTTACTGCTCTAGGACTGGGAGCGCTCGGCAAACCGACGGTTGAGAGATTGTTATACCCGGTATTCAATTATTTAGATGTACCTGCTTCGATCTCATCAATTGCTTCCTATGCGATTGCCTTTATCCTCGTCACGTTTTTGCATGTGGTTGTTGGTGAGATGGCACCGAAAACGCTGGCGATTCAATTTTCAGAAAAACTGACATTAATGCTTGCCCCATCACTATACTGGTTCGGTAAAATCATGTATCCGTTCATATGGGCGCTTAATGGAACCTCTCGTGTTCTTCTGCGAGGATTCGGTGTGAAGCCTGCCAAACATGATCAAGCCTACTCGGAGGACGAGATCAAGATCATCATGAACCAGAGTTATGAAGGTGACGAGAACAACAAGACCAAGCTTTCATATCTGGAAAATGTATTTGTGTTCGACGAACGTGATGCCAAAGACATCATGGTACCACGTACGGAACTGGTGACATTAGATCAGGATATGACCTATGACGATATTATTCCTATATTGGATGAACATAACTATTCACGTTACCCTGTCATCGAGAATGGGGACAAGGACCGCATTATCGGTGTTGTGAATGTGAAGAAGATTTTGCCTGACATGGTAGCCGCAAGATCATATCAACTAAGCGAGTTCGTTCGTGAGATCCCATTTGTTTCCGAAGTTACACGTATCCAGGATGCGATGATTAAAATGCAGCAGGAACGTGTACACATGGCCGTGGTTGTGGATGAATACGGCGGTACTTCGGGAATTATTACGATGGAGGATATTCTGGAGGAGCTGGTCGGTGAGATTCGTGATGAATTCGATGCCGATGAGGTGGCTGATATCCAGGAGACCGGAGAGAATCAATATCTCATTAATGGTCGGGTACTTTTGGATGAAGTGGAGCGGCAGTTCGGGCTTAGCTTTGAAGGAAATGAAGAGATGGATACCGTAGCCGGATGGATTCAGTACCAGAAGGGTGTAGGTGTGGAAAAAGGCGACACAGTAGAACACGGCGATTATGTCTGGACCGTTGTTGATACCGAAAATTATCACATCAAGCAAGTTCTTCTGGAGCGGGTAAACGGCGCGCAGGTTGAGGAAGCTGCTAGCGATCTGGCGTAATGTTGGTTCGATCATAACTGTAATCTAGGGTCGACGGCCCTCAGAATTTAAATGTTTTGGCAACGTAACAGTGTAGGGGACGGAATCGATTCTAAAGAAGCGTAGCGTTCGCGTTTGCAAACCAATTCTATACCTTTGAAAACAACAATCAGGGAAATTTGGAGGCAATGGCGATCGGAAGAACGAGCCGTCACCGGAACGTCACTCGTGCAACCTTATTTTAAATTTTAATGGAGGTGAATCCCTCAGGTTGAGGGAAATCATTGGACGGAATAATAGCCTTGAATTTATTTTTAGTAGCCGTATTTATAGGTCTGACAGCCTTTTTCGTTGGAGCCGAATTTGCAATTCTTAAAGTACGGATGTCCCGAATCGATCAATTGATCTCGGAAGGTAACAAAAAGGCAGTACTGGCCAAAAAAGTGGCGCACAACCTGGATTATTATCTGTCAGCATGTCAATTGGGGATTACCATCACGGCGCTGGTATTGGGAGCCTTGGGTGAACCTACCGTTGAGAAAATGCTTCATCCGCTCTTTGAGCGCATGGAAGTGCCGGCGGCATTGTCTACCGTGCTTTCCTATGGTATTGCTCTGGCGATCATTACCTTCCTGCACGTGGTTATTGGTGAATTGGCACCGAAAACGCTGGCGATTCAGTTTGCAGAGAGAATGACGCTGTTGTTGGCACCACCACTGTACTGGTTCGGTAAAATCATGAATCCGTTCATCTATGCGCTGAATGGAGCTGCTCGTCTGTTGCTTGGTATCTTTGGTGTAAAACCTGCCGGGCATGATACCGTTCACTCCGAAGAAGAGCTGAAGCTGATTATGGCACAGAGCTACGAGAGTGGCGAGATCAACCAGACGGAGCTGGACTATCTCAAAAACATTTTTGCTTTTGATGAACGTTTGCTTCAGGAGATCATGATTCCACGAGATAAAATTGTTACGTTGAATAAGGAAATGCCGCTTGATCAGATCATTGAAACGCTGAATCGACACGAATACACCAGATACCCTGTTATTGCGAATGGGGATCAGGCGCACTTTGTGGGCTTTATTAACACAAAAGAAATGTTGACGAGTGTCGCTGCGGGCAGAGACTTTAATATGGAGACATTTGTCCATAATACGCCGAGTTTCTCCGAGCGTTCTCCAATCAAGGATGTGCTGATCCAGATGCAGCAAAGCCGTGTACACATTGCAACCGTGAAAAATGAGACAGGTGCTACGGTAGGTATGGTTACGATGGAGGATATCCTTGAAGAGATTGTCGGAGATATCAAGGATGAATACGAGCATAAAGATTTGGTGAATCCACCAAAAAGAATGAAACTGGTTTAAGAAGCAGTGATACAAACGTAATACAGGAATACGAAACAACCTAATCAATCGTTATAACGCTAAGCAGGTTCCCGGAGTGATCGGGGCCTGCTTTTTGTATTAAATCTTAATTTTAAAATAAAAGCTTGCATATTGTGGTCCAATGGATTAATATAAATTTAAAGAATCTTAATTTAAAGATAAATAACGAAAAGCAATAAATAAAAGAAGCAAAAATAACCTATGATACAACTAAAACCAAGGGAGTGGAGATTATGTTCAGAACTTCAGGAATTCATCATATTACAGCTTTTGTTGACGATGCGCAGAAAAACGTTGATTTTTATGCAGGTGTGTTGGCGCTCAGACTGGTGAAAAAAACAATTAACTTTGATGCACCAGACGTGTATCACTTGTATTACGGGAATGAGCAGGGTGCACCGGGCACAATCATTACCTTTTTCCCACAGCAAAATTCAAGAAGAGGTGTCATTGGTTCCGGTCAGACTGGAGTTACCGTATATGCGGTTCCTGTAGGAAGCCTGCCTTTCTGGAAAGAACGTCTTGCTTCCTTCGATATTCCATATGAAAATAAAACCAGATTTGGTGAGCAGTACATTCGTTTCTTCGACAAAGGCGGTCTGTTGCTTGAACTGGTTGAGCGTGAAGGCGGTCAGCCAAGCAACTGGAGTTTCAACGGTGTGACACCGGAGCATGCCATCAAAGGATTTGGTGGAGCCGTATTGTTCAGCCACGTTCCTGAGAAAACCATGGACGTCTTGGTGAGCAAACTGGGTCTGGAGCAAGTCGGTGAAGAGAACGGACTCCTTCGTCTTCAGGCAAGCGGCGATATTGGTCAGATCATCGATATTCAGTCAACAGGTATCCAGCGCGGGATTGGTGGAGCTGGAACGGTTCACCACATTGCATGGCGTGCCAAAGATTACGTGGAGCATGAACAAATTCAGCAGGATCTTGAACAATCCGGGTATCATCCAACGCCAGTCATTGACCGTCAATACTTCAACGCTGTGTATTTCCGGGAGCCGGGAGGTATATTGTTCGAACTGGCTACGGATCCTCCGGGATTTGCACGGGATGAACCAGCAGAGAGCATGGGTGAGAAACTGATGTTGCCTGAATGGTATGAACCACAGCGTGAGCAGATTGAACAATTGTTGCCACGAATTGAAGTACGTGAATGGAAAGGAGAGTCCAAATCATGACCACAACCAATACAATGAAACATATCTATAAAGCAGGTGCTCAGCCGGATGCTCCAACAATCCTGTTGCTTCATGGCACAGGCGGAACCGAGAATGATCTGATCGGTCTGGCGGAGATGATCGCACCAGGAGCTGGCATACTTGGGGTGCGGGGTAATGTATCGGAGAACGGGATGCCCCGTTTCTTCCGCCGTCTGGCCGAAGGCATTTTTGACGAAGAAGATTTGATTGCTCGTACGGCTGAGCTGGGATCTTTTGTCGATGCAGCTGCGGTGGAATACGGTTTTGATCGGTCCAACGTGTATGCACTGGGTTACTCTAACGGTGCCAACATTGCGGCAAGCTTGATCTTCCATCAAGCAGATGTATTCAAAGGTGCAATTCTGCATCACCCGATGGTACCGCTGCGCGGACTCGAACTGCCGGATCTGAAAGGTCTGCCTGTGTTCATTGGTGCGGGCGAGAATGATCCGATTGTACCCAGACGTGAAACGGAGGAACTTGCTTCGTTGCTGAGCGGTGCAGGTGCCGATTTAAACACACATTGGGAGCGTCAGGGTCATCAATTGACTCGTACCGAAGCAGAAGCCGCGGCAGCTTGGTTTAAGACTCAGGCGTAAATTGGGTGGATAGACGGTTATGAAACGTATAGAGACAGCCTGATCGTGAAGATCGGGCTGTTTTTTCTTTTTATTTAGTCATCGTCAGAAAGAGGAAATGATGGACTGGTGTTATGTAACCGTTACTAACCGGGTAAACATTTGAATGTGTGGTAGATAACCTTGTATGCTTAGTGATATAGCTATGTATCAACATCATGAACTGGAGGGGTTAATGTGGAACGTAACATCAAGGAACTGGTACAGCGGATGACACTGGAAGAAAAAGCGGGTATGTGCTCGGGACTGGACTTTTGGCATCTGAAAGGGGTGGAGCGTCTTGGCATTCCGTCCATCATGGTGACGGACGGACCTCATGGGCTGCGGAAGCAGGATGGGAGTGCAGATCATCTAGGACTTACGTCGAGCGTACCTGCAACCTGTTTCCCGTCTGCGGCAGGACTGGCTAGTTCATGGGACAAGGAGCTGGCGCGTCAGGTCGGGGTAGCCTTGGGTGAGGAATGTCAGGCCGAGGATGTAGCGGTACTGCTTGGTCCGGGTGTAAATATTAAACGTTCCCCATTGGGCGGACGTAACTTTGAATACTTTTCCGAAGATCCGTTGTTATCTACGCAGATGGCTACCGGTCATATTCAGGGTGTGCAGAGCCAGGGTGTGGGTACATCTCTCAAACACTTTGCAGTCAATAATCAGGAAGAACGGCGCATGTCGATTGATGCGGTAGTAGATGAACGGACACTGCGTGAGATCTATCTGGCGAGCTTCGAAGGTGCAGTGAAGGATGGACAACCATGGACAGTAATGTGTTCCTACAACAAGGTGAACGGTACGTATGCAGGTGAGAATGAATGGTTGCTTACGGATATTCTGAAGGACGAATGGGGTCACGAAGGCCTTGTGGTATCAGACTGGGGCGCGGTCAATGAACGTGCAGACGCCCTTGCAGCGGGATTGGAATTGGAGATGCCAACAAGCGGTGGAATTGGTGAGCGTAAAGTGATTGATGCCGTAGAGAGCGGACAATTGTCGCTGGACAAGCTGGATCGGGCGGTGGAGCGTCTGCTTACGCTGATCTTCAATGCTGTTGATCAAAAGCAAGACGGGGCTACATATAACAAGGATGAGCATCACCAACTTGCGCGCAAGGTGGCAGCCGAGAGTATGGTTTTGCTGAAAAATGAAGAAGGTATCCTGCCGCTGGGACGTGAAGGCGAAGTGGCGTTAATCGGGGCATTTGCTCGCAAACCTCGCTTCCAGGGCGGCGGCAGTTCCCATATTAATCCGACCAAAGTGGATGATATTGTGGAAGAGATGACCCAGGTGGCTGGCGAAGGTGTAACCTTCTCGTATGCCCCAGGTTATCGGATTGAAGCGGATGATGTGGATGAGACATTAATGCATGAGGCTGTTCAGGCAGCGCAGTCGGCGGATACCGCTGTTGTGTTTGTTGGATTGCCAGATCGTTATGAATCCGAAGGGTATGATCGTGCCCATCTGCGTCTGCCTGACAATCATATTCGGCTGATCGAAGAGATTGCGAAGGTTCAATCACGTGTCGTCGTTGTGCTGAGCAACGGATCTCCAGTAGAGATGCCTTGGCTACCGCAGGTGCAAGCCGTGCTCGAAGCTTATCTTGGTGGACAGGCTGTTGGTGGAGCGATAGCTGATCTGTTGTACGGAGAGGTGAATCCGTCCGGTAAACTGGCAGAGACATTCCCTGCCAAACTCAGTCATAATCCATCTTATCTGAATTTCCCGGGTGAAGGGGATCATGTCGATTACCGTGAAGGCATCTTTGTTGGTTACCGCTATTATGACAAAAAAGAGCTGGAGCCACTGTTCCCGTTTGGCTATGGACTGAGTTATACGACATTTGAATATGCTGATCTGAAGGTAGATCGCACAGAACTGACAGATCAGGATGAGGTGAACGTGCAAGTTAGGGTCACCAATACCGGAGACAGAGCGGGTAAGGAGATTATACAGCTGTATGTCAGCGATGTAGAGAGCACAGTTATTCGTCCGGTGAGAGAATTGAAAGCTTTTGCCAAGGTGGCTCTTGAACCTGGAGAATCAAAAGTAGTGAGCTTTACACTAAACAAGCGTTCATTCGCCTATTACAACGTAAATATGAAAGACTGGCATGTGGAGACCGGAGAGTTCGATATTCAGGTAGGCAGTTCCTCAAGGGATATTCATGTGCACACACGTGTGAACGTAGAGTCTACAGCGACATTCCTTCCAACCTATACGCGTAATAGTACATTGGGGGATATCCAGCGTGATCCGGCCCATAAAAAGCTGCTGGACCAGGCTTTGCAACAATTCCAGGAAGCCAGTGGGTTCGGCGGTGATGATGCCGGGGATCATGCAGATATGATGGATGCGATGATGAAATATATGCCGCTGCGTGCACTTGTTGCGTTTAGCGGTGGGGCCATGACGGAAGAAGCGATGAATGAACTTCTGGAGCAGTTGAACAACAAGGATCATGGTATTCGGGGATAAGGGGCTGCGGCCTTAAACCGAGTAGGAGCCCATCCTTGGATTAAGCGATTACGATTATGCGATCGTGCAGGAACTGCGCACGAAGCAACAAGAAGGTGTATGTGATAGCCAGCCGCATATTGGCTGGTACAGTTACCCGATCCGATTATGGATCGGGTTTTCTTTTTGCATAAGGAAAAAGTGGTGAAAGGAACGGTGGGATGGGGGATGATCCTAGTAACGTGACAGAGGTGACAGGACTGCTCTAACTTGCTGAAGCAACATGGTTGTCGTAAAGCATGGATTATTCTATAATGAAGTAATTGATAATCATTTTCAATTAGATTCGGTGAAAGATGACTATGCTTGTAATCAGGAGGGGAATATGAATCCTAACCCTAGCTCACATACATTTGGTTCAAGTGCGTTTGTTCAGACCCGCGATGGTCGCAAAATACATTATATGTCCAGGGGAACAGGAGAGCTGACGGTTGTATTTGAGTCCGGTATGGGCGCCTCCAGATCGAACTGGGGACTGGTTGCACCAGCCATTGCTGAGCATGCACGTGCTGTCGTGTATGACAGGGCAGGGGCAGGACGAAGTGATGTCGACTCGGCTCCCCGCAGCCTTGAACGCATTGCAGGGGATCTTGGAGAACTGCTGACCGCTCTGGGCCAGGGCCCATTCATTCTGGTTGGACATAGCTGGGGAGGTCCGATTGTACGGGCTGCGGCAGCTGCACATCTATCTCGATTACGTGGCATTATCCTGGTAGATCCATCAGATGAGCATTGCGAAATGTATTTTTCCAAGCTTACTAGAAAGAGCTTTGCCATCAATGGTTTCATTATTCCAATCATGGCGCGGACTGGCTTATATAAGTTGCTTGGCAGCAAAGCTGGAAGCATTCAGCCTGCTGATGTGGCGGCGGATCACCTCAAGGAGGATTTCACTGTACGGGCAGCCAGCACGATGCTTGCGGAAGGTAAGACATTCCTGAATGACATGGCAGCGCTGCTGGAACATCCTCCGTCTCTCAGTGATCTGGAAGTCAGCGTAATCTCGGGTACGAAACCGGGCAAGGGAGAGGGAAAAATCAGACCTGCCCTCATCACGGCGCATCGCCAGACGGTGAGCCAGCTATCCAATGCGAGATGGATTGGGGCGGATCAATCGGGACATATGGTTATGTATACAGACCCTCAGGTCATTATTGATGAAATTGTACGAATGATAAATGAAGTGAGCTCAGGCGCAAGAACAGAACAAAAGTGATACAATACAAAGAAAAGCAGTGCGCGACATTGCTAGATAAGTTGAATTAATGATTTACACGATAACGGAGAGGACAGAAAGAACCTGAAAAAGCGAAGCGTTCGCCTAAAAGCTTTCTGAAAGAAAGCTGCATCGGAAGCATACGCTATCACCGGATTTTTCCCTTGGGAAAAGGGAATCGAAAAAATCTGGGGATAACAGCGATTGGAGGGTTATTCTGTCATCGTAGTGTCAGTGTAAATGAACTTTTAGTTCAACTTATATAGACCATAAAAGCGGAGTGTGGAGACAACATGAAACCAGTTGAACAAGAACCAACGGGAACCAGCCGTGCCAGTGTTGGCATGGAAGATATCGTGCGCGCACATCATGTGCTGCGTGAGGTCATTGTAAGAACGCCGTTACAGCGGGACGCTGTATTGTCGGCCAAATATAACTGTAATGTGTATCTGAAAAGGGAAGACCTTCAAGTGGTGCGTTCGTTCAAAATCCGAGGCGCCTATAATATGATTCGCAGTCTGACACCAGCTGAGATGGAGAAAGGAATTGTCTGTGCGAGTGCAGGCAACCATGCTCAGGGTGTTGCTTTTAGCTGTAATGCCCTCGGAATTAACGGCAAAATCTTCATGCCGAGTACAACACCCAACCAGAAGGTGAAGCAAGTGAGACGCTTTGGCGGCAGCAACGTTGAAGTGGTGCTGATCGGAGATACGTATGATGATGCTTATGCAGAAGCAATGCGTGCATGTGACGAACAGGGCATGACGTTCATCCATCCTTTTGATCAACCGAAGATTATTGCAGGTAATGGTACGGTAGCGATGGAAATTATGGAAAGTCTCGATGAGAATGCCGACTATGTATTCGTGACGATTGGTGGCGGAGGGTTGGCAGCCGGCGTGGGAACCTACATGAAGACCGTGAGTCCAGAGACACGCATCATTGGAGTTGAGCCACTTGGGGCAGCTTCCATGAGTGAGGCGATGTTCCGCAAACAGGTTGTGACGTTGGATGATATTGATAAATTTGTGGATGGCGCAGCGGTGAAACGTGTTGGTGATCTCACCTTTGATATCTGCAATAGTATACTTGATGACATTGTGAAAGTGCCAGAAGGCAAAGCCTGCACAACTATTCTGGAGCTCTATAATGAAAATGCGATTGTGGTTGAGCCTGCCGGTTCCTTGGCTGTTGCGGCGCTGGAGCAGTATCGTGAGCAAATTGTGGGCAAGACAGTGGTTTGCGTCATTAGTGGCGGGAACAATGATATTGATCGGATGCAGGAGATCAAGGAACGTTCCCTCATCTATGAAGGTCTGAAGTATTATTTCATGGTTAATTTCCCGCAGCGTGCAGGAGCTTTACGTGAATTCCTGGAGGAAGTTCTAGGGAAGAATGATGATATCACCCGATTTGAATATACGAAAAAGCATGATAAGGAAAATGGTCCTGCCTTGGTGGGCATCGAGCTGATGTACAAGGAAGATTACCAACCACTCATTGAACGTATGAACCGCAAAGGTATCGCCTATACCGAGCTTAACAAAAATCTGAATCTGTTCAACATGTTAATCTGATGAAACATTCCAGTATGCAATCAGATCACCAAGAAAAATCTCCTCTGATCAGACCTGCGCGTATGGAAGATGCAGATCAGGTCATTCCTTTGCTGTACCAGGCGATAGGAGACATTGCATATGCGCTAGCGGGTGAGGCGGATCATGAGAAGGCGATGCAGATTTTGCAGGCGTTTTATGTGCAGGAAGACAACCGGATTAGCTATCGTCATGTGACAGTGATGGAGCAGGATGGGCTGATTGCGGGGATTCTGGTGGCCTATGATGGCGGTGAAGCAGATCGTCTGGACCAGCCGATTCTGGATCGCCCTGGACGAAGCCAGGAAGAGAAGTATGCATTGGTCAAAGAAACCCGTCCGGGCGAGTATTATCTGGATACTCTCTCGGTAAGTGAAGCATATCAGGGGCAGGGCATCGGCCGGGCACTGATGGCTGCTTTTGAGCAGCAGGGCAGAGATCTGGGTCACTCGCAGGTATCCCTGATTGTAGAACGGGACAACGGCCGTGCGCTAATGCTGTACGAACGGCAGGGATATGTCAAAGACGATGTGATTGTCATCGCAGGACATGAGTATAATCATATGGTCAAACCGATTCAGTAGCACAGGGAGCTGACGGATTGAGTCAGTTTTGATGATAGAAGCTTGAAGAAAACCGCCACAGGAGCGAATCCTGTGGCGGTTTTTGTTGTGGTTATCTGTTGGAATTCAGCCTGAATTTGAAACGGATGTTAACCTGGGAACAGATTAACTTAATAATTCGCATAGTCGCTGACCGGCACATTCTGTTCCAGCCATTTCTCGACAGTAGCGGTTTTCTCGAATTTGGCTTCGGTTACGATGTCCATGAACTTTTCGAGTTTCGTCAGGAAGGCACTGTCTTCGGATGAGTTACGTTGTAAGACAGCTTTGTAACCTTTCTGGGCATTGGCTGTCATTTTGTTCGTTTCATAGTCAAATAAAGGCGTATTATTCAGGCCATAAAACGTATACAAGGTATAGTTATTCATCAGGTTCTTCACCTGTTGTAATCGATTGGACTTCGGATATTCGTTCAGGAATCGTTCCTGATTCAAAGCGCGATTGAGTATCTCCTGATAGCCAATGACCAGTGCACCATCATCGGCGGCAAGGTTGCTGGTTTCAACTGCCATGATATTAATGTATTGTTTGATGTCTGGTTTCACGTACGAGATATATTTCTGAAAAGCCATATAATTCATGATCGGATAGAGGGAACCTTCCAGCATAACCAGGCGATAGCCGCTATCCCGTGCCTGTTGAAGTAGTGCACGCAGACTGGTGTCGTTGGTGCGGGACATGAGTTGAGTGAAGCTATCATTCAACTTGTATGCCTTGATCATCTTGTCCTGAACATTAGGAACAAGCAGGCGGTCCGTCATGGCTGTTAACGCCTTGTTGCGGGCATTCTCCAGCTGTAAGACCATCAGGGTTGCATGATGAGTCGTAACTTGATCGATATGAGATTCGAGATAAGTATCCGCGGCAGGCAAGCCGTTCTTTTTGTAGAGCATGGACTGAAATGTTTTATATATGGTTGTTGTACTGGCAGTCGTGACTTTGTTGGTATCTGTACTGGAAGATGCGGCAGCAGCGACTCCAGATAATGGAGCGATAGCCGTTTGTAGCAGCATGAGGATAGCGGTGGCTGTAATGAAGGTGCGCATGCTTTTACGTGTGGCAGATTGGAACGATGATGTCATAGATATGAACCTCCCGTAGTTAAGAAAATGATAGGTGTTGTTCACTAGTCACTATACATTAACGCAATTGGGGCAGGATGTGGTTGCGGAATGGTGACAAATTCTTCTGTTATTTTTAACTTTTGGAGGGTGGAAGATAGAGGAATATTTCTGCGAAAATATTTTTTGTACAACTGGAAACTTTTGAGCTGATCGGAACGTCTTAGTTGTGCATAGGTAAATACAGGAATTAATGAAAAGAACAGCGAATCTATTTCGATTAACTAAATGTGAGAATGGGGATATGGGATATGAGGAAAGCGGGAGGAAAACAAGTGAAGAAGGTAATGTCAGCGCTGGCTGTATCGGCCATGCTGATGTCCGCACTTCCAACGTCGGTTATGGATGCAGCTGCGAGAATCAGCATATATATTAATGATGCAGAGTTATCATCTGCTCAGGCACCTGTGATGAAAGGTGGACGCGTACTGGTTCCGCTTCGGTCGATTTTTGAAGGATTGGATGCGAAGGTACAGTACACGAACAGAACCAAAACGATTGTTGCAACTCGCGACGATCAGGAAGTTACTTTGACACTCGGTTCCAAAACGGCATACATCAACGGGGAAGCGATCTCGCTGGATGTACCTGCAAACACGATTAAGGGCAACACAATGGTTCCCATTCGTTTTGTCAGTGAAGCTTTTGGAGAGAAAGTATTCTGGAACTCGCGCAATCAACGTGTAGATATCAAGACAACGGCAACGCCACCAGTGGATGAGACACAATATGCTGCATGGAACATCTATGGTTCGGTATCCGGAAGTAACGGAGATGGTCGTGACCTGACGGTGAGCTTCACACGTCCAACTTCAGAGAAGGCGGTATCTGCTTACCGGATTATGCTGGTAAAAACTCGCGATGTGAATAGCTTCACGGAGTCCTCAGCAACTGCTGTACCTTCTGCGAACTATACATCTGTTACACCGAATGGCAGCAACCCGAAACTGACACTTAGTGCACAGACACGTGACGTAAACGGGGATTTGCTTAACAGCAATGAAACGTATCGCCTGTATGTACTGACTGTTGGTAACAGCAGCAATAATTATAAAAATGCATTGAACTGGTCTTCCCAAGCATTGAAGCTCAATAATGTGAAATCCACAGTACAGGCGGTTACAAGCCTGCGTGCTGCAGATATTAGTGACTATGGCGATGGCCGCGATCTGGAGATTAACTTCACGCAGCCGAGCACGACATCGAACATTACGTATTATCGTGCTTTTGTTGTTAAAGCAAAGGACTCTTCTGCGTTCAATCTGGCTGCGGCGAACAAAGTATCCAGTGCTAACTCCACGATCATATACAAAGGAAATAGTACCGCAGTGAAAAGCCAGCTGACTTCTTCAACACGGGATACGTCCGGCGAATTGATCAAAAGCGGCACAGCGTATGTGGTCTACATCTTGTCGGTAAGCACTAATACAACAACAGACAGCAAGTTGTCCGCGGCATCCTCTTCACTTACGTTGTCCGTGAACACAGCAACATCTCCGGTAATTACGCAAGTGAGAGATAACTCGGATTATGGAGATGGTCGTGATATCCAGGTGAGTTTCAACCGTTCATCGGATGAGTCCAAGGTGGCGAATTATCGCGTCTTTGTGGTGCGCAACTCGGTTGCCAGCAGCTTTAATCTGACAACAGCAAGCAACCTGTCCTCCAGTCTGTACTATACGGTGAACAAAACAGGCAACAACATTACAACGACATTGCCTTCATCCATGAAGGACACAAGTGGTTATAACGTAACGAATCTGCAAGATTATCGCATCTTTGTGATGGCGGTGGGCAACCAGCAAAATAGATACACCAATGCGCTGTCAGCTTCCTCCACTGTGCTGAGACTGACAACGAACGGTAACGCGGGAGTTATCAGCAACCTGGCTGTTGCGGATATCGGCGACTACAGTGATGGTCGTGATCTGCGGGTTTCTTTCAACAAAGCTGCGGATGAATCCAGAATCTCTGCCTACCGAGTATATGTAGTTCGTTCCGCTAATGTGGGCAGTTTCACACTAAGCGCAGCTAATGCGTCGAACAACTATACGCAGGTGAACAAAACGGGTGGTAACCTGTCCGTTACGCTTCAAAACTATTCGGTAGATACCAATGGATATACCATTACGAATAATGTTGCTTACCGGGTATTCGTACTGTCGGTGAATAACAACGGAAACTCCAGTCAAAATGCTTTGTCTGGTTACTCTTCCCAAATTACGTTGACACAGAACGCGGCTGTAACGGCTCCGAGTAATGTGGCTGCAACGGACATTGGGGATAATGGAGATGGTCGCGATATTCAGGTAACCTTCAATAAATCCGCAGATGAGACGAATGTAAGAGAATATCGAGTGTTCGTAGTGAAGGCGAATAGTACGTTGAGCCTGTCTACGGCGAGTGCTTTAAACAGTGCATACTATACGTCAGTGGGTAAAACGGGAAATAACCGATCGTTCACATTGCCGAGTGGGACAATAGCGACGGATGGTAGCAAGATTATCAACGGTGTAGAATATCGTGTATACGTTTTAGCTGTAAATAACAACGGGTCCCTGTCAAATGCGCTTTCTTCAGCATCAGGCATAATCAAATTAAACACTACGTCTACAGTGGAAGCAGTGAGCAGTGTTAAGGCAGCTGTGAAAGAGGCATCGCAAGCAACAGGGGATGCAACAGATATTTTGATTACTTTCACGAAGCCCCGGAATGACACTGGAATTTCCAATTATGCAATAATGATAGTGCCTTCAAGTCAGGTTGATGTGTTTAACTTAAGTACAGCTAAAGCAGTTTTGAAATTAAATAACTACTTGAGTGTATCTAAGAATGGGTCAAGTACCGACGTCCAGCCTTTTGCGGTTACAACTGATGTTAATGGAGCTCCAATCGACTCAAGCAAATCCTATCAGGTCTTTGTCTTATCCGTGTCTGACAGCAACACACGTGAATCAAGTCTTTCTGGAGCGTCTAATATCATTAAGGTGAATCCGAAACAGCAACAACCGGTCGAAGTGAAGGCCGCAAGCCTTACTGCAACCGATGCAACTGGAGCTCAAGGACCTGCAATAAAAATTAATCTTACTCCGAATGCAACTGAACAAGGAATATCTCAATATAAAGTTTTTGTTGTGAAAAACGGTTCTAACTTTACTTTACCTGTAGCAAACGGTGTAAACAATACTGATCGATTCCAAATTTTAGTAACAGGATCTAAAGAAGACCTGACACTGACCCTTTCAAAAGATACAGATGGCGATGCAATTGTTGCTGGAACGTCTTATCAAGTGTATGTCTTGTCTGTTGCGGATCAACAGCAAGCGACGATTAACGCTTTATCCAGTCCTGCACCAGTTACATTGGCAGCTGCTCAGCAGCCAGCAACAGGTAGTCCAGCTTCTGATACCCCAGTGGTAGATCCAAATAATACAACATCACCATAAATTTGTGGCTCACGTGTTTCAAACTATGAATTACTGTTTATCTACTCAAACTCCCTTTTCATTTGAAAAGGGAGTTTTTTTATTATCCTAGCGCAACTGCCTCACTTACTAATTGAAAATCTTGTCGCTAAAAAGGTTCCTTAGACCATTGTTGGAACAGGACAAACGGATGGATAATAGAAGGAATAAGCTAGAAGCCTATGAGCCGAAAGGAATGATGGAATGCTTGCATTTCGTTTGACGGGCCTGCCGGATTCCCGGTTGCCGCTGTACCTGTATTGTGTGGGGACGCAGGAAGAGAAAGTTCTGCATAGACCGGATGGATTTCCGGTGTATCAGTTGTTTTTGTCACGCGATGGTGAAGGGCAGTTCAAGGTAACGGGAAAAGGGACATGGACGATGGGAGCAGGACAGTTATTCATCGTGGAACCCGAAGTTGCGCATGAGTATGTGCCTCATTCCAAATCCAAAGGAGAACTGGGTTATATCGGTATTGGCGGTACATCGGCTGGATCGGTACTACAATCCGCGGGTTTACTTCAGAACGAGCCGTGTCATATCTCTGGTTTTGAAATCATCTGGTCACGGATGACCAATCTCTGGCATGGGCTGGATCGAGGAGCAACGGAGATGTGGAACACATCAGCCCTTATCTACCAGCTTATTTTAGATATAGCACAATCGAAAATTCCATCTGATGTCGGTATTGGAGGTGCTGGATCATCGATGGCCCGTGACGTAGCTGTAAAACACTCTAATCGGGAGCCCGATCCGAGCAAGGATGCACTGATCCGAGCAGTATCATTGATGCATACGCACTATCAGGACGATCTGTTATTGAAGCATGTTGCTGACGCAGTGGGTTATTCGGTGCAGCATCTCAACCGACTATTTCATCATCATTATGGCGTGACAGGACATCAATATATGCAACGATTACGTTTAAAGAAGGCTTCGGACTGGATGGACAAGCATCCACGAGCAAGTGTGCGAGAGGCGGCAGAGACCGTAGGAATGGAAGTGAACTATTTTATCCGGATGTTCAAGCGGGAGTTTGGAGAGACACCAGGCAAAGGAATCAAACATCGGAACCAGCTCCAAATGGAAAAAGACCTCACGAATTCGTGAGCGTTCCCGTGCCCATGTTACGTGTACCTAATATCAGAAGGGGTTAAATTCGTCAGAACATGAAAAAGGGACCCTCAAGGCCCCTTAATCGCTTATATACGTGTTATGCTGTTTTCTTTTGTCCAAATAAAGGCCTTAACGTTGCAAGCCCCACAATGCCGATCACCGCACTTACCCACGGAGCAAGTGCAAAGACCGGAAGTTTATCACGCAGTGGATACCCTACAAACAGCACGAGTACTACGATGAAGATGTAGATGATGATTCCCTTGAGGTTAACCTTAGGTACGGTGTTCTTGTCCGCTCCTTCATCGTCCGGTCGCTCAGCAAGGCGGCGAAGCATCTCCACCAATGCGATACCGCCAACTGCCGCAACGATTAGAGAGAACAGACTGATGTGTTGGAACGGCTCCGTATCTCCGCCAGTCCAACCCACGAACAATCCCACACATCCTTGAATCAACATGACAAAAGACAAAGCCGCCCAAGCAATCATGGCATACCACTTTGGTGTCCGTTTCACAGGCTCTGGATTCTCCGTTGACTGTGGTTCTACAGCGTTGGCTTTCTTTTTCGATGAAGCTGATGGACTATTACCACGGGTTGGGCTGGATTTACCCACCTCAACGGCATTTGTCTTCTCCGGTGCTGTATTTGTTATCCCGAGCTGTGCATGGATGTCTTGTTCCAGATCAGGTCCGTATAACTCGCGAGCGGGTTTGTTATCCCGCTGAGCCTGTACGATCGCTTTTCCTGCGGAGAGAATCCATTCTTCCTGTGTTCTCTCGTCCGCTGGCGCATGACGCGCAATTGTGCTGATCTCGTCATACAATTTCACATGTTCAGGTGTCATTCGACTCATCTCAGTTATTTGCCGATTCTGTATTTCTTTAAGCTTCTTATAGGAAATCCCCAATGATTGCTCCCCCTGTCTACACACGTTCTGATCTTCCAATTGACTGAAGACCCTGACGGTATTTTAGTATACGGGAAGGGCTCTCGTTTCGCAAAGTCATTCCTTATAAAAAAGCTGCTCATGGTGGACCCATATCCATACACAGGCCAGTATAACGCAGGTGCATAACAGCACCAGTTTACCGTGATGTTGAATCCATTCCAGTAGATGTTCCATGAATTCATTCCTTTCGGCATAAGGACTCCGAGGCATATGCTGCCAATGATTGTTCGTTTATTTTCCCCCGTTCATGTGAAAAAAATCCCTCACGCCTCCCAGATCTAACGATTGTGTGAAGTATGCATAAAGAGCAGCCGTTTCCATCACAATAGTAGCATTTCCAACAGAAATCCAAGATTGGAGTGTGCTTGTTATGGATAAACAAACAGAATTGACGCGGAAGCTGCTAATGAACAGCAACTCCCGTGGAGTCGTGGACGAGGTTGTATCCTTTGAAGAGAACCTTGAAGATACGGAGTATGCAGAAGAACTAACAGATGGCAATTTGAGGGGAAGAAGTTTCTGGGACAATAGTGATTCGGGGCATGAGCATGAGTGGAACGGACGGGTGGAGACCCACGAGATGTTCCGTAGAAGCTACGAATAACGATCCTGCAACACTTGGTTTGAATTCCAAATGATATCGGGGCCAGCTGTCACCAGCTTGGCTCATTTTTTTGCGCTTATCAACCGATAAAATGTAGATTAGCAGTCAACGTAGAAAGGGTTCTTACTTACGTTGACTTGCAGGGTACGGGATGATAATATATGAATAACATCTTAATACACACTAAACTTATCGGATTATATATATTTAATAAATGGAACTCAACAGGCTAAGCGTGGAAAGGGGAAATCGGTATGGAACGTCAGATCAGTATCCGTCATGGACAGGAAGAATTAACAGCCACCATTCATTATCCGGTTGTGAAAGATATCAAGGAGGGGAAGAGTCAGCAGCGCGTACCTCTGGCAGTCATCTGCCACGGCTTCGTTGGTAGCCGGATCGGCGTGGACCGTTTGTTTGTAAAGACTGCACGGGAGCTGGCTGAAGACGGTTATCTGGTCCTGCGTTTCGATTATATCGGTTGCGGAGAGAGCAGTGGGGAGTATGGAGCGGAGGGACTGGAGTCCATGGTGCTGCAGACCCGTTCGGTGCTGGATTACGCGGTGAATTGCAGTGATGTAGATCCTACGCGTGTTACGCTGATTGGTCATAGTCTGGGTGGTGCCGTTGCATTGCTAACTGCTGTACGTGACAAACGTGTTAAGAACCTGGTGATGTGGTCCTCCGTGGGTTATCCATTCAATGATATCGTGAAGATTACGGGACGGGAAGTATACGATGAAGGCGTGAAACTGGGTGCGGCTGATTATCTCGGATACAAATTCACACCAACATTCTTCGAGTCTCTTGCTGAACAACAGCCATTCCAGGAAGCAGTTAAGTTTAGCGGAGATGTTCTCGTCGTGCATGGTACATCAGATGAGATTATCCCTGTAGACTACGCCTTTCTGTATCAAAAGGTATTCTGGATGCGTCAGGAAGGTCGTTGCGACAAGGAGATCATCTTCCAGGGCGATCACACCTTCTCTTCAGGTAAAGAGCGGGAACAGCTCATTACGCGTACGAGAGAGTGGCTGGGCGAACGTCAGAAGATCGAGCAGGATTGGCAGCACTGGATGATATAAGTGGCAGGATTACAACTGTTTGGGGATGTCAGCTTGGAAAAGCGCCTTCTTAAGGGTAAAATAGAGGAGTAAGCATTCTATCCGTGTCTGGAGGTTGGCAGCAATGACATTACCCGCACTTTTCATTGCGCATGGTTCTCCCGCTCTGGCGGTGGAGAGCAATGACTACACTCACTTCTTGAACCAGCTTGGAGACAGGCTGCCGGCTCCGAAAGCCATTGTTGTATTTACGGCGCATTGGGATTGTCCTGAACCGTCCGTGACGATGGATGATACACATCAGACCTTGCATGATTTTTACGGATTTCCTTCTACGATGTATACGATGGAATACCCTGCATCTGGGCAGCCAGATTTAGCGAACGAGATATGTGCGTTGTTCACCCGCAGCAATCTGGCACATCAGCCGATTCGAGGCAGAGGGCTGGATCATGGCGTATGGGTACCGTTACTCCATATGTATCCAGAGGCTAACATTCCTGTGATTGCTGTATCTGTAGACTCGCTGCGTACGCCGCAGGAACAGTATGATATTGGCCGAATGCTGGAACAGCTGCGTCATGATGATGTGCTGATCATTGGCAGTGGTGGAACGGTTCACAATTTACGATTGCTTGGCAATACAGATGAACCGCAAGAGTGGGCGGTGGAATTTGATAACTGGATCGGGGAGCGCTTGGAGCAGTGGAACACGAGAGAGCTGTTTCAATATGAGAAAAAAGCCCCTCACGCACGCACGGCAGTTCCGTCGTATGGCACAGAACACCTTGCGCCTTTGTTCTACGCCATGGGTACAGCGGATATGTCCCGATCAGCGAAGCGTTTATTCCAGTCTTATCCTTATGGAACGCTCAGTTTGAACTGCTGGCAGTTTGGAGACGGCGTGTAACTTGGAACAGACAACAGCCTGATTATGGTGTTTGAAGCCAGTTTCGTACGGATAACGTGTATTAATGCATACAATTACAATATATAAACAAAAGAAGGTTCCTGTACACCCTTGGTGGGATACAGTAACCTTTTTTCAATACGAGGACTTATTCATGCAATAGATCTTTATTTGCGGATTTCGAACAATTCACAGTCTGTACGCGAATGATAAGCGAGCTCACTGACACTGGATTGTACCACTACGGTGTTGCTGTCAAAACGGATAATGATGCCACCCGAGTCAATCTGGTGATTATCTTTAAAAACTCGAACCTTATACTTCATATTCATGGCTTCCTGAAAATCCGCATCGGTCTCAAGACGTCGCTGGGTCGGCATATCGTGTACTCCTTTGAAGTTCAACTTTATTTCATCATAATACGATTTTCTGTGGCTGAGCAAGTCAGGCAGAGCATCCAGGCCATTTTTGAAAAGTAAAAAGCCCTGCTCTCCAGGGGGATTGGGAGCAGGGCCGAGAATTCTATGAATGATTGCTTAAGCTGTTTTGTGAGTTGGGCTAATCGTTGGTGTGTCTTTAGGCTGATTGCCTTTGTTGTTACGAGTGAACAATCCGCGAAGGTAAGGCAGTACCCAGTGATCCAGACCGATTTTACCTGCATTTGCACCAGCAACGACAAGGAAGATTTCCATTACAACCAGTTGAGCATTTGTGCTTACTGTTCCCGAGAAGAGGAACGCGAAGTTCATGACCATAGCCATCAGTGCTGCCAGTGTAGTGAAGCAGCCGAGGATGAGACCCAAACCTACAAGGAATTCACCCAATGGGATAACGAAGTCGAACAGTCCTGCGTTTGGTACTGCGAATTTCTCAAGGAACGTTCCCCACCATGCTTGAACTGCTGGATGATCACCCGTTGTTTTTTCCAATGCCCCTGCAAGGAACCCGCCAGCTTCGAATCCGCCAGTCAATTTGCTCCATCCGTGAGTCATCCAATCATAACCGATATACACCCGAAGTACTGTCAAAATCCACATTGCTACTTTGTTTTCTCTAAGCCATTGGTTGAAGCTGAACATATGAACCACTCCTTCATGGAATTTAGTGTGTGTTGTTTTTGTTTTTTCTAAGTGATCACCTTTGATGTCTTTATTGTATAGTTCAAAAGTCGTTTTGTTTGTGATTAAAATCACAATCTAGTTCAAATTTTAAGTAAGGTTTGAGAAGTTCACATTTAGGACATATTTTTCTTCCAAATCGCTGTTTCAAATGTAAATTTCAAGCTGTATCAAGGCCTTCTAGGCGCAGACAAATCGGATGGGGTGTGATTAAATGGAAAGAAATACGTGAAATGGTTGCCTACATGAGACATATATCACAACTTAGAACCAGGCCATATCGTTCAGGAGGTCCTATATTGAAGCTTTTTAAATGGAACAAAGCAGCATCGGCTGCATCTCTGTTTATTCTCTCATTAAGTCTTGTTGCCTGCCAAAACCAGGAGGTGGCGCAGATGCCAGTTCAGCCAGAACCGACACCTGCACCTGTACAAGAAGAACAGACTGTGGAAGAGTCCAATACATCTCTCTATACAGCACCTTTGACGGGTCTGCCTGTAGATGAAGCGATTACGCGTCGACCACTCGCCGTAATGATTAATAATGCACCAGCAGCTCGGCCCCAATCGGGTCTAAGTTCAGCCGATATCATTCTTGAAGTCCTCGCAGAGGGTGGCATTACCCGTTTCATAGCCATCTTCCAGAGTGAAGGCGGTGCGGAGACGGTTGGACCTGTTCGCAGTATACGTCCATATCTGATTGAGATCGGTGAGAGTTATGATGGGGTACTTGTTCATGCCGGAGGCAGTCCGGAGGCGTATTCCATTTTGCAAAGGCAGCAGAAACAGCATATGGATGAAATCTCGAATGGTGGACCTTACTTCTGGCGTTCCTCGGATCGTAAAGCCCCACATAATCTGTATACTTCAGCGGACAAGCTGAGAGAAGGGGCAGATATCAAGGGGTATAGCCATGATTTCAAGTCTCCCGTATACATCTATAACGAAGAAGGCGCGACATCCACAGGAGAGGCAGTGAAGCAATTCGATATCCATTATTTATTGGATAGTTACCGGGTGACGTATGATTATGATGAAGTTAGCGGACGATATATGAGAATGGTGAATGGTAAGGCAGATCAGGATCTGGATAATGGAACTCAACTTGGCGCAGCGAACATCATTGTGGCAGGTGCAGATCACAAAGTGCTTGATAGTGTAGGGCGGTTGTCCGTTAATTTGGAACAGGGCGGGGAAGCCATGTTGTTTCAGAAGGGCAAGATGATTCGTGGGCAGTGGGTGAAGAAGCAGGGGGATATTATACGGTTTGTTCAGGGTGGCAGTGAAGTTGCTCTTGTGCCTGGTAAAACCTTTATCAGCATTGTTCCCAATCAACCGGAATTTTCTAGTCATGTGAAGCTGGCTGTGCAGCAATAAAAGGATGTAATGAAAGAAAACGATGAAACATGTATCCATTTTGTCGTCGAAAAGGCATGATATTGTACCTTGGCGTGAAAAGTAGAATCGTGTCGATTTTGAAATTTGATGTCGAATTGTAAACGCAGTGTAAAATCTTGACTTGAATTTACCATTATTCCAAATAATTAAGATTCATTTCAGATTAATGTGATAAGAATATAAAAAAGGATCACACCTTTTGTACAAACCATGAAACAAATATGATAAGATATCAAAGGTTGTCATTTCATGTTTCATCGGTTATCGGCAATTTTTCTCGTAAAGGGGATAGAGCTATGAAGCTTAAGAAGAAGAAGGATATATTTTTTGAGACACTGGAGAATATGGCAGATACGGTTGTTCAAGCGGCAGATTATTTCTCCCAGCATGTTTCCAACCTTCAGGATGTGACTCTTTTTGCCAATGAAATGAAGAAGTACGAGTCGAAATGTGATGATTACGTGCATACGATCATTACAGAACTCAACAAAACATTTATCACGCCGATCGAACGCGATGATATTATGGAGCTGACAACAACACTTGATGACGTATTGGACGGACTCGAAGCAACGGCTTCCCGTTTCTATATGTACCAACTGACGGATCCGGACGAATTTATCGTTCAGTTCTCTGAAATTTTGCGCCAATCGGCTTACGAAATTCAGAAGGCGATCCATCTGCTGTCACAGAAAAAATTGCTGGCCATCCGTGAATACACCATTCGTTTGAATGATCTGGAAAACCAGGGCGACGAAGTGCTGCGCATGTGTATCAAACATCTCTTCGCTACCGTGTCTGATCCGATTGAACTGATCAAGCGTAAGGAAATTTACGAACGTCTTGAGACAACAACGGATGCTTGTGAAGACGTGGCGAATGTGCTCGAATCCATCATTATGCGTAATTCTTAAGGAGCCAGAGAATAATGGAAACAACGATTTGGGTATTAGGTATAGTCGTCTTCCTTGCACTGGCGTTTGACTTCATCAACGGTTTTCACGACACGGCGAATGCCATTGCCACTTCGGTATCAACACGGGCACTGACGCCACGTCGTGCGATCCTTCTTGCAGCGGTGATGAACTTTGTCGGTGCGATGATGTTTACAGGCGTTGCGAAGACGATTGGGGGGAGTGTGACCGACCCCACCACGCTGGATAACGGGATCGAGGTCGTCATAGTCACCTTGATCGCAGCGATTATCTGGAACCTGGTTACATGGTGGTTTGGTATTCCGTCTTCCTCATCACATGCACTTATCGGAGCCCTTGCAGGTGCCGTGCTTGTTGGCGCAGGATCTGATAAAGTGAAATGGAGCGGATTCATTGATATCGTCGGAGGTTTGCTATTATCACCTCTGATTGCGTTTGCCATCGGTTATGTGGTCATGACGATTCTCAAATATATTTTCGCCAAACGCAGTCCGCATAACGTGAATAAAGGTTTCCGTACGGTACAGATTTTCACGGCTGCACTGCAAGCATTCACACATGGTACGAATGATGCACAGAAAGCGATGGGTATTATTACGTTTGCTTTGGTTGCAGCAGGTGTACAAGATCATCTGGAAGTGCCGCTGTGGGTTAAAATCTCAGCAGCAACCGCGATGGCTCTGGGTACATCCATTGGTGGTTGGAAAATCATCAAAACGATGGGTACCAAAATCTTTAAAATTGAACCGATCAACGGATTCGCCGCCGATCTGTCAGCTGCTTCCGTTATTTTCACAGCAACGTTGCTTCACCTTCCAGTTAGTACGACGCACGCGATCACATCAGCTATTCTGGGTGTAGGTTCCGCGAAACGTTTCTCTGCTGTGAAATGGGGACTAGCTGGACGTATCATTATTACGTGGTTCATTACGATTCCGATTACTGCGGGACTGGCAGGATTGCTCTACTGGATTATTTTCTAAAAAGAGAAGTTATCCCGAACGAATTCGGGGTTACCAGACAATCTGTTCATAACTGTGTGAATATCGGGATATGTGGATAATTATACAACCAAAATCAAGAGACGCCTGTGCATGAACGTGTGGACAGGCTGGATATGTGGATAGCCATCCGTGGAATGATAAACCAAAAGAAGATATTCCTGTGGATACAGGGAACTGTGGATAGGGAAATGAGAGAAGCCAACAGGGTTGGCTTTTTTTGTTGTCGAGTTTGAAGGTACCTGTGTACAATAACGTATAGATACAGGACAAGGATGTGATCTGATTTATGATTCGTACACTCGCCATTACACGAGAACATCAAGTCTCCGTTAACGTACCACTTACACAGCTGGATCTGAACGATTACGCCTGGGTATGGGCCGATTTTAACCAGCCAACGGAAGAGGAAAGCTGTTTGCTGGATACATATTTTCATTTTCATCCATTAGCCATAGAGGACTGTCTGCATGTGTTGCAGCGGCCCAAGCTCGATTATTATGATAATCTGCAGTTTCTTGTGCTGCATGCACTGAACCCGTCCACACTGGAAGCCGAGGAGGTTGACTTGTTTCTCGGATCTAACTTCCTAGTGTCTTTTCATCATGGTGTATTGGAGGAAGTGGATGAAGCGTGGGAACGCTTGTTGCACCATGCACATGAACGAACCATCTGGGCGCGAGGTCCAGTGGCGGCGGCCTATACCGTGATGGACAAGTTGGTGGATCATTATTTTCCGTCTTTATTTGCGATTGAGGATGAACTGGCTGAACTGGAGAACCGGGGTGGACAAGAGTCGGTTGAAGACTTGATGAACCAGGTGTTTGATCTGCGGACTCGATTGCTGAAGCTCAGACGAACGGTAGTACCGATGCGGGATCTGCTCTATCGGGTGGTCAATTCCCAGCATGTGCAGCGAACAGGCGAACATACGGCTTATTTTACCGATATCTATGACCATTTATTGAAGCTGACAGACATGATCGAAGCCGATCGGGAGATGACCGCTGACCTGCGCGACAGTTATATTTCCCTGAACTCCAACCGGATGAATCAGATCATGAAGACACTCACGGTGATTACGACCGTATTTATGCCGCTCACACTGATTGCGGGTATATATGGCATGAACTTTGCCTATATGCCTGAGCTTCAATGGAAGTTTGGGTATTGTGCGGTGCTTCTGTTAATGTTTGTGCTTGGCGGGAGTATGGTGGCTTGGTTTGTGAAGCGGGGATGGTTTAAGTAGAAATTTTATACCTTACTACTCCGTATGCAGTTCCATCCTTTCGGTGATAAGCGCAAGCTATTGCGAGCAGATCATCAGAAGAAGATTGCATAGTTGAAGCAACGTTTGTTACATATGAAAAGGGCCACTGGACAAGGATCTCGAGCAGGATTAACTGTCGGGAGATGATGCTTGCCAGGTGGCCTTTCTGATTCTTCTATAGAAGTTTTGAAAAAAAATGTATCCACATGTGAATAAGTTCTCGCTGGAACGAGCTGTGTATAACTTACGACGATTTCCTGTTACTCCATTTCAAGGACAAAAGAAGTCGTTGCTGCCGCTTTACCATTCACAACAATTGTTAGCGTATGCAGACCGGCATAATATTTTCTCGTTGTGATGACTTTGAAAGATTGTTTGGTGGCTACCTTGGTTCTTCCTGTCGGGTACACTTTATCAGAGCATTTGAATCGTTTGGGAGCCTGCTTGCCGTTTGCTTTCATATAACCAATCTCATATTCAATTCGCAGCATCTGTGACTCACCGCTCTCATTAACGACAGCAAACGAGAAATGAAGATCCTCGCCAATGCTAATCGTATCCTGGACAAGCTGAAGCTGCTCAATGTGAATCGAATCCTGCTCGTTATAACCAAAAAGACTTAGTGCTTTGCTATGTCCTTTCTTCAGTAATGACCTGCTGGCATGCCGGACAATCCAGTCGGTGTGTACATGTTGTCCGTACCAGGTCGTGGCCAGATCCATAACCAGTTCAGGGTGGTCCTTGGAGATGTCATTCAGATGATTGGCGACACTTTTGCGAACATAGAGGGACTCGTCCTGTTTCAATGCATGCAGAATCGGAAGTACAGGTGTTGGATCAGTGATAAAGTTCTGGAGTTTGGCACCCCATGGCAAACGTGGCCGGCTGCCTTCACTGGCAAGTCTGCGGATATGCTCGTTGTTGCTCTCTGCCCACGCCATCATATGTTTCATCGTTTGGATTGGATAATGTTTAATAAACGGGCGTACCACGAACTCGGAGCTGGAATAAGGTGTGAAGAGGGTCAGATACTTCATGGATAACTCGTAATCCTCTGGGTCAAGTCCGTTCACTTCGATAAAATCCGGTACAAACAGATATTCAACGCCTCTCATATTCGGAGCGGCTTGTTCAATAATATGTAATGCTTCCTCATAATTGTCGGGCAGTACTGCAGTCAGGGCCAGTGTGATTCGGCGAATGCGCGCTTTGAATTCCAACTGTTCCCAGCCTTCAGCAAAAACCAATTCATGAAATTGCTGTGTATCCAGCTTAGGGTAGAATTGACGCAACTGTTCGCCGGTCCGATCGATTAATGCGGGAGTGTATTTGTCTTTGATAAGTTCCATGGTCCGCCTCCTTTAGTTATTATCAAGTATACCTCAAATTGCAGAAATAAGAACATAAGTTCCTGAAATTTTTGATATATTAATGAACGGTGTTAAGGCACCCACCTTCTGTAAGGGGGTGCCTGGATGAATTTAACCTTTGCGACTTTTGGGACGGCGCTTGGTGGTATTGGATTTGCGGCGGACTGGAGTTGTATTGCGGCGACGTGTAGCATTCGTTGTTTTGTTCCGACGTTTGCTTTTACGTTTCCGGGGCGGCGTATATTCTTCATAGTCTGCATCAGCTGCGCTGTTATTCGATTTTCCTTTTCCAAAAGGCAGAATGCCCATAACGAGTTTCATCATCGGAGCCATCTGCTGGATGCCACCAACGACCTTTTGCATTTTGCCTATTCCACTCATGATTCCATCAATACCGCCGAAGCGGTCGATCATTCCTTTTAACTCACCGATGTTGGCTAACGAAAACCCGGAACTGCCTGTAGCAGCAGGCGCCTGTACCGGAGCAGGGGGAACCACCTGAGCTCCACCTCCATAAAAGTTCCCGCCAGCCAAACCTTGCCCATAGGGTACGACTGCAGAAGCTTCGACTTCACCGAAGCCCGGGTAATGGGGTTCTACGCCAGGATACATCGGTTGAATCTGAGTTTCATTTAAAGACCGCGGAACCACACCGGGCGGCATATAGGCAGAAGTATGTGCCTGCCGATGAGCATGAGAAGACGGACGCTGCCTTGGTGCTGGCTGGCGGTGATAATAATGCTGTGGCATGAACGATCACGTTCCTTCTATTGGATTTCGGAATTGCGTTCCATGAGTTGCATGACAGATGTACATCATAGACCCTTGTGGAACTCCCTTTTGTTATACTGTATGTCATTCGCGGAGAGACGGCGTAGGCGGGTATCCCGGAAAACGGGATATTTGCGGATTTGGGCGCATCTATGATGGCAGGTTCACGAAGAGTAAAATGAAGTTTAGACACAAAATTGTAACATTTAGGAGGATTGAAATCCTACATAAGTAATCGGATATATACAGGTGAAAACTGGGAAATAGCGCGTTAAATTCGCCCGATGTACGCGAGGGGAGGACAATAGTACCTTTTGTAAGCGGTAACATGTATTTTTATTCTGTAGTGCGTGAAATCGGTAACGCTTGAAATACCAACTCAGGGTGAGTACAATGTAGGTACACAGTAACCGCTAGGGGATGATGATGAAATGCAGCTGAAAAAGCTAAATGATAAAAGCATTGAACAACTATTCGAGGCTATTTTGACGCTAAAAGATATTGAAGAGTGTTATGTTTTCTTTGATGACCTCTGCACAGTTAACGAGATCCAATCCATGTCCCAGCGGCTGGAAGTGGCTCGTATGTTGGGTAAAGGCAATACGTATAACCAGATTGAAGCAGAGACAGGTGCGAGTACAGCTACAATTTCACGTGTGAAACGCTGCCTGAATTACGGCAATGATGGTTATAAAATGACGCTGGAACGCCTGGGACGCTAACATGAAGAAGCCGGGTGTACTCATCATCAGTCACGGTTCACAGGAGCAGACCTGGGTGGAATCCGTCGATGACGCGATCTCCCGGTTGAATCTGCCTGTTCCATTACCGGTTGAAGCCGGTTTTCTTGAACTTGTGGAAGGACGCCTGATCCAGGACGGTATCGACCGACTGGAAGCACAAGGCGTAACCGATATTCTGGTCGTACCTCTATTTGTTTCGTCCGGGAGTACACATGTGGATGAAATTGAATATGCCATTGGTGCAAAGGAAACACCTGATCGCGAAACGGATCTGGAACCGTTCGATGTGAAGGCTCGGGTTCACTTTGGTTATCCAGTGGATAACGATCCGGATATTGCCGTGATGGTGTGGGACAAAGTCCGATTATTGTCGCAGCAACCGGAGAAGGAAACGATTTTGCTGGTAGGCCATGGGAGTATTCATGATGGTTTTCGCGAGCGTTGGGAAGCCGGAATTTCTTCCCTTGCAGAGCGTGTGCAGGAAGTTAGTGGTTTAGCCCATACGGATTATGCATTGCTGAATCCGGAGAGTGTGTACAACAAAGTGAAGTACTGGAGCGAAGAGCGGGGGAACCGAGTCATTGTGGCGCCGCTGTTTTTGAGTGCCGGTTATTTCACGAGGAACGTTATTCCGGATCGGCTGCAGGAACTGAACTATGTGTACAGCGGTGAGACACTGTTACCACATCCATACCTTGTGCAGTGGCTGGAGCGCCAGATCCAGATTTTGCTGGAGAGATGTAATGAAGTTAAAGTTTCTTCTTGAAATGATTGCTTTGGCATAGGTGTAATCACATCGCTCGCAGTAATGTCGCACCAATTGATTTGAACTCCATAGCTTCATAAACAATCAAACCACGTCGAAGGACGTGGTTTTTGTTTGTTGTAGATCACTTGAAAGAGATTGGGCTATCCATTAATGGGTGCGTGCAATTGCAAATGTAGCTCCAGTAAACTTATTAATTGGTCAACGATCTCCTCGGCCGGATAAGGCATGGAATTCATAATCCACCACTCCAGGAGGCCCACAGCAGCGGAAGCAAGAAACTGTATGGTGATCTCTTTTTTCATACCCTCCTGAATGCCACAGGCATCCATCTGTTCCTCCACTCCCTGGACCAACAATCCCATCAACTTACTACGGAATGCCGGAATACCTTTTTTGGTTAGAAGTGTAGTATAGGTAGAGGCATGCTGTTCCAGATAACGGAAAGTTCTGAGCAGCGCATCCTTGGCTGTAACGGGTGTTGTAGTAGAGCTTTCGATCATACAGGCATCCAACAACTGCTGCAAATAGGTCTCAATGCATTGATCCAACAGGTCGAACTTGTCAGCGTAATGCAAATAGATGGTTCCTCGATTTACATTAGCCCGATCAGCAATATCGTTTATCGTAATTTGCTCAAAATCCTGTTCCTCCAGTAACCCCACAAAAGCTTCAATTATCGCCTTTCGTGTCTTGAGTACTCGTCTGTCCATGGCCCCTCCTATGATGGTTTTCAACAATAAGGAATCATTCGTTGATTATTCAACAAAAACGGATATTTTAACGATTGAAGCACAGTAGGTGCTTTGTTACTCTTATTTTATCAACAAATGTTCATAAAGCAACGAATATTGATAAAATATGAAATAGAGGGATAACCAATGAAGATATTAGTGTATGGGGCAGGTGTTTTGGGCAGTCAACTGGCGCACATTCTGGTACGCGGCGGCAATGATGTTACTATTCTGGCTAGAGGGAAGCGGGCAGAGGAGCTGGAGAAGGATGGAATCGTCATCCGGCATATGTTTCAATTCAAAACGACAGTTGATCAGGTTCGGGTAGCCAGAACGTTGGAAGTGGATGACCAATATGATCTTATTTTTGTAGTCATGAAATATAATGATTTTCCTTCTGTGTTACCTATTCTGGCAGACAATCAGAGCAGCAATATTGTAATTGTGGGAAACAACGCAGATGCGCGAAGCATGCAAAACTATTTGGTGGAAAACAGTAAGGTGGCAAAACAGGTCGCATTTGGATTCCAGGTGAGTGGAGGAAGGCGGGAGAAGGACCGCATGTTATCGGTCGGTGGAGGCAGCGGACAAATGGTGATTGGAAGTCTGGACGGAGAGATAAGCTTTAAACCTTTGCTGGATCAAGCTTTCCAACATGTAAAATACAAGTTGAATGTTCTAAGTGATATTGATGCCTGGCTGAAAAGCCATATCATCCCCATTCTGATGCTTAATGCGGTGAGCTTTAATGAGGAGCGTGAGTTGATCAAGTTGGACGGGAACAGAAAGCAAATCCAACATATGATTAGGGCGATGGATGAGGGCTTCAGCGTGCTTGAGGCTATGGGCATAACGATTATACCGGAGATTCAGGCTAAAATGATACGCAAGCATCAACGGATGTTGTACCTTCTGTTGAAGATCTATAGTGTGCTTCCAATTCATAAGCTGATTGCGGGTTCTTTTGGAGAGATTGAAGCGTTGAATAATGCATTTAATGATTGGAAAAAGACAACAGGTATCCGGACTCCCCATTGGGACGTGCTGAAAAGAGATTATACTATCCTTAAATGAAGTGTTGCTCATTCCCTGCATACCGACTACAATAAAACCAACTAATAAAATGGGGATAAGGAGATATACAAATGCGAGAAGTGCCCATGCGCTATGTGAAAGCGAATCAGGTTGGTATTGTGTTGTTTGTTATACTCTCGTTTTTGTTCAATCCGCTGGTAGTTCTGGGCTTGCTGTGGATCATTCAGGTAGTTGGGCTGGCTTCTGGTGGCAAGCTTAATCTGTTTGTGCAGATTGGGAAAGTTGTGTTGACTGGTAAAGGGACAGAGACGCAGGCGGTTGAGCTGCAGCGATTCAACAATATTCTGGCGGTGCTCTTCCTGACTCTGGCACTCATCTCGTTCTCGCTTGGCTGGGTAGCCGCAGGTTATGTATTCTCCGTTATGCTTCTCGCGGCTGCAAGCGCGGCTCTGCTGGGTTATTGTGTGGGTTGCACGGTGTATTTCTGGTACAAACAGCTACGTGCAGGACGAAAAATCGGATTTTGAGGTTGGCTGAAGAAGTGATACAGGTATCCGGGATACTACGATAACTTCATAACGAAATCCCCCTCAAGTGAGTTGTTCACTTGAAGGGGATTTTCTTTTTTATCTTATCTGAACCAGGCTTTGTTTAAATTGTTGGTGAAATTGTTATCGTTGAAAGGCACGTTGGCGCTACCAAAGTTTGTCGTATTGAGCGCATTTCTTGCCGCAGAAGTCAGATCGTCCCATCCGATTAAAGGTTGTGTTCCCCCAACAGCGTTGGTAACGCCAAGCTCATGGTTCAGCGGCCAGGTACTATTATAGGAAATCAACGGATGGCTACCTTGTGTATTGGTATTGCTAGGTGTGACGTTGGTGAACTGGCCGTGACCGGAATAGGCAATGGAGAGAATTTGGGGATTGGCTGCTGCCGGATTATCTACCCACACGACGATTCCTTCCCAATCATGACGATGGCCGAGTCCAGAGGAAGGGGAGTCTTTGGGAAAATACCACGAATACATGATGGCCCACACCCCATTGTGCCAGGCGGAACGGGAGTAGATCTGTCCTGTACTTGAGCTACAGTTTCCATTCGATGACCCGGATGTATTCAAGCCAGCGCTGGTATTGCCCTGTTGATCCACTGCGGGGAAAGGTACGCATCCATGATAGACTTTTAGAAATGGCTGAAAACGCTTGGCCGTTTGTTGTGTCACGGTGACTGGTGAGACTTCCTGAAATCCGACAACCTGATCATGGTTAATTTCTGCTGCTTCAACAACGGTGACCCAAGGAATACAGGCCATAATCGAAACCATGAACATTAACACGATTTTTTTCATTTACACTTCTCCTTCAAGGGTATGATGTGGTGCTAAGTAGAGGGTGCACTAAAACTATATTGGAAAAAGATTTATATTATTTATCTTTTTATCTTAAGATTTGTAAATTTGTAGCATATCTATGTCATAATCATATGAAGATCATCGAAATCGAAGACTAATTCCTGTCCAAGCGGGCAGAATGGTTGATTAATGAGACTATTTTACATAAAAGGTAGTGGGGAAGATTCAGGATCGGTGCGTGAGGTTTATTGGGTAATGGATGGATTAGTAGGCACCTATATGAAAAAATATACTTATGGATTACAGGCTAGGACATCTTTACATTTGATGATATGATAGGAGTTAAAGGCTTTGGAATGAGACGGAATTCCTGATGCATAGATATAGGTAAGACGAAAGATTAGAGCAGAATGAACGGAAGTTCATTATTGTGTAAAAAATATGCCCTTTTGTGGACTGATGCAACGTAAGAATATGAGGTCGTATAGACTCATGGATAATGTGGAATAGGTGGCGTATGAGATGAAAAAAGCTCGCTTAATATATAATCCGACCTCAGGCCGGGAAGAAATGAAGAAACGTCTGGCTGATATTTTGCAGCGTTTGGATCAAGGTGGTATTGAAGCTTCATGTCACGCAACAACGGGTGAAGGTGACGCAACCCGGGAAGCTGAACTTGCGATTGAACGCGGATATGACATGATTATTGCTGCTGGTGGCGATGGCACGTTGTACGAAGTGATTAACGGTATGGCCGAGCGGGAGAACCGTCCTCCGCTGGGTGTGTTCCCTTTGGGAACAACGAATGATTTTGCGCGTGCACTCGGCATTCCGAGACAGTGGGAAGATTACGTGGATCTGGTCATTAACCAGCAACTTCGTCCGCTCGATCTGGGCAAAGCAAATGATAAATATTTTATCAACATCGCCGGTGGCGGATCATTGACTGAACTGACCTATGAAGTACCGAGTCGTCTGAAAACGATGATTGGGCAACTGGCCTATTATATGAAGGGTATTGAGAAAATGGCGAGTCTGTCTCCTCAGGAGCTGATTATTCGCGCCGACGGTCAGGAAGAGATTCATGATGAATTCATGTTATTCCTCATCGCCAATACCAATTCGGTCGGGGGATTTGAGAAATTGGCTCCGGGTGCAACCATTGATGATGGTCTGTTCGATGTCATTTGCGTGAGGAAATGTAATTTGGCTGATATGATCCGCCTCGTAACGCTTGCGCTGCGTGGGGAACATCTGAACGACAAGAAAGTGGTTCATTTCCAGACGAGTCATATGGAAGTTACGTCACCGGGATATGTCCAACTGAACCTTGATGGAGAGTTGGGCGGCACGCTGCCAGCTACGTTTACGAATTTGCGTCATCACTTGATGCTCTATCGTTAAACTTGGGCGGAGAATGTTGGCCGCTTGTGGAAAGCAATGATGCCCGGGCAGTGATTGCAAAGCATCGCACAAGTGATGAGAAGAGTTAGATTCAGCTCTGAGGTAAGGTGAGATGGAAGTGTATTTTCCAGTTGCTGTGTACGGTGGGATCGCGTATAATCTCATGTGGTCACCAAGCGCTTAGCTTAACGAACTCAGAAAGTCTTAATGTGGCGAAATGGTCGAAGCTGCGAATCTAACGAATCTCAGCATCGTTATTTTGGAGAAAATGACCGGAAAAGATCGGAAAACACCATCTTAGGATGATATAACGTTTCTGAAGTTCATTAGAAATTCGGAACGTTATTTTTGATGTGAATAAGGTGTGCTAGGTTCGTTAGAATCGGGAACAAAATGAAAAAAAGAGATTTCTCCTCCCTGCACAGGCAGGGTACTATATAAGAAGAAAGAAGTGAATGTACGTTGTCTAATACGAACCGCAGCGGTCGTGGAAAAAACCGCCGGAATTCGGCTGCCTCTCAGGGGCAAGGGAACGCTTCAGCGTCCCGTCAGCCAAGTCAATCATCTCGTCCATCTACACGTCAGCAGGGAAAAGAGGTGCGGCCACAAGGCGCATCTCTTTCTGCCGTTCGTCCAAAGGGGAGAACGCGTGAATCTGCACCAATCGAAGGACTGCCCGTTAGCAAAAATGAAGAGACCGTCATCGACATCATTGGCATGAACCATGACGGTGAGGGTGTAGGTCGTGCGAATGGATACACGCTCTTTGTACAGGGGGCGCTTCCAGGTGAAACCGTGCGTGTGCGCGTGATGAAAACCAAGAAGCAGTACGGCTACGCCAAACTGCTGGAGATCGTGAAGGCAAGCCCGGATCGAGTGTCCGCGCCTTGCCCGATCTACGATCAGTGCGGCGGCTGCCAGATCCAGCATATGAGCTATGCCGGACAGCTTGCGTGGAAACGCCAGTTGGTGGTAGATAATTTGCAACGGATTGGCAAGTTGAACGTGATGGTGGAGGATGCAGAGACATTGGCATCCAACGTGCAGGATGATAAAGAGGGCGCCGAACAGCGTGTGCATGATGATGCTTCAGTTGGTGAGGCTAATCAGACAACTGAATTGGCTACATCTGAAGTGCAAAAGAATGGCAGCAATCGTATTCGCCTTCGCCTTGAAGGTGTCATGAACGAAGAGGATACGGAGCAAGGCATTCGTGTACTCCCTACGATGGGTATGGACGAGCCATGGCGCTATCGGAATAAAGCACAGGTGCCAATTGGAGCTGCCGAGGGTGGTCTGGTAGGTGGTTTTTACGCTAAAGGAAGTCACCGGATCATTGATATGGAGAGCTGCCTTATTCAGCATGAACACAATGACGAAGTGGTTGCGAAGGTCAAGGAGATCGGCAGCCATTTTGGAATTAGCGTATACAACGAAGAGACAGGTCGCGGTTTATTGCGTCATGTCGTTGTGAAGAAAGCGTTCCGTACAGGCGAGATGATGCTTGTTCTGGTTACGAATGGTCGAGACATTCCGTACAAAGACGAATGGATTGGCAGTATTCGTGAAGCGATTCCGCATGTGGCGAGTATCTGCCAGAACGTGAACAAAAAACAGACCAACGTCATCTTTGGCGATGAGACCCTTGTCCTGTGGGGACGTGATGTAATTTATGATTACATCGGTGATGTGCAGTTTGCGATCTCAGCGCGTTCGTTCTATCAGGTGAATCCGGTACAGACGGAAGTACTGTATGGGAAAACGGTAGAGTACGCTGGACTGAGCGGCAAAGAGACCGTGATTGATGCCTATTGTGGCATCGGTACGATTTCTCTTTTCCTCGCGCAACATGCGGATCAGGTGTACGGGGTAGAGATTGTGCCTGAAGCCATCGAAGATGCTCGTAGCAATGCGCTCTTGAACGACATGAAGAACGTGAAGTTCGAAGTTGGTGCCTCAGAGGACGTTATTCCACGCTGGAAAGAACAAGGCATCGAAGCTGATGTGATCGTAGTTGATCCACCGCGGAAGGGCTGCGATCCACGTTTGCTGGAAACGATCCTGGAGATGAAGCCAGAGCGGGTTGTGTACGTGAGTTGTAATCCGAGTACGTTGGCACGTGATTTAAGAGTGCTGGAGGATGGCGGGTATCGCACGGTAGAGGTCACGCCTGTGGATATGTTCCCGCATACGGTGCATGTGGAGTCGGTTGCGATGTTGGTGAGGGATAATTACAGATAATAAGAACAATTGATATCTAAGAGATTATCGTCTGATGCAAATATCCTTGGTTTATATAACAGAGTACTCGAAGCAGAATTACCGCAAATATGCTTAAGGCTCTAAACCGAAGAAGACTAACAGATGATAAAGAAATGAAAGACGCTGGGAAGAAATTTACCCAGCGTCTTTTTTGTCAGTTTGTCTTTTAATCTATTCTAAATCGATTCTTGAATTTATCTGCCGAGGCCTGATCAGCGGGATGAAGAGCATGTCCATACTAGCATCAGACTTGGTATAGTGCTGTAAAAAACTAAGATTCCCCTTTAATTTGGAGTAAGAATTCTCTTCCATAAAAAATTTGGTGTGGGGGGAATGCTTCGAATGAGGAAATCATTTAAGCAGGTCGTTTCCGGGTTACTCGCAGCGGCTCTGCTTCTTCCGGGCGGCTTGATAGCCTATCGGCATCTAATTCACAAATTGTGTATCAGGAAACATTCCAGAATAGCCAAGGCAAGGTAACTCAATCAGGTGGTGCTGGATTCGAAGACAACACGTTCAAACCCAGCAGCAGCATTTCCCGTCAAGACATGATGGTTCTAACGGCGAAAGCCCTGAAAGCAGCAGGTAAGCCATCTGCCGGCAGCGGGAATCTGGCTCCTTATTCCGATGCTGCAACCATTTCCACTTACGCTGTGGATAGTGTAACTTCCCTTGTAGGAAGCGGAATCGTCAACGGAAAAGGTGGCAAAATCGCACCAACTGAATCATTGACCCGCGCTGAAGCAGCGGTGATTCTGTCCCGGATCTGGGCAACTCATTGAAGCTGCTGTCTGTACTTTACAGGCGGCAGCTTTTTCAAATTCCATGGCCCTCAATCATGATTGTAATAGAGATCGTTAACCAACCGATTCCATTTGTAGCTCAGCACAAATCATTCGTTCAGGCGATTTTATTATAGGAGGGAACCGCTACTCAATGCTGAATATTGTCGATCCAATACATAGACATCATAAATTTTACTTTTTTCCACTTTGCAATAAAGATGGAATCTGATAGGATAAGTTTATAAATACGATGGTTTTAGTGAGGATTAAAAAGGAGGCCGCCTTGCCATGCAAGAATTAACACATCTGGATCAACTTGAGGCTGAAGCGATATACATTATCAGAGAAGTAGCAGCGGAGTGCGAGAAACCGGTCATGTTGTATTCCATCGGCAAGGACAGCTCGGTCATGCTGCACTTGGCCCTAAAGGCTTTCTACCCCGAGAAGCCGCCGTTCCCATTCATGCATATCGATACAACCTGGAAATTCAAGGAAATGATTGAGTTCCGCGACCGAAAGGCGAAGGAATTTGGTATCGAAATGATCGTGCACTCTAATGAAGAGGCTATTCAACAAGGAATTAACCCCTTCGACCATGGTTCCGCATATACCGACATTATGAAAACCACAGCCCTGAAGCAGGGATTGGATAAATACGGATTCACGGTTGCGTTCGGTGGCGGAAGACGTGATGAGGAGAAGTCGCGTGCGAAGGAGCGGATTTTCTCGTTCCGGAACAAGAATCACTCGTGGGACCCGAAAAACCAACGTCCGGAGATGTGGAAGCTGTTCAACACGCGAATCAACAAGGGAGAGAGCATTCGAGTCTTTCCGCTGTCCAACTGGACTGAGAAGGATATCTGGCAATACATTCGTCGGGAGAACATCGATATCGTTCCGCTTTACTCCGCGGACGTAAGACCGATCATTAATCGTGACGGGCATATCATCATGGTGGATGACGATCGGATAAAGCTTGAGCCTGGCGAGAAGGTAGAGATGAAGAAGATTCGCTTCCGCACGTTGGGTTGTTACCCGCTCACGGGCGGAGTCGAGTCCGATGCCGTTACGCTGGATGAGATCATTGAGGAGACATTGGGTGCGTTATCTTCCGAACGGACCAGTCGGGTTATCGATCAAGAAGCGGCGGGAAGCATGGAACGACGCAAACGGGAGGGCTATTTCTAACATGAAGAGTCTACTTAAATTCATTACCTGCGGAAGTGTGGATGATGGCAAGTCCACGCTGATCGGACATATGCTCTATGAGGCTAAGCTGCTGTTTGCCGATCAAGAACGCGCGCTTGAGCTCGATAGTCGATTGGGAAGCCGAGGCGGCAAAATCGACTACTCGCTGCTCCTCGATGGTTTGCTGGCCGAACGCGAACAAGGGATTACCATTGATGTGGCATATCGTTATTTTACGACGTCTCATCGTTCCTTCATCGTGGCGGACACACCGGGACACGAAGAGTATACGCGCAACATGGCTGTAGGCGCTTCCTTTGCCGATCTAGCCATCATTCTGGTGGACGCTACCAAAGGCATCATTACCCAGACCAAACGCCATGCCCGGATCTGCGCCCTGATGGGGATCAAGCATCTCGTACTGGCTGTGAACAAGATGGATCTGGTCGGCTTCGATCAGAGGACGTTCGAGGCAATCAAGGAAGAGTTCATCCAAACGACGGCCGAATTCCAAATCAAGAGCATCCAGGTCATTCCCGTGTCCGCTACGGAAGGGGACAACATTACAACCCAGTCGCCGAATGCTCCCTGGTACGAGGGGTTAGCATTATTGCCGTATTTGGAAAGTATAGATGTTCATACTACCGATGATACGAAGCCTTTCATGATGCCGGTTCAGCGTGTAAGCAGACCGGACCATACGTTCCGTGGGTTCCAGGGCCAGATCGAGGCTGGAAAGATTTCGGTCGGAGACGAACTCATGACTCTGCCAAGTCGGGAGAAAGCCAAGGTTAAGCGGATTTTGGTGACGGACCAAGCTCAGGATTCGGCTTATGCTGGCCAACCGGTTACGATACAACTGGACCGCGAAGTTGATGTCTCGCGGGGCTGCGTGCTCACGATAGACAATCAAGTCCAAGAAGCTGACAGCTTTGCTTCTACGATCCTGTGGATGGACGATTCCGTCCTGACTCCGGGCAAGCATTATTGGGTAAAAGTCGGAACGAAGACTCTTCCAGGCACTGTAACGGCGATTACCCATAAAATTGACATTAACACGGGCCATACCGTTCCGGCCGATCAAATTGTTAAGAACGAATTGGCCAAGTGTGAATTCACGCTGTCGGATCAGATCGTCTTCGATTCCTTTGAGCACAATAAGAGCATCGGAGGTTTTATCCTCATTGATCGTGTCACTAACATGACGTCTGCTTGCGGAGTCATCGATCAAGCTCTGAAGGGAGAAAGCCGATTTGCCACGCTGGATACGGGGATCACGAGAGATGTTCGCGCCCAGCAGAAAGGACAATCTCCGCTTACGCTCTGGTTTGCTGGCTCGGATACGGTAGCTCTCGCCAAGGAAGTGGAGAAGCGACTAATGTCATCCGGTTACCATACGATGCTGCTTGAGAGCATCAGTGGAGAAACGCTCCGCGGTACGGCGGAGATGGCAAAGGTGTTGAACGACGCCGGCCTGATCTCACTGGTATCCCATGATTCTATCAGTGCGGGCGAACTTGAGACAGCTCGAGAGATCATCGGGGGTAAAGGATTTATCGAAGTTAACGCGGACGAGATCGGCGGAATGTCCACCCAGGATGCCGCGAAATCCGTGGTTAAACGAGTCGTGCAATCCGTTATCGATCACAGTCCTTCGAATAACTACGACATATAATAAGCATGTCCGATAAAAGCGGTTGCCGATCAGGCAGCCGCTTGTTTGTTTCGTCAAGATCCCTTTATATGGGGAGACTGATCTCTGGATTTGCTTTATCCTGTGGAAGGAGATCTGTATATAACCTATGTTATACTTTCTTGATGGCATAAAACCAGAATCAGCAAGGAACGGGACGTTGGATCTGAAAGGTATCGTCACAGATCCGGACGGATCAGTTCGTCATGTTCCAACTAAAGTTACGGAGGAAGATGGCAAGTTTTACGCCAAAATTAACATCTTAACGAACAGTCTGTATTCAGTGGTATGGCACCCGTTGATGTTCAAAGATGTAGAAAATCATTGGGCTAAGGATGCTGTCAATGATATGGGCTCTCGCCTCATTGTGAATGGCATTGGTAACGATCTATACAATCCAAATACGGATATGACACGTGCTGAATTCGCAGCGATTATGATGAAAGGTTTGGGACTGAAGCCAGTTGATGGAAAGGCGCCTTTTGCAGATGTGGATGCTTCCGATTGGTATAATTCCAATTCCGCTGTTCTGACGGCCTATGAGTACAAGCTGATTGAGGGCTTTGAGGATGGAAACTTCCGCCCGCAAGAGAAGATTACTCGTGAGCAAGCCATGGTGATCTTGTCCAAAGCTATGGCAATTACAGGTCTTCAGGAGAAGCTGGCGACGAAGGACAGCGATGAGATGCTGAAGCCGTATACAGTTACAATTGCTGTGTCGGAATGGGCGAAAGCCGCTGTTGCTGCAAGTATTGAGGCAGGTGTGATCAGCGGCAGAGGAGCACATGAACTGGCTTCGAAAGCCAACATCACCCGTGCTGAGGTTGCAGCTATCGTCCAAAGAATATTGAAGGCTTCGGACTTGATTTAAAGCACCAAAAGGGTTCCCCCATGCAGGAAGAACTGCATAAGGGGAGCCCCTTTTTGTCTTTGTTTCAATACCACCCATTAACTACAGTATTCTAAGTACTCCCCACCTTTCCAGGCGGTCATTAATACACATGCACACCCGTACCAAGCACGGATTTGTTTTGTACGGAATTACCGGATAGATATACCTTTTGCAGATCAGGCAGCTGGCTCAGGGTCTCTATATTGGAAATGGCATTGTTCTCGAGATGAAGCTCTTCTATGGCCTGCCAGTTACTCATGAACTCGAGAGAAGCCAAATTGCTGTCTTGCAGAGTGAAGGAACGTAGAGCGGACAGTTTGGCAAAGTAAGGCATCATTTGGTCAACTTCAGTAACAGAGGTATTGTTGATGCTGAAATATGGCTGCTCTAAGGTCAAATGTTCAAGCACGCTGTTCTCCGTGGCCGTCTTTTGTTCAAAGTTCAGCCTACACTCGGAGCACATCAGAGATTTGACCTGCTTCAAACGAAATAAGGCATCGCTTTCCTTGAACAGTGACGAGTCGTAAATGTTTAAGGTCTCTAGGCGGGACAAGCCGTCCAGGGCACCAAGTTGGGTTATTTCATCAATCTCCCAGAGCGAGAGTTGTTCCAATTTCGGGAATTTCCCCAGCGCAGCCAAGTTCAACTCGCCACTTCCGCCACGGAGCGTCAGACTGGTTGTAGCCGCGGCCTCTAGCCCGGTGAGAAAGGAGCTTGGAATTTCCACTCGCTCTACTTTAGGCAGTGTCAGCGCTTCTGCATTCTCGTAGTAGCCGGACAACGTTAATTCCCGCAGAGAGGGCAGACTGTTTATGGCTTTTACCGAACCAAGCTGACTTAGAGAAGCCAAGCGTAGCGTAGTAATGGAGTTTTTACCGGTCAAGTGCTCCAGATTGGAAAAGTTCACATTTTCGATATCTAGCGTTTGTAGAGCAGGCATATTTTGCACAAAGTCGATGGACTTTACATTCGATAAATAGGACAACTGAAGCTCCTGAAGCTGGGTCAGGGCGTACAGCGGCTGCAGGTCTGTGGCTTCGCTGTAATGTATGGACAAGGATGACAGCCCGGTCATGGACGATAACCATCCGAGTTCATCGACAAAGGTGAGCGACAGGGACTTGAGCGGCAGTTTATTCAATAGATAAAAATCCGTTACGGACTCATCCACATAGGTAATGGATAAAGAACTCAGATTAGGAAATTCCAGCAGCAGGGCCAATTCCTGATTGCTGCGAAGCTGAGTGGTAAGCTCCGTGATTTTAGACTTGTCGCCAAAGTAGCCCGAAAATGTACTAAAGGATTCGTTAAAAGCGCCTCCATAACTTTTTAATCCGGGCATATGGGCCAAAGTGGTTTGGTCCGTCTGGGAGATTTCATAGGTATTCGTCAGGTCCAATGCGGTCAGTCCCTTAAAAGCTTCAAAATCTCGCTGATCAATCCGCTGGCTATTCAGTTTCTTGTCCTGAGTAATATAAGTGATCTTCTCGGCCTGTTCATCGCTGAAGGGATCGGAGAGACTGTATGTAAACTTCCACTGATCATTCTTCGAATGCTCTACGGTCAAGTAGCGAATACGAGCCAGTTCCTCCTCTGTAGGCAAGGCAGATCCTTTATCAAAGATATCTCGCAAAAAGGAGAGCAGAACCTCGCTTTCGGGCATCGTTCGCACAGGCAGATTGGCTTCTGTTTTTGAATATGTGGAGCTGTTGCTATAATAAAAATATGTACCGATGGCGCCAGCCAGGACTAACATCAGTATCAGCATTACCTTTATGGAGGCAGTCTGCTTCAGCGGTGCTTTAGGGGGCGTTCCGTGGTAATGATTAATGGTCTGGTCTACGTAATAGACATGATTTTGCTTCAATAAAAGCTCTGTTTCACAATAGGGACACTTTAAAACCTCATCCTTCTTGTATTCAATTCTTCCGTTGCAATTGGGGCAGTTTAGCGGGATAAACGCCACGAATGTCCCCTCCTTCATTATGATGGTCATAAGATCATGCTGAACGGTCATCTGATTTCATTATACCTTGTGAATTTACGTTTGATGAGAGAAAGAAGTTTCACATAGCGAAGGAGCAGGGGAATCCTGCTCCTTTTTGGTCTTATTTAAAGTGTGGCTGGTGATAGGCATTATTAAATCAATCATTAAGCGATCGAAGTAATCGGATGTTTAACGTGCACAGGGTAGAGATGTTCACCATGGGTTCTTACAAATAAACCTTCATTGGTGATTATACTTTTTAGAACGATATGATCTGTTGCATCTGGCGTGAAATGGAAAGTTATTTTCTCCGTATCATCATCTGCGATCTTATCCAAAATATCGTTCATATTCATTTCGTTTAAGCTAACAACGTCGAAGAGCTCAATATGATTGTCTTCTTTCTGATAAATAACAATGACGTTTTCGTTTTCCAAGTAATAAATATCATCACTAAAGACATTCAGGCAATAAAACATGAGTATTCCTTGAGCATGATGGGTTGCGAAATGCTGAGAAACAGGTAATCTTTCCGATGCCAATTTTTGAATAAGACGTAAATCCTCCGCGTTAGTTACATTTAGTTTACGGATATTCGCAGGTTCGGGTGATTTTTTTGCCGTATAATCCATTGAAAAAAGATGTTCTTCCACAGGTTTAAACCCAAACTTGGGGTAAAAATCGAGCACCGATTCATTGGCAAAAAGGTACATGTAATCGTATTTGTTCTCGTATTCCTCTAAAACTTTATTCATTAAACGTGTAGAGAGTCCTTTCCCCCGATAATCAGGATGTGTCATCACCGTGCCGATTTGAATCGCTTTTTTCTTCTCACCGTGAATGATGAGCTCAAGGATGTTAACAGAAACGTTGGCAATAACCTGGTTTCCATCGACATATGAATAAGGAATGTAACGCTCGCCCCAGTATCCTTGTTGATACCAATTTTCAAAATTGATCTCAAACGTGTTGACAGCAAGCTCGAAAAAACTTTTGCGCAGTACTTCATTGTTTTTATAATTCTTCATAAATATTAATTCTTGCATGGTATTACCCCCTTAATCCTCAAAAATGACTGTTTGTATAGTGGTACGATCCCGTATTTAACTATGTAAAATATGATTGCAGGTGACAATTCTGCTTATAAGTTGTTGTTGGTTAAGCAAGATTTGTAACAAGAGAAAGTGGAGTATGATACGGAAAGAGACGCGAGCGAATTCGCGTCTTCTTTTTTGCATGCTTTATAGGATATGCTTAAATGCAATTGCGTCAGTGAACTGTTTTTCACTATTCAAATCTTGGTCCATTAATCTACGTTAAAATGCACGATTGCACTATATAACATCTTGTTGCGAAAAGGGTCAAACGTTACTTGATGTTGAACTTGCTTCACGCGTAACATTAATGCTTTGTTCATTCCGATTCGTTCTTCGATCGCTCGTTCCAGTTCACGGAAGTCATAAGCCTGCAAGCATTCGACTTTGTCTTTGATCATATCCAGTGAAATTTCCATATATAATTCAGGCCTCCTTAAAATCTCGATTTGCAGGTTAAAAGCCTGTCGAGCTTCATTTTAGAGGAGCTTTTCCAGTTCGGCAAGAGCAATCGGGCTGAAAATCTAATAAAGACGTGATAAAATCGGGAAAGGGCAATTTCGAGATCATCGAACTTTCAATAATTTGAAGATCCAATGGAAGGAATAACAGATACTGCTGTTTGAACGAAGTTACATTTGCATGGTATAAGTGAAGAAGAAGCTAGGACACCATGATGTGAATTGCAACGAAACTGCGAATGATCATGTAAATGATAGGCAAGCAGATGAATGAGTTACGAGTTTTACTATTTTAACTATTAATGAGGACATGGACTGTCCTGGAATGTATAGAGGAGTTTTTGAGATGACAAAGGAAAACTTTTGGCGTGAATTGCCACGACCATTTTTTATACTGGCACCTATGGAAGATGTGACGGATGTTGTGTTTCGGCATGTCGTAAGTGAAGCGGGCAGACCGGATGTGTTTTTTACGGAGTTTGCGAATACAGAGAGTTATTGTCACCCTGAGGGGCACCATAGTGTGCGTGGACGGTTGACGTTTACAACGGACGAACAGCCGATTGTGGCTCATATCTGGGGAGATAAACCGGAATTCTTTCGTGAGATGAGTATCGGTATGGCGAAAGAAGGATTTAAAGGCATCGATATTAATATGGGTTGTCCGGTAGCGAATGTAGCCGAGAATGGAAAAGGAAGTGGATTGATCTGCCGGCCAGCCCTTGCGGCGGAGATTATTCAGGCGGCTAAAGCCGGGGGGCTGCCGGTCAGTGTGAAAACGCGTCTCGGATTTACTGAGGTCGGCGAATGGCGCGACTGGTTGACCCATATTTTGCAACAGGACATTGTGAACCTGTCCATTCATCTGCGGACGAGAGAAGAAATGAGCAAAGTAGACGCTCACTGGGAACTGATTCCGGAGATTAAAAAACTTCGTGATGAGATAGCTCCTAATACACTGCTGACGATTAATGGGGATATTCCTGACCGTGAGACAGGCCTGAGACTCGTGGAGCAATATGGTGTGGATGGTATTATGATTGGACGCGGTATTTTCCAGAATCCGTTTGCTTTTGAGAAGGAGCCGAAGGAACACAGCAGTAAGGAATTGCTTGATCTGCTACGGCTGCATTTGGATCTCCATGATCAATATTCCGAGCTTGAACCGCGTTCGTTCAGCCCGCTGGCCCGTTTTTTCAAAATCTATGTTCGTGGCTTCCGCGGTGCTAGTGAGCTGAGAAACAGCTTGATGAACGCCAAGACCACTTCTAAAGTACGCGAATTGCTCAATGAGTTTGAAAGAAATGAACAGGCGGAGTAGAGTAAGGCGTTAATCATGGATACGGAGTATAATTTAGATAGATTTAATAGAAAAAAGAAGCGGTAACTTTTCCGCTTCTTTTTTGCTTTGCTGTTTAACGCGTATACTCTGGCTTCTCTATAGTGACCGGCTGAGGATTGGCAAGCACCCATAATACCGCCAACTCGGATAATCTGGCAGGCGCATCAAAATCGTATCCATTATGAAGCCTGCTGGCCAAATCTGCTGCCTCTTGGAGAAGTGCGGGGGCGAGTGGCGCTCCAGTGCCCAGATAACGAATTAGCGCATCCAGCATTTTGCGATACTCCGCATCCCAGTTTCCTCCGCCATTATCCAATACTTCATGGGACACACGTCCTGTGATGCGAATGACCTCTCCCTGCACCGTTTGAGCGTGGCCCTGAGCCGGGATGAGATATTCCCACAGCTCTTGGTGCTGCTTGGGCCAGGTGGTTGCCTTTACCTGAATGGGTGCAGTTCCATCGTGCATGATCCGATTCGCTACCGGCTCGACATCAAATAACTGGTACAGTTTGATCAGCGCGTCTGAAACTCCATCGACCTTGTCCTTATTGAACTTCTCACGGACGAATTCAAAATCCTTACCGATCCGCTTCACCGATTCTTTCATATCCGGGGTGACCGATGCTCCGGCATCCAGAAGAATTGCGGCAATCTCTGCCAGATTAACTATATCGCTATTCCTACAATTGACTAACCCCTTAGCTAATGGCGTATTACCCTGTTTATTTTCTACGTTAATCGTAGCGCCCTGGTTTACCAACTCTTGAACCACTTTGGTTCGATACCCACTGACCGCTGCATGTAACGGAGTTTCATTTTGGTAATCCACAGCGTCCAGATCCGCACCTAATTCAAGGAACAGGGGTACATTTCCTGACCAGTGTGAGGCATGGGCATGTAAAGGCGTGCGTTGATATTTGTCGGGTGCATTAATATCTGCCCCGTGCTCTACCAGCCAGCGAACCAATTCATCCGAAATATGCCGAAAGCTGAGGGTCGTACCTTTGCTATAGCCCCCACGTGCATCCCATTCGCATTGCTCGAAAATTTCTTTTACGGTTGCGATATCATTATCTTTAACGAGTTTTTCCATATGAGCAGGTAAGGTTGCTTTCTTCGTAGCCATTACACTCTTCCTCTCTTTTGTGAATAACAACGTATGTTCCAATGGTAGGCTATAACGATTTAATAGTAAGTAGATAATTTTGTGCAATTTTATCACATAGGGGAATTTAAAACCAATAACTGGGTTTCTTCCATCGTCAATTTGGTTTGCTATGTTATAATTTAAATGAATGTTGATACTGGAGACGGATTGAAAAGATATTTGATATAATCGCCGCAATTCATGCGGTAGGCTTTTGATAATAGGAGGATTTATGTCCTGGAGTAAATTGAAGCAACAACTGGAGAGTTTTCTTAGTCCTGCGTTAGTTGGAAGGGTGGAGTACCGTGCCACCAGCTATCGCTATTCACTTGATAAATCAGGCAATTGTTATATTACTGTAGATAAAAAGAATGTACTCAACATGAGCGATGCAACAACCCCAATCCGATGGTATCAGTCAGAGCAGGAGATCAAGAGCGACCCGGAGATCATGATTCCTGTGAGCGATGAAGAGATTGAAGCTATTCGAAAAGATTCCAAAGGACCCATTCCCGAAGATCGCCTTCAAGTCATGGCAAGAAGTAGAAAAATCTCCGTACATGCCAAAGAGCTTTTGTTGGCTCAGACCGCACTAAGTAAATCAAATTTTACCGTTGCAGCCACGACGTATTTATCAACTTCTATAGAGAATAATCTGGATAGCAAGGATATCTTATTTAATATTCTGGCTTTAATGGACAGACGAGTTGGCAAAAAGCGAATTCTGAACATGTCTGAGCAGGTCAAATTAAAGCATCCAGCGGTACAATATTTTTATGAACTGCGTCGTCGTACGTTGTGAAATTTAATAACATTCATGGATAGAGGTACACTGTGTCGGTGACGGTTTCACTGAAATCTGCCTAACAAGTGGATATAGCTTTTAACTATAACCAGTTATGGTATTTTAGTATCCCTTCTAACTGCTCTCGGCGTGATATGATCATTGTATACAACGAGGGGGTTTTTTACATGACTGATAAGTTCCAGATCGTAGGAAGTTTATTGCGGCCGGATGAGCTGCTGAAATATAAAACGCAAATTGAACATAACGATGATATCCAATATCCATTCTATGAAAACTACGAAGGATATGAGAAGTGTGAGACGGAGGCAATTAAACAAGTTGTGGCTAAGGAAATCGAACATAACTTGTCCGTGGTTACCGATGGCGAATTTTCGAAATCGATGTGGCATTTGGACTTTGTATGGGGATTTGGCGGAGTGAAGCGTTACATCGCGGATCATGGCTATTTTTTCAGAGATGTGGATGGAACTTCGAAGTATGAAACACGCAAAGATATCGGACTGCGCATCACTGATAAATTGAGTGGAAAGAACCATCATTTCATTCAACTGTTCCAACAACTGCAAGACACGGCTGGCGAGCAACAAACGAAGCTTTGTGTACCATCGCCTTCCCATATTTTCGGTGAGCTTTCCTGGTCGGATAACATTGGTGGAACGGATGCTGTATATCAAAACATACAGGAGCTCAAAGAGGGTCTTGTGATCGCGTATAAGGAATTCGTGGAGGAATTCGCTGCAGTGGGCGGTAAAATTCTGCAATTCGATGATTGCTTGTGGGAACTTTTTGCAGACGACAACCCGAACTCTCCTTTTACAGGGGAAAATATTAATCAAGATGAAGTAAAGGGTCTCGCTACCGAATTCATTGATATTAATAATACCGTGATTGACTTTGGTCATAGCCTTGGCTTGAAAATGTGGACACATAACTGCCGCGGCAATTATGATTCCCGCAACATGGGTGGTGGATCGTATGCCAAAATTGCGAATCTGTTCCTGAAGCAATTGAAGTATGACCGTTTCTTCCTGGAGTGGGATGATGATCGTGCGGGTTCAATTGAAGCTCTGGAAGTGTTCAAGGACAGACCTGAAACGGAAATTGTACTGGGTCTGTTGTCATCCAAAACGAGTACACTCGATGATGAAGCACGTGTTGTCCGTTTGCTGGACGAAGCTTCCAAAATCATCGATAAGGATCGGCTGCTGCTGTCTCACCAATGCGGATTTGCATCTTGTGATGGCGGTAACGAATTAAGCGAAGCTCAGCAATGGGCGAAGATTGATCAAGGGCAGAAGATTGCAAAGCAATATTGGGGCAGCACCGTCTAGGATTTAAGCTGAATGTATTGTGACCTTATAAACACATTGCTCGATCAATAGTGTTCTGTGCAATAATGAAACGGCGACTTTTCCTCTGGAATCTATCCAGGGAGAAGCCGCCGTATTTGTTGTGGAACGTACACATGGGTACGTGCTCATTTCTATAACTTTTTTTAACTAATGATGAGGCAGGCATGTCATTCTTTATTTCTGCGATTCACGCTGTGCCAGCCATTCCTTTTTCAACAAAGCATATTGATACGTATTCTCGTATTTCGGTGTGCCGTCCTCATTTTTGACAAATGAAATGAACTCCATAAAAAGACCTTCCCGACGCATGCCCAGCTTCTCACACAGTTTCTGAGAACGGAAGTTATCATCCTCGACATAGGCGTACAGTCTTCTTATTCCCTGTTCCATAAAGAGATTTTCGATGAAAGCATTGGCGCTCTCACTGGCGTACCCTTTTCCTTCATATCTGCCATTAAAATTCCAACCAATACTATACGTATCTGAATTCGAATCTTTATCCGTATCGGAATCCCGATCTTCCCTCATACCAAACAGCTCACCGATCAACTCGTTACTGTCTTTCAGGCAAACCGCGATGTGGGAATCGTCACTGCTTCTTTTTGCAACCTCTGCCACCGCGTCTTCCAACGTTGAAATTCGTTGCTCCATAAAACAATTCACTCTGGGATTTGCGGTGTATTCCAACAGTCCGGCAGCGTCCGTTACGGTGAAATTTCGCAGGATTAATCGATTGGTTTTAAGTATTTGCATAAGATATACCTCCGGTTTTCATATCAATAGATTGGCTTTGTTCATGTTGTATCTCTTTTTATTTTACGAGACTCCCTATTCGTACTATAACTAGGTATAGCCTTGGGTTTGGCTTTGGTACTGTCTGACCGGGAGAACAATCCCACCAATTTCTCCCTATAGATATAACCGAGTACAAACCCGATCACAGCGATAACAGAAATAATAATGGCGATCGTGTATTGTTGCATATGAATTGTGGACCCCACAGCAGCAGATGCAATGATCCACGGCAGACGACCGACAATAAGGATCGTGAAGAACCTAAACGAACTAATCGATGTAAGTGCGGCGACAAATACAAGCATGTCTTTGGGCAAGCCGGGAATCACGAAAAAGATGAATAAAAAAGCGGAGAACTTCTGCTCATCATGAATTAACGACATCCACTTATTATTTTTCTTTTGCATTAGCCGTGAAATATAGGCGCGACCGATGTAACGAGTGAAATAAAAGGCGATCGCTGAGCCTAATATCAAACCTACAGTTGTATACAATGAACCAATGGCTGTACCATAAATATATCCGCCTGCGACTTGTACAACTTCTCCTGGGATAGGTGCAACCACGATCTGAAGAATCTGGAATAAAATAAACATGACCGGACCCCAATGGCCTGTTGAATGAATATACGCTCTGAAATTGTCCATGGAAGACATGATTTTAATAATGGCAGGAGAATAATACACCAGTAGACCAATGGACAACATGATGAACAGACCCAACAATATGTTAATCATTACTTTTTTCGAAGTTTGTGGCATTCCTGACGACCCCTTTGTGTAATAACTTCTACATATTTACAGTATAAGACGAAATTATTAAGAGATACCTACATAACTTCTGAAGAATTCTTAAGTCGATTGTATTTGCTGGTAGTCGCTAATAGCGCATATTATACTGAAATTAGACGGGGGGATCAGATGAGCAAGAAAATTCTAATTGCTGATGATAACAGTGAAATTCGTGAAATTGTAAGGATTCTGTTAGAGAGTGAGAATTATGAAGTGATTGAAGCGATAGATGGTCAAGATGCGATTGATAAAGTGAACGAAGAGACGGATCTCATTATTTTGGATATGATGATGCCCAATAAATCGGGGCTGAAGGCTTGTCTGGAGATTCGTGAAAAAACAAGCGCACCGATCCTGTTTCTCACGGCGAAAACGCAGGATTCAGACAAACAATTGGCCTTTTCCTCAGGCAGTGATGACTTTTTGTCCAAACCCTTTTCCTATACAGAACTTGTTTCGCGGGTGAAGGCTTTACTGCGGAGGTATTATGTTTATCGGGGAAAGGAAAAGACCGAAGAACAGGACCAAATTATCGTTAAGGATCTTACCGTCCATCAGGATTCAAAAGCCGTGTTTGTTGGGGAGAAGGAGATTGCTCTGACTGAAATTGAATACCAGATCTTGCTGCTATTGGCTAAGAAGCGACGAAAGGTATTCTCGGCAGAAAATATATATGAGAGTGTTTGGGGGCAACCCTACTTTTATACGTGTAATAACACGGTGATGGTTCATATTCGTAATTTGAGAGGCAAACTGGAGGATGACCCGCAGAACCCTAAATATGTGAAGACCGTTTGGGGGAAGGGGTACAAAATTGAATAGATTATTAATCGGAAAAAAGCTGAAGATAAAACTGGTTCTGGCGGTTGTCATTTCTTTGGTCATTTCCATAAGTGCACTCGTTATTTTACAAGTTGTTGGCGAGACTGTATTGGATAGTTATTTAAGCAAATCCACTTTTGTAGAGAACAGGCAGCAAGATGCGCTCGATCGATTCGAAGCATTTGTGGACAACCAGAACGTGTCAACCCGTGATCATGAGCAATTGTCTGCTTGGATAAGACATGAGCGCTACTTAAATCTGTATATTTTTGCAAAAGACAAATTGATATTTTCCTCCAACACGGAAATTGATCCTGCCATTAATGAAGAGTTGTTAACTCAAATCGTGCCATCAAAAATACCCATCACCACCATCCATTTTGCGGATCAGGATGCCCAGATATACTTGGTTAGCTTTTATGAGTATCAATACTACAACCTCATTCTGATTATTGGTGTTTTCATAGCGGCCATTGTGTTCCTTGTTTCCTTTCTACTGATGATTAATAAGAAAACATCTTATATTGGCGTGCTTGAACAAGAGATCAAAATACTCGAAGGTGGAAATTTGGATTATTCGATTACGATATCGGGAAAGGATGAACTGTCATCTCTGGCCCAGAGTATTGATGAGATGAGGAAATCATTTGTGGAGCGGCTGGGCAGCGAGGAGAGGGTCAGGATGGCCAACCGTGAATTGATCACGGCGATTTCCCATGATTTGCGAACGCCACTCACAATTCTATTAGGATATATGGATATCATAGAGCTCAACAAATATAAGACACATGAGGATCTGTTGCAGTATATTCATAATAGCCGGGAGAAGGCCTATCAGATCAAAGTGCTGTCGGACAAACTATTCGAATATTTTACGGTATCCTCTGCCGCTGAAGAAGAGGAAGTAGAATTTGAAATGTATGAGGGCAGAGCGCTTATCGATCAACTCATAGATGAGCAATTAGTGGTTTTGGACGATATAGATGTGCAGGTTCAGACAGATGCACATCATGAGGAGTTTTTGCTGGAAATTAATCTGGTCGCCATGCGTCGCGTAATGGATAATATATTTTCAAATATTCGAAAATACGCCGATCCAGGGCACCCCGTTCATATCCAGATTTCTTTGAAGCAACAATGGGTGATTCTTGAGGTGAAGAATAAGATTAAACGTGTTGGCAAAAAGAATGATAGCAACGAAATCGGGCTCGTTAGTTGTCAGAAAATGATTCAGCAGCATAACGGGACGTTGACGGTGTCGCAGGAAAAGGATATCTTTTCACTACAGATTACGTTACCTGTCATCTTCAATAAACCAACACAGACTCATATTTAACGGATCTCTTGAAATGATGCTGATTGTCTTCCGTGGGATCCCTCTGGCTGTCTAATTTTGTTACCTTAGGCTTCTGTAGTGGGGTAACTTGCTAAATAGACATAGGCGAAAGAACATCGCTCTACCATTCACACTATACAAAAAGAGCCATGCGACAGCATGGCTCTTACATATATCGTGAGAGGGCAAGCCTCATGTTTTAAACAACAGGTGCATTCTGTTTCTTGAAATATTGTTCAATTAGAAACGCGAGCATCGGTCCGGGCTCAGCCTTCTGTAATTGAGCTTGATCGCCAAATTCCATGAGATACGGCTGTTCCGTAGTACAAGGAGTCCAATGAGGCATCAGCTTTCCGTTGGAGTCCGGACCGTTTGGATCACCTGTAGCAATAAAATTGGATAGATAATTACACATCTGGCGAGCCAGATCATAATGCTTGCCTGTGAAAGGCCGCCAGCATTTGGCGAGTGTTTCGAAGAAAAACCACAGATCGACGGAGTGAAAAGTGCCCGGCTGGTCCCAGCCCGGAATCTCGGCGTCGAAGTTATAATAGTAGAGAGGCGTTTCAGACGGATGACCGCTGTTCGCGCGGATGGCGAGCAGAATGGCATGTTGGATCATGGGGACCGATGCTTGTTGCAGAGCATGTTCGATTTGGCCGGTATCAGCCTCACATAGCTGCAAAAAGGCAGGAGCATTCTCGCCAAACAACTCCACAGCCATCTGCTTCAGTTCTTCCAGATTGGCTGCGGCGGGACGGGTCCAAAATTCGGAAGACGTATGCCCCAGCATTACGGGTATCGCCTCGCGCTCCTGCTGAACAAAACGAGTAAACGGATCGCCTGCGCAGAATTGTTCGTCGATGACGGTTCCCCAGAAGCTTTTGTATTCAAGTGCTTTGTCACGGAGATATTCAGCATCCAGTTGTCTCGCCTCAGCCAGGGAAGATACGCCCAGGAAGCCAAAAAACTCAACCCCTGCTTGCTCTGCATCCCTTAGTGTGGAACGAACAGAAGGCACGCGGACCTTCGGGTACAACTCGGTAGCTATACCGCTCATGATGACGGCTCGCTGGAACAAGCCTTTATTTTGCGGAGAGGTCATCTGGCTGAGTACACTTCCTCCGCCTGCCGACTGTCCGCCGATGGTGATCTGGTCTGGATCACCGCCAAAGGCGGCAATGTTGCGTTTGACCCACTGGGTACCTGCTTGTTGATCGAGATGACCGAAGTTGGCGGGTGCATGGGGGGATTCGGCACTAATCTCAGGATGGCACAGGAAGCCAAAGGCATTCAGTCGATAATTAATCGTCACAACGATGATACCTCTACGAGCGATTCGCTCGCCATCAAATTCCATTTCGGCCGTATGGCCGACTTGCAGGCCCCCGCCAAAATACCAGACAAAAACAGGCAGCTTCTCGTCCGTGCGTTTGGCTGGTGTCCAGACATTCAGATACAGACAATCCTCGTTCATAGGCAGGTCAGGATCAACGGCCCATTCGCGGGTATAGATATTGTTATCATCGATGACTGTTGGGGCTTGCATGGAGATGGGGGCAAAATCAAAAGCTTGCAGTACACCTTCCCAGCTCGACTGCGGCTGCGGAGCGCGCCAGCGGTTCTCACCTACAGGAGGTGCGGCAAAAGGAACTCCCTTAAAGCTGGTAATTCGCGGGTCCGCCGCGGGCAGTCCTTGCACTTGTCCATGTTCTACCGTAACCAATCTAAGCATACAACATTCTCCTCTCTGGATTTAGCTTGTAAGCGTTACCGAACATCTGATCAACGTGGCATTAGAAAGGGGGAATCTAGGTTGAATCCGATTTGGCATGAGAGCAGTAGAGCCAGTAATTTGTATTTTATCAGCGGTGGTCACAAGCCGGCCAACGCTCACCAATGGGGGCCAGGCGTGCGTGACGTTTATGCGCTGCACTATATTATCCGTGGTCAAGGGACGCTGGAGACGGGCGGCCGCGTTTTTCGGCTCGTTACCGGGGAAAGCTTTATCATATTTCCGCAAAAAGAGATTTACTATTATCCAGACCCGCAAGATCCATGGGAGTACGTCTGGGTGGAGTTTAGCGGTGAGGACGCCGGGCGGTTGCTGGGGCTCACGCAGCTTTCAGAGGTACAACCCGTGGTGTCGGTCTCGCCGGAGACACTGCAGCCTTTTTTCCATCTTGCCTGGAACGCGGGTGCATCATCCTATGAATTACTGCGGGCGGATGCCCGTTTGCGTCTGCTGCTTTCCTACTATATGGAACATTATCCGAGCGAGCCGCAGGTGGACGCCAAGGATTATGTCTGGCTGGCGAGAAAGTACATCGAGCAGAACTACTGGAAGCCGACATTGACCGTCACGGAGATCGTAAAGGCAGTTAATCTGGAGCGCAGTTATTTGTTTCGTCTGTTTAAGGCAACAACCGGCAAGTCTGTTTTGGAGTATATTACATCCTGCCGAATCGGGCGCGCCTGTGAACTGCTGAAGACGTCGGGTCTACCGATTCAATCGGTAGCCTATTCTGTCGGCTACAATGATCCGTTATATTTTTCCAAAGTATTCAAGAAAGTAACTTCACACACGCCAACATCTTATATGATGCTGCATCGGACGAAGGCATAACGTTAACGGAACAGGGCGCAGTTCCCGGACTCTCGAAAATAACGGATCAGCTTCTCAATAGGCTCGCGTCCACAGTTCAGCTTAACTCCTATACAATCGATGCACAGAAATTGCTGGGCAGAGCGCGAGATCAATTTGAGGTAGATGCCCACATCATCTGAAGAGAGCGGAACCTGACAGGAGGTGCACAGGCGATGTTGAGCCATTTATTTCACCAGTTTGGCACGCACAATTAAACAATCATGTGCTGCGACAACGGGAGCGAAGCGTTCGCGGAACACGCCAAGCTCTTGATGTTCCCAGCAGTCATACAGGGACAGCGCATAACCGGCAGCGTAAGGCAGACCCATATCCCAAAATTGCAAAGACAATTCCCGCTGGCTGTCACTCAGGTTGAAGAAACCAATAGCTAGATCACCATCTGTGAGTACCTTCACCAGCATAAATACATCGTCTGTGTGAAACCATTGCGGCTCTGGTTTAATGCGGTAAGCTCCGCGCGCTTCTACATCCTGATTGATGGCAAGCAGGTCAGGATTCAGGAGAATATTTTTTGTGATCTGGTTAGCCTTGCGCACGTCACATCCGATCATTAATGGGGAACCCATCATGGACCAGAGTGAGAAGTGGGTTTTATATTCGATGTCGTTGCATCCGCCGATGCTGCCAATATAATCATTGTTGCTTCCACCGTACATACCAACGATTAGCATATCCATGTCGTTATGACAGAAAGAGCCGGTGTATCTTTGTTTCCCCAATTGAGACAAGGCAAGTTCCTTCACTGAATCCCAATTGTCACGGATATCACCGGTAGAGCGGTACATATGAGCACCCGATTCCCGAATCCAATCGTATACATCGTCGGCCCCCCAGTTGCAGGCGGAGAACAGGATATCGCGTCCGCAGTTTTTGAGCGCAAGGCTCATCCGTTTGTACAGTAGCTCTCCTGAGATATGACGCGGCTTGAAGCAGTAATCATACTTCAAATAATCAACGCCCCATTCGGCAAAAAGGGCAGCATCCTGGAATTCATGCTCGAAGCTGCCTGGATACCCGGCACATGTATGCGTACCTACGCATGAATACATGCCGAACTTTAGTCCTTTGCTATGGATATAGTCAGAGAGCGCTTTCATTCCACTCGGGAATTTCTCCGGGTCAGCCACCAGGTTGCCGTTTGCATCACGTTCCTTCAGGCTCCAGCAATCATCAATGACAATATACTCGTAACCTGCGGCCAGATAACCTTCTGATACAAACACATCAGCGACATCCCGAATTAATTGTTCGTTAATATCCCACGTAAAGGTATTCCACGAATTCCAGCCCAGTGCAGGGGCAAAGCCTAACACTTGATTGTTGCTCATGCTCTCGCATCCTTCCTCATCTCGGTTTTGTTAACAACACTAAACTGAACATAAACGATGAGCGACGTTTCCTGCCATAGCTTAACGTTGCTTGGACATGGACATATGTTGCTTTGCTTGTGCTGGGGGAATTAGCTCTTCCAATCAGGCTCTCGGCAGGTATTCAGAAGTTGTCGGTAGAAGCATAAGAAAGGAAAAATGTCAGTCTGCGAAGAAGTTATATCTATCTTTTCAGGGATCTGTGCGAAACAAGGGTATAGATGTTATGATCGGTGATAATGCTCGAACAGGTTGTCAGAGCCATAGGGAAATTTGAATAGTCTTCAGTATTATTAGGAAAAATACTCCAGTGAGGAGTCCCCCATACGAAAGGAAATAATCTCGTCGGAATGATTATGCATATGGCAGAATGGTTCGAATTGGATAATGTGCGATTGTCCATCGGTTTTTCGTTAAACATAAGTGTCTGTTTGATATGATCAGATATATAATTTATAGGATTGGGAGTGTTGCCAAATGAATCTAGATGAAGTGATGCAGGAGCTTGAAGCGTTGGGCAAAGAACGAACGAAAAAAATCTATATCTCCAATGGTGCGCATGAACCGTTATTTGGCGTGGCAACCGGGGCGATGAAACCAATGGCGAAGCGGATCAACAAGGATCAACCTTTGGCAGAGCAACTATATGCAACGGGGAATTATGATGCGATGTACTTTGCGGGCGTGATTGCCGATCCTCAAGCGATGACGGAAGCTGATTTTGACCGTTGGATTGACGCTGCTTATTTTTACATGATCTCTGACTTTATCGTTGCTGTGACGTTAGCCGAGACAGACATTGCGCAAGAGGTTTCCGATGCGTGGATTGCTAGTGGGGATGAACTGAGAATGTCAGCGGGATGGAGCTGTTACTGTTGGTTGCTCGGCAGTCGAAAGGATGCTGAGTTTTCGGAGAATAAACTGATGGAGATGCTGGAACAGGTGAAAAAGACGATTCACGAATCTCCGGAACGAACGAAATATTCGATGAACAACTTCCTGTATACGGTCGCGACATCCTATCAACCGTTGCACGATCAGGCAGTGGAGACAGCCGAGGCTGTGGGACCTGTCGAAGTGAACAAGGACAAGCCCAAAAGCAAATTGCTGAATGCCTCCGAAAATATCCAAAAGGCAGTGGAAAAAGGTCGGACGGGGTTCAAGCGTAAATATGTAAGGTGTTAATGGGAATCACTGTAATAGACTAGAACATCAGGAGATGTAACACATGCAGGAGGTGCTCGTATGGACGTAGAGAGTGTCTCCCTTTTTGTGTTGTTGTGAGTATCACGTACTTGGGTAACTGAAATCTAGTAACCGTCAAGCTACAAGTTAGTCAACAAATTTTCTGTCGATCCTTTATACTAATAAAGCCAGAAACATATCTAAGGAGTTGCCAAATCCAATATGAATAAAAAAGAAGTCGCGCATATACGCAAGCAGTTTAAACTCGATCACGATCTACTGAATATTTACGATATTCTCAACGTGTATATTACGAAGGAAACCAATGAGGTCTATCACTGGGAGCGTCACCCGTTCGAACTGGTGGACAGAGAGAAGCAGGAGCTGTACATGGGCAATTTCAAAAAATTGCTGACAGGTGATTTGGATCAGAAGTTGTTTGAATTGAAGTTCCAGGAAGCGGCGGAGGACCCGGCTCAGGTACTGCTTCACCAGGCGCTGGTAACAGGTGATCCGGATGAATGGCAGGATCTGATGCTGCTGCTCGTGGATCGAATGCTGGTAGATACAAAGTTTGAGCGGGATATGGTAGCTACGTTCGTGCGTGGACAGTATTATCTGCCAACCAAGGCTAGAAACGAAGCCACGGAAGAGAGTGAGAAGAATGAGGTGTTCGCCCATCCGTTCATTCTGTGCAGCGTAAATTCCACGGAGAAACAGCGGAAGACACTCTTGTTTGATTACGTGGAGAGAGAATTCAAATACAACATTATTGTCGATCCGATTATCAAATTAAGCACACCAGAGCAAGGATTCCTGTACCCTAGCGTAACGGACAACTACTCCGATGTGAATCGTGTTCTATATTGTACAGGGAAATCGAATTTCCCGGACCCGCATTTTGTTGAAAATGTATTGAATGGAGAAAGATCCGTAACCGCACTGGAAGAACGGGCGATCTTCGAAGATATCGTCAAGGAAGTGGCCGGTGAACAGCTTGACTCAGCCACTATTGCACATGTATATGAGGAGATCAACCGAGTCATCGAGATTAACGAAGAGTCCCATGAGGAAGAACCTCCGAAGCTGGATTATAAAGATCTGGAACGTGTACTGACCGCAAGCGGTATAGAGGATCTGACAACGGAGAAAGTAGAACGTGCCTTCGAAACGATCGTTGATAACAAGAACTATGAGATGAAGGCAACCAGTGTTATGCCGAAATTCACGTCCAAGTCTATTAAAATCGAAACCAAGGTTGCTACGATTTCGGTTAGCCCACAAGACCTGCGATATGTAAAACAGGTGAACTATCAAGGCAGACGTTGCATCATGATTGAAGTGGATGAAGATGTCGTGATTGAAGGGTTTACGCTCAATACCGAAAAACTTATAAATGAGGATTGATTGTAGACCATGATGATGTAAAATCATCAGACCATGACGAATGAACGTCCATATATGTTGAAAAAAAGCCCAAGCCTAGGCATTATGCCAAAGCTTGGGCTTTCTTGATATTTCATGATTGACGCAACAATTGTTTGATATCCGCTGCCGGACTGGAGCCAAGCTCCTCTTGGAGCAATTCCTCCAGTACCAGATACTGGCGCTGCGCTTCGGTTCTTCGTCCAAGCGACAGATACAAGAGGATGATCTCGCGATGAATATCTTCCCGAATCGAATCAATCTGGAGGATACGTTCAAAATAATACAACGCCCGTAACGGCTCGCCTGCCTTCGCGTGATAGTGCGCCGCGGTTTCCATCGTCATGATGAAATCCAGCTCCAGCTGTCTGGACCACGCGAAAGCCCACTCATAATGCCTTCCTCTCAGGAGTTCACCCGTATACAACGTGTCCATCCGCTCAAAGAGCTCGGGGCGATGTGCCGATGCCTGACGCATCTGCCGGAACAAAGCCTCGAACTCGTACAGATCACAGTTAATGGCTTCCCGGTCGATACGGATACCGTTTCTGTCCTTGAGAATGATCGGCACGTCACTGTTATCACCGATGGCACGTCGCACGTAGTACAGTGTGGAGTTGATGTTGGTCCAGGCTTTCTGCGGACTGAGGTCTTTCCACAACGTATCGGCCAAGGCATCGCGGGTGGTCGATTTGGTATACAGCAAGAATGCCAGCAATTCTTCCGTCTTGGGCGTTCTAAGCTTGATGGGACTGTCTGCTCCGGCTCCACCAAACACGGTGAATTCACCGAACAGACGAACGTTCAGTTTGGGTTCCGGCACCGCTGGTTCAGGTGTTGGCATGGACTCGTGAAGCTTTTCCTGCAACCGCTTGATGCTGCGGTTCAGTCGCTCTGCCGTGACAGGCTTGATGACGTAATCGATCACCTCTTTGTCGAAGGCCTGCACGGCATATTCCTCATATCCAGTCACCAGCACGATTGGAAGTGAAGGATGATGTTTACGCAATTCACCAATGAGTTGCATACCCGAGATGCGAGGCATCGTAATGTCCAGAAATGCCGCATCGAAGCTATTCTCTGCTGCATATTCACAGGCTTCCTCCGGGTCGTGAAATGCGCGAGACACCTCAACTTCTCCACTTTCTGTCAAAATGCGATTCAGTCGCTTCAGCGACAAATCCTCATCATCCACGATGATGACTTTCATCATGTTTCATAACCCCCATTCCCATCTATGCTTTGACGTTGATTTGGAAGATCAAATGTAATCCGCGTTCCCTCGCCGTCCAGACTTTCTATCTGAAGGTGTCTGCCATACAGCAGATTCAACCGGCTGGAGATATTCCATAGTCCAACGCCGTTACTGCCGTCCGTGGATTGCCGAATTTCGTCCATCCGTTGCTTGGTTATGCCGATTCCGTTGTCCTCAATGGTGAAACGTGTTTCCGTATCATTCAGATTGCGGATAGACAACATGACGCGACCACCGCGAATGCTGGACATCAGGCCGTGCCGGATCGCGTTTTCGATCAGAGGCTGCAACGTGAGGGGCGGAATGTCCATGTTCCGGTTCACATCCGCATCCACATCGATAATGACCTCCAACCTTGACCCAAAGCGGGCTTGCTCAATCGCTACGTATGCCTCGATCATCTCCAGTTCGTTCATCAGGCTGGTTTTTGAGTCCAGATGTTTGAAGTGCACACTGCGTCTTAAATAACTCGATAATTGCAAAATCAATTGTTCTGCCCGATTCGGCGCATCCATGCACAATTCGGCAATGGCGTTCAGAGCGTTATACAGAAAGTGTGGGTTCATCTGTGACCGCAAAAAAGATATTTCCGCATCTCGCGCAGCTTGGACGGATGTTTTCATCCGAGTCAAACCGCCGATCCGTGCCAGCAGTTCCTCCGATTCGAACGGCTTGGATACAAAATCATTGGCGCCTTTCTCCAAGGCCAACTTCAATTGATTAGCTTTATTACTCGCTGTCAGCATGAGTACAGGCAACTCGGAAGGAGAGAAGCGCTCCCTGATCCGTTCCAGCAATTCGTAACCCGACATGTCGGGCATCATGATATCAGCAATGACAAGATGCACGGCGGGAAGCTGGTCGAGTAGCTCCAGTACCGAAGGTGAGCGTGAAGTGACCGCGTAACTGTATCCTTCCAGCTTCAAGAGATTTACTATTGTTTGCAAATTAGCCGAGTCGTCATCCACAACGATGATCCATTCGTCTTTATTCCCTTCTACAATTGTTGGTTCTTCGAACCGGAGTAGCCGATTACCAGGACCTGTAGGAGCGATGGTAAGCGGCATAACGTTGGAACGTTTCTCTCCTTTTTTCTCTGCCAGCGGAAAGGTCAGGATGAACGTAGCACCCATGCCGGGTGCTGATTCCGCATGAATGGTTCCTCCGTGCAGTTCGACCAACTTGCGCGTAATGCTTAGTCCAAGACCGGTGCCTCCAGCAACGGCTGGACCGGTATCTGCTTCCTGCTCGAATGGCAGGAAGATGTGCTCCAGCTTGTCCTTGCCGATGCCACGACCAGTATCCACAATGCGCATTTCCGCTTTGCCTTGCACAACTGTAGCTTTGATGCTTACCGTGCCACGTTCCGTGAACTTAACTGCATTGCCAATCAGATTATGCAAAATCTGAATTAGTCGGTTGCCGTCTGCATAGATCGGTGGGAAATGCGCCGGGATACGGTTGATAAGCTCCACCTTTTTCGTGCCAAGCAGGAAGGAGTGCATACGCATGACCGATTCTACAAACGAGTACAGATCGGTCGAAGACCGGTGGAGCGGGATGTCGCCATGTTTCATTTTCGAATAATCCAGCAATTCATCGACTAGATAGGTTAATCGTCTTCCACTTCCCGTCACGATCGCCAGATTGTGCGCTTGCTCATCGGTAAGGGGACCCTCTGCGCCTTTAAGCAGGCTTTCACTGATGTTGACAATCGCGTTCAGCGGTGTTTTGAGCTCATGCGAAGTATTGGACAGGAAGTCATCCTTCACTTTGTCGAGTAAGAGCAACTGATCTTTGAGGGTGCGAACCGTACGATAGGCCTCGAAGAACCGAAGCACCGCCAGAAACAGCATCAGGATGCTGAACAGGACAATGGAAGCCTGCCCGATATTCATGTTTTCCTTGAGCGAGATCGAGAAGAGATTAATGTCCAGACAGTACAGCATGATGCTTAAGAGAGCTGCGTACCACAGAAAAGTAGACAGCCGTTCGCCCTTCTCACTGGTTAGGAACTGTTTTGCACATTGATACAGCAACCACAGCAGCAGCAACGTGTACATAACGACGACGTAAGGTGCAGCCAGCCCATAGATGGAAATAGGCAGGAGCGCGACCATGCATAAGTATGCTCCGAAGATGATGAGGATCACCGCTGTGAGCATACTGGACAGGATGCCTGTTTTGAATCGGTAGAAGTAAAAGGTTAACAGACCCAGACATGCCACAGAGCAGAAATCTTTTAATTTATAGAGTGTGCTAAAGGAGATTTCCGTGCCCGCCATGGATAACACACGTTCGCTGATCATGCCGTTATAGAGTGCATATAACAGACAGATTAGACCAATCAGCAGCAGGGAATCGTCCCTGTTTCGGTAGAGTGCAGACCCTAGGTAACTGATGAGGAATATGATCGAAATGGTACCCAGTACAGCAAGCGTGCCAAATTCGATAGCTGTGTTGAATTGATGTTTTTTCAGCATGGCTGCTTGTTCGCCGAAAAAGAGTGGCCCTGGAATGCCAGAGTCCGTGTAATCGTAATTAGCCACCCGGATCAAAATCTCAATGTCACCGCCATGATAGGGGAAAAAGCCAATCTGGGGGGAGTTTCCTGGTCGGTAACCTGCGGATTTTGCCACGGCATGCCCGTCTTCCAGCAGCTTGTTGCCATTGATGTAGATTTCGCTGGCAAAACGAATGTTCATTTTTTTGATCGCCAGTGTTCCTTCAACAGGTGCATTACGCAGCACCAGTCGATACGTGGCGAAGCCGTGGGTTGGCAGTCGTTCGCCATCCACTTTAAGTCGATTCCAGGAGCCGGGAACGGTTGCATAGGTATCGGGTGCTTTCGTTGGACCAGCCTGATTCGGAGTTGCAGATTCGTCAGGAAGCAATCGCTCCCAGTAAAATTCCCACTCCCCGTCTAGCTTGATCCGCTTGTCCTGTTCTGGGTTCCAGTCCGATAGGTCCATAACACCTTGACGGGCATGAAGAGCCGCAGATTGGGGTTCTCTGATCGTTGACAGGAGCAGTACGGTAATAGCGAGTACAACAGTCAGGACAACACCTGAAATTTTTAATAACACGAAATGCTGCTCCTTTAGAGTTTGTTCAAAACCTTTGGTAGATTCGGACAAAATCTCTTGTATTCTATCGGCATTGTAGCGAATATCTCTAGGGGGCGCAATCAAATTTCGACATTTTTTTCTGTTTATTATTTGTTTATTGTGAGTAAAAAGCCCGAAAGTCATCACGACTTTTGGGCTTTTTTGTACCTTTTTTATGAGAAAGGTTATTTCAATATGTTGTACTTGAATTCACACCCAGCCCGTGAATTCCAATATCGACGCTTTTGCAGACTGTGCTTCTGTATGAGCCCCTTTGCGCCAGGCTTTAGGTGATTCGCCCATCAGTTTGGCGAAGCAGCGGTTAAAGCTGGAGATGGATCGGAAGCCAACTTGCTCGGAGATGGACAGGATGGAGGCCTCCGTACTTTTTAATCGTTTGCATGCCTCTTCAATCCGGGTACTGTTCAGAAAATCAAGCGGCGTGGTTCCCATAATTTCATGGAACTTGCGGCGAAAATGCGTTGTACTCAGATGACACAGATCAGCGAGATAATCGATGGTTACGGGCATCATGTAATTTTGGGTGATAAACTCCAGCACGGGTGAGATGACCAAGTCCCCTTGGAGGTCTCGTTCCCGTTCCTGATCCTGAGATGACAAGCGCTCGCTGCTCGCATGAATTCGAAGCAGTTCGATATATAGAGACATCAACAAGCCGTACGCGCTCTCCCGATAATAGGGAGACTGCTGCTTGATCTCTTCTACCACTGATGTTGCGAGCATGTGAATTTTGGGATACTGTTCCTTATTCAGAATACAATTGGCTCCCTGAATCGCCCATAAATTCGGTTCAATGTGAGTTTGTGCTGTTTTGAGCGAATGATGGAAGAGTTCTTCCGGTGAAAAAAAGATATAAGCCCACAGGCTGGCGTTATTAGGTGAACTGTATGTGGTATGCGGAAGGTATCGGGGAATGAAGGTGATGTCGCCTGCCCGAAAAGGCACAGATTCTCCCTTTATCTCCATGATTCCTCCATCGGAATAACAGATGCCAATCTCCATGTGGTTATGGAAATGAAGATGCTCACTCTTGATATCGGATATTCTCCAGCGGTCTCCACTGAGTAACAGGACAGGGAAATCAATGGGCAGGCTGTAGTGACGATATTCAATGACCGGTTTCTTCGGTTTGGGCATTTTCGAGGACTCCTATGTATAAATGATTGAAATTGCACAGTTTTGTTGCGAATATGCTTAGATTGAGACTATTTTACTGCGTACAATGGAATAAGTAAAGCGTTTACAAAAATGGACGGACACCTCTCAGGGCGCACTTGGGGGCGTGTGCGCAGGGAGAGGGGAATAACAATGCTTCAAGTGAAATATGACAGGGAACAGATTCTAAACGTAATCGACAGCGTTACCAAGAAAACACTGGATATGGATCTGACATGGGATTGGCCCGGCGGTGTGGCTTATTATGGCGTATCCAGAGCCTATCAGACGACAGGTAACCAAGAGATTCTGGACAGGCTGGTGAAATGGGCGGACGAATATATCGAGCTGGGTCTGCCAAGTTGGACGGTAAATACATGTGCCATGGGTCATGTGCTCATCACTTTATATGAAGAAACCGGAGATCAGAAATATTGGGATATTGTCCTCAGCAAGGTCGATTATCTCCAGAATCATGCGCTTCGCTTTGGAGACAATGTGCTTCAGCATACGGTATCCGTTTCCAATGATTTTCCAGAACAGGCTTGGGCGGATACCTTGTTTATGGCGGCATTTTTCCTGCTCCGTGTAGGTAGTAAATTAAAAGATGAAGCCATGATTCAGGATGCGCTGAATCAGTACTATTGGCATATCAAATACCTGCAAGATCCGACCAGCAGTCTGTGGTATCACGGTTATAACAATATCAACAAGGACCACATGTCCGGATTTTACTGGGGAAGAGCGAACGCTTGGGGAGCCTATACCATGTCTCAGGTGAAACCTCAGCTCAACGACTGGTACTTGTATCCCCAATGTATGGATGTAGAGTGTGCACTTCGCGATCAGTTGGCGGCTCTCAAGCTGGTGCAGACCGAGAATGGCTTGTGGCGTACGGTTTTGGATGACGAAGAATCATATGAAGAGGTGTCGGCTTCCGCGGGTATTGCAGCAGCCATGATCAATAACGGCAATCCACTGCATACCAAATACGTGCAAAAGGCACTGGAGGGCATCCTGAACAATATTAGCGAAGATGGACGCGTGCTTGGTGTCTCTGGCGGTACGGCGGTGATGAAAGATCGGGATGGTTATCGCAATATTCCAAAAGACTGGATTCAGGGCTGGGGTCAGGGCCTGGCACTCGCTTTTCTGTCCGATATGTTGAGATAGGGAGGGAACCACATTGTCCAAACCAACCAAAGGCTCCTTTACACTACCGGGAGAATCCGGTTATGAAGCACTGACGCTGGAACTTGCCGATCGCTGGGGTGCCGATGTGATCCGTGACAGTGACGGTACAAAATTGTCCGATGAGATTATCAATGCCGGATACGGCATCTATTCAACCATTTGCATTATTCGTGATCATAATGAGTGGGCATCCCGTAATCTGGATAAACTGCAGCAATGTTTTCTCATTACGAATCCCAAGGTCGCTGTGCAAGATTATGTCTCCATCTATCTGATGGAGGACTTCTTCGCTGAACAATTCAGGGTGAATGATTCCAAAGAAGCGTTTAAATATTGGCAGGTGTATGACCGAACGACTGGGGAAGAGGTACCTAGAGGACAGTGGAATTATGAAAGGGAATCTGGCAATGTTGTCATTACCGGCGTTGCTCCTTGGCATAAATACACGGTGAGTTTCATGGTTTATCGGATATGGGAAGAGATTTCCATGTACAACCATACGACGAATAACTGGGACAAAGAGCATCTGATGCAGATTGACCCGATCTATACCGACACACAAACCTATTTGCTGGATTGGATGGAAAAGTGGTGCCAAGACCACCCGGAAACAACGGTTGTACGTTTTACGTCCCTATTTTATAACTTCGCCTGGATCTGGGGCAGTGATGAGCGGAATCGCCATCTGTTCTCGGATTGGGGTTCATACGATTTCACAGTAAGTTCGAGAGCGCTGGATCTGTTTGCTCAAAAATTTGGGTATTCACTCTCAGCCGAGGATTTTGTAAATGGCGGTAAATATCAGGTCACTCATATGCCTGCGGATCAGCGCAAACTGGTCTGGATGGCATTTATTAATGATTTTGTAATTGAACTCGGTAAGAAATTAATTGATATTGTCCACAAACATAACAAGCTGGCGTATGTCTTCTATGATGACAGCTGGGTGGGCATGGAGCCTTACAATGATCGCTTTGAGGAATTTGGATTTGACGGCATGATCAAATGTGTGTTCTCCGGTTATGAGGCAAGAATGTGCTCAGGCGTTAAGGCTGATACCCATGAGATTCGCTTGCATCCATACTTGTTTCCGGTTGCCTTAGGCGGGCTTCCTACCTTCAAAGAGGGAGGCGACCCTACCCTGGATGCCAAGAAATATTGGATTAATATCCGGCGTGCTCTGCTGCGTGAGTCGATTGACCGGATTGGACTGGGTGGATATTTGCATCTGGTTGAGCCTTATCCGGACTTTGTGGATTATATCGAGAAGATTGCCCATGAATTCAGGGAAATGAAAGAGCTGCATCAAGAGGGAAAACCGTATCAGATCAAGACAAAGGTAGCCGTGCTGCATAGCTGGGGCAAGTTAAGATCGTGGACCTTGTCAGGTCATTTTCATGAAACTCATATGCATGATCTGATTCATGTGAATGAGGCATTAGCCGGGTTGCCTGTTGACGTACAGTTTATTGATTTTGAGGATGTTCGTCAGGGCGTATTGAAGGATGTAGATGTTGTCATCAATGCCGGCTCTGCAGGTTCAGCATGGAGCGGTGGAGAGCACTGGAGTGACCACAAGTCTGTGGACTTATTGACCCAATGGGTATATGAGGGTGGGACCTTTATTGGCATTAACCAGCCTTCGGCATTGGACGGGTATGACAGCTATTTTAGAATGGCTCATGTGCTTGGGGTGGATGAGGATACAGGCGCCAGAGTTGTTCATGGAAAATGGTCGTATGAGGTTAGTGATGAGTATGGTTTGGTGCCTGAGGGGGCCAGCATACTTTCGAAAAATAACATTTATCTTACTGATGGATCAGCAGCTGTAGTGAGTGAAACGGATGGTCAGATCACACTGTCCACACATGCTTTTGGAAAAGGAAAAGGGATCTATTTACCTTCCTTCGAATTCAGCTGGGAAAATACAAGACTGCTTCTGAATCTGATTCGATTCGCGGGCAATGAATTCCATGAAACAAAGTACATCACGGATAACTTGTATACCGAGTGCGCCTACTACCCTGAAAGCAACATATTGGTTGTGATCAATAATAGCAATCAGGTTCAGTCCACGACGATCAATACAGAGCATGGAAAACAGACCGTGGTATTGGAGCCGTATGATACGGTGATCACCAAAATTGGTTTAACAAAATCGGTATCCCCATAGAATGATGACTCGATAGACCGTATTCCTTAACCAGGAAGCGGTCTATTTTATTTATGAGTTGAATCAATTTCATTAACGTATATATTGCGGATCTTACTGTATAGTGTTAACACTATCTGGTAGAATATGTATATAAAGATAGGGATCATGAGCTCTACTATATTATTATTTTCATCTGTTCAAAGGAGAGAGTGCCCTAATGTACAGTTATAAAATGTTGGACAAAATAAGCATGGAGACACTTCACGAGGCTTTTGTGGATGCGTTCTCCGACTACCAGGTTAAAATGGATTTGCCTTTTTGGAAGTTTCAACAAATGCTCCAACGACGGGGTTATCACCCCGAAATATCTATGGGAGCCTTTAAGGATGAGAGAATGGTCGGATTTGTTATCAATGGACTTCGAAGCTGGAATGGAAAGCCAACGGCATACGACCTTGGTACAGGCGTTGTAAAAGATTGCAGACGGCAGGGCATTACAAGTGATCTGCTCTTAAATATTCAAAAGCTGTTAAAAGAAAAAAATGTAGAGCAATATTTGCTGGAAGTCATCCAATCCAACGAATCTGCAGTTCAGCTGTACAGTAAACAAAACTTCAAAATTCAAAGGGAATTTTCATGTTTCCAGTTGCAAAAAGATCAATTCATACCGCAAACGACCTCCACGGTGGAATGTGTGGAGAGAATCGATGTGGAACAGTTTAAGGAATTTTGGGATGTGGAGCCCTCCTGGCAAAATTCAATTGATTCCATCTACGCTGTACCGGAGGCTTTTATCTATGTGGTAGCACGTCAGGATCACAGCATTGTTGGTTATGGCATTATAGATCAAAAAACAGGTGATATTCCACAGCTTGCAGTGAACCAAAATTACCGGGGCAAAGGTATTGCAAGCAGCATCCTGACAGAGATGGTCCAACGCACAGAATCGCCTAGAATCAGTGTCCTCAATGTGGAATCTCATCTAAAACCGATGGAAGATTTCCTCCTGGTCAAATCAGGTTTTGAATATCATGTGGGCCAGTACGAAATGCTCTTGAAATTATAACGTGATACCCGTTTCGACGTAGGATCAGATCGGGTTCATACGAAAATATGTGGGGTGTTAGTGTCTGTCTTGTTGGGTCTGTCTATCGGGAGGTTGATTAAGGGCTTCCCGGAAATCCTGGATTGCAGTATCCAACCCTTCCTGTACTCGTTATAATAATGTTGATATATGACATGGTTAGAGGAGACAAAGACATAACATGAGCCGCAAGACATACTGTAAGCGCATTCAGTTTCTAGATGATTGGAGTCTCAAAACCAAGTTGTACATATTGTTCATTTTTTGTGTGCTGGTCCCGGTCCTGGTCACAAATACCGTGTTTTACCAAAGTATCAAAGGTAACATTGAAGAGAAGGAGCATAGCCGATTTAATGAAATGCAGCAAAGGATCAAGTTCAACCTGCGGAACAGTATAGACAATAGCTTGTATGTGTCCAATTTTCTCTATACCGATGGAACGCTGAACCGGTTCATGGAGTTCAAGTATCGCGATCAGGAAGACTATTACTCTGCCTACTATGATATGCTTAGCAACAACAATCTGGTCAGGTACTACTACAGCTACCAGCAGGTGAATCAAATTACGTTTTATGTTGGCAATGATACCTTCGTCAATGGAGGAAACTTCATTAAGCTGGATGATGAGGTGAAGAAAAGTGATTGGTATCAAGCGTTGATGAACACAAGTGACCATATCATGATCTATTCGTATTTTGACAAACAACAGGCGGAGATGTCGCAAAGTCAGGGAGGACGCAAAGTAAGCATTATTCGTAAGCTGGATTACTTTGGGGAGCAACAGGTTGAAAAGGTGTTAAAGGTAGATCTGGACTACGCTTTCATCAACAAATCGCTTAAAAATGAGGGAGCAAATGGGAAGGTGTATGTCGTTTCGGATGGCAGGGTCATTTTCTCGAACGATTCAAAAATGAATCAGACGCGCAAGCCATTTAATCTGATTGCAAACAGTCCAATTGACCCTGTTCAATCCATGCAATCGATTCCCGTCGTATCCGAGGATTGGCAAATTATTGTCAGTACGGAGAAACTGGACGTTCTGTCGGAGATCATTAATTCCAAGTTTAATTTGACGTTGCTGATCATTCTTAATCTGTTGGTGCCGACACTGCTAATCTGGTTGATATCCAGATCACTGGTCATCAGAGTTGATCGGATAGCGAAACACCTGGATCAAGTAAAGCATGAGAAATTTGAGGTGATATCGGGACCTGTGGGCAAGGACGAGATCGGCAGCCTGACCCATAGTTATAACATGATGGTCATCAAGATCAAGAACCTGATTGAGATTGTGTTTAAGGGCCAGGTGGAGCGGCAAGCCCTTGAACTTTCCAAGAAACAGGCGGAGCTGAAAGCCCTTCAGAGTCAGGTGAATCCCCATTTCATGTTCAACACGCTTGAAACGATCCGTATGCGGAGTTTGATCAAGGACGAGCTTGAAACCTCCGATGTCATTCATAAACTGGCACTGCTGTTACGTCAGACGATCAATTGGGGCGACGATCTGATTACAATTGCAGAAGAAATCAATTTTGTGGAGAGTTATCTGAGTATCCAGCAGTATCGCTTTGGCGAAAAGCTGCAATTCGCAATCCGGATCACAGACGAATCCATAGCTGCCATGATGATACCAAAGCTCACCGTCCTCACCTTTGTGGAGAATGCTTGTATCCATGGCATTGAGGGGACGTCGAATGATGGGGTCGTGGAGGTATTATTCGAAATTCGAAGCAAGGATCTGTACATTTCCATTCGAGATACCGGAGTCGGTATGGATCAGGACAAGCTGGCCTCGCTCCGCAAAATGATGCAAGACCCGAGTATGGATCGGATGAGCGAGCTTAGCAGCATTGGTATGATGAATGCATATATTCGGCTGCGGATGTATTTTGATGATTTCGTTCAGGTGCACATATTCAGTGAAAAGGGGAAGGGGACAACGATTGGCATTCAAATTCCTCTTATGCAGGCATCTCAAGAATAAGGAGCGAGGATATGATCAACGTGCTGATTGTGGACGATGAGCCATTTATTCGCCAAGGACTTCTATTGTTAATTGATTGGGAGTCTTACGGATTTCAGATTTGCGGTCAGGCTTCCAATGGCATACAGGCATTGGAGTGTATACGCGCTGTACAGCCTGATCTGGTTATTTCCGACATCAAGATGCCGGAAATGGACGGAATGCAGCTTGCCCAAACCTTGTACGAGCAATATAGCGGTGACATCAAACTGATTCTTCTAAGTGGATTCTATGAGTTCGGATATGCCAAGCAGGCAATTAAATACCAGGTAGATGACTATATTCTCAAGCCTATTGTGAAGACCGAACTGGTTCAGGTGCTTGAGGAGTTCAGGGTCGCATTTAATGCGCGGACGGAAGAGAAGCGATATCAGCAAAAAAAAGATCGGATTATTATGGCTCAGCATATGCAGTCAATCTTGCTTGGGGTGGCTGAGGAGGATGCTGTTACGAGTCTGCAGCCCCACTATCAAGATGCCGGCATACTGCGTTGCATCCTGATTGAGGCGGAAGCTGGTCCAGAACAGGGAACGGATTGGTGTGCTCGGGTTGAGGCATGGGTGGGCAAGCCCTTTCCGGGACAAATTTTGAAGCCATTTACAGGCGATAAAAATGCGGTTCTGCTCATTGTTACAGACCTGATGGTGAGCCGTGAGGCAGTGACCTTGGAGCAATATTTGACCCGGTTACATGCCGATCTGAGCCATGGTCAAGAGGCGGCTATTGCTTGTTATGTCGGGAAGGAAGTACATGAGTTGGAGGCGCTGCAAGAGTCTTATCAATCCTGCGGCATAATGAAAAGCTTACGTTTCTTCACCACTTGCAGGCCCATTTATTACTTCGAACTTATGGATACGACTTTATTTGTTAATCGGCCGGGACAGTTCGAAAAACAATTGTTTGATGGGCTAGTTAAGTCTATTGAGGAACAGCAGACGGATGAGTTATACAGTCATGCAACGGCGATTTTTCAATTTTTTCTGGATGAGCGAATCGAGCCTGGTATTGTCCGCATCCACTTGCATTATTTGGCATACACATTGCTGGATCTCGTGAATAACGATACGGTTACTCCAGATTCCACGCTGATGGAATCGACTTTTCTGAAGGTGAACTACGCGATGTTATCCATGGAGGAAAACATTGAACATTTATGCGAATTTTCGCTCATGTGCGCAGAGAAACTGAAGGAGCAGCAAAAGTCGAATGCAATGGGCGTATTAGCCAAAATTGAGGCTTTCATTCACGAGCATTACAGAGAAAATATCAGCCTGAAATTGCTCGGGGAGCAGTTTTACATGAATAGTGCATATCTGGGTCAGATTTTCAAAAAGCATTTCTCAATCAGCTTCAGTGATTATTTGAATCAATTGCGTATTGAGGAAGCCGCCCGGCTGTTGCGCAGAACAGATCAAAGAGTATACGAAATCGCAACAATGGTGGGATATCGGGATTCCGATTACTTTATTAGCCGGTTCGAGAAACTCATGGGGGAGACTCCTGCACAATATCGTAAAAGTGCCCATGCTGCGTACTCTCTTGATTAACATCCTGCACTCCTTGACGGAGCGGCGGGATATTTTTTTTCGCAGATGCTGGAATTAGTGGGATTCCATCTATAGTTTATCCCGTTGAGAGGGGCATGGAAGCATGATAATTTTAAGTCAGCCTTTGGAAAGCGCTTTCCAAAAAGCTTCTGTCAATATAATCGATGGAGGGGTCATGATGAAAAAGGTTGTTAGAAAAAGAATCAAGTATAGTGCTCTGTTAGCTTTAATACTGGTCATCGCACTCGCTGGATGTACACCGGGATCGTCCTCGAAAGGGGAAAAGACAGCAGATGGAAGGGAATTGAAACAATTTTCCGCATTTTTTGCCGTACCGGGAAAAATTGCGCCTGACGATAATCGGGTATTAAAGGCTATTGAGGAGAAAACAGGCGTCAGAGTAACGATGGACTGGCTTACGGGCCAAACAGCCAAAGAGCGGATTGGTGTACTCATTGCAGGCGGCGAATATCCCGATTTTATCGATGGGAGTGATGGTACTCAGCAACTAGTAGCAGCAGGGGCGTTAGTACCACTTGAGGATTACATCGATAAATATCCCAACATCAAAAATTACCTGGGCGAAGACTGGAAGAAGATGAAAAATACGACGGATGGACATATCTACTTCATTCCTCAATTCGGCAATATACAAGAGAAATCGATGAAAGTATCCCATGACGGAGAAGCATTCTGGATTCAGAAGGCCGTACTGGAGTGGGATAATTATCCGACAATCAAAACGCTTGACCAATACTTTGACTTGATTGAACGGTACAAAGCAGCTCACCCGACCGTTGATGGTCAGCCAACAATTGGATTTGAAATTATCTCCTATGACTGGCGTTATTTCGCATTGGAGAACCCTCCGCTCTTCATGGCTGGTTATCCGAACGAAGGCGCAGCCATCGTTGATAAAGAAACGCTGACGGCCAAAAACTACAATACCATTCCTGAAGCGAAAGCATATTTCAAGAAGATCAATGAGGTATATCATCAAGGCCTGGTTGATAACGAAACCTTTACAGCAAACTATGATCAATATATATCCAAAATTTCTACCGGACGTGTGCTGGGTATGGTGGATCAAGGATGGCAGTTCCTTGACGCCGAGGCATCACTCGTGAAGCAAAAATTGTATGACAAAACCTATGTACCGTTGTCCATTACACTTTCCGAGGATGTTAAAGGGCGTTATCAGAACAATCCAATCCTTAACGTGAATGGCGGCTTGGCCATTACAAAGAGCTGCGAGGATATCGAGGGAGCACTTCAATATATTAATGATTTGCTGGACCCTGAGATGGAGGTATTGAGAACCTGGGGACAGGAAGGCGTGGATTATCAAGTCGATGACAAAGGCGTGTTCTCCAGAAATGAGGAGCAACGTGCGAATTCCAAAGATCCGGACTGGGTGCTGGCAAACACGGGAAGCCCGTTGGTCTATTTCCCGCATCATGAGGGCATGACCGCTGACGGGAAGAATGCACTTGACCCTAAGGAGCAGCCGGAGGAGTACCTTGCCACATTGAATGACATCGACAAAAAAGTGCTGAAGGCCTACGGATTCACGAAATTTACCGACTTCCTTGAGCCTGCGGAGGAAAATGAACCGTGGTTCCCAATCTATACCTATAATTTCGAACCAAATAAACCGGAGACCATCGCCAGACAGAAGATGGACGATGTAAAACGCAAATGGCTGCCAAAAGTGATTATGACTTCACCAGCCGAATTTGATAAAGCCTGGGAAGAGTATCAAGCCACACTCAAGGAAAGTGCAGATATTAAAGCGTATGAAGATGCGCTGACGGAAGAAGTCCGCAGACGCATGGAACTGTGGGGATAAAGGCCTGTCACACAGAAAGGCTATGGGGGACCCCGTAGCCTTTCTTACACGCTAAATTCGGAGATTGGATAGGAATGGAATCGATTCATCCAGACTGGGTGATATAGATAAACTCGTAAGCAAGGAGAGAAAAAACATGGCCAAAAAGGAGTTGCAGCCTTCGTTTAAAACCAGCCATATCCCAGCGGGAACAAGCTGGATCGGGTACAACCTGTCCAGAATGAAAAGTCAGCGACAATTAATGTGGATGTCATTTCCGTTTATTGCGTTTATCGCTATTTTTGCATATGGACCATTATGGGGCTGGTTGATGGCGTTTCAGAATTATAGACCGGGCATTGGTTTTATGGAGCAGGATTGGGTGGGGCTGGATCATTTTCGAACGTTATTCACGGACCCTACATTTTTACGTGTCATTCGCAACACGCTGGCGATGAGCCTGATCAGTCTGTTTTTGGGATTTGTCGGCTCGATTGGTCTGGCGCTCTTATTAAATGAACTGCGGATGATATTGTTCAAACGTGTGGTACAGACGGTTTCCTACCTTCCACATTTCCTGTCGTGGATCATCGTAACAGGTATCGTTGCGAATGTATTGTCAACGGAAACAGGGATTGTGAATGTACTGCTGACCAAATTGGGTCTGATTGATGCACCGATCAATTTTTTTGCTGAACCAAAATACTTCTGGGGGATTGTGGGCCTGTCCAGCATGTGGAAGGAAATTGGCTGGGGCACGATTATTTATCTGGCGGCCATGGCGTCGATTAATCCAAGCTTGTACGAGGCAGCTTCCATCGACGGAGCCGGCCGCTTTCGCAAAATGTTCAATGTCACGCTTCCAAGCATCAAACCAACGATCATTATCCTGCTTATCATCAACGTTGGTAACGTACTGAACGCAGGTTTTGAGATTCAATACTTGCTGGGGAACGGACTTGTGCAGGATGTATCCGAGACAATCGACATTTTTGTTTTGAAATACGGGATTAATCTTGGTAACTACTCACTTGCCACCGCAGCAGGCATTTTCAAAAGTGTGGTCAGTCTGGTGCTCATATTCATTGCCAACGGGATTGCCAAGTCTCTTGGTGAAGAGCGATTGATATGATAAGGGGGGGAGAGCTGTGAAGCGATTTAGTAGAAAACAAAACTTGGGAGATTCTATTTTTTCCATCACCAATGGCATATTTATGTTGCTTGTCATGGTTGTTACGTTATATCCTTTTTTAAACACTATTGCCGTATCTTTCAATAACGGGCTGGATACGATCCGCGGGGGGATCTATCTCTGGCCGAGGGAATGGACACTGCAAAATTACGTCTCCGTATTCCAGAATCCGAATCTGACACAAGCCGCATTTATTTCGGTTGCCAGAACTGTAGTTGGAACGGTGGTACAGCTATTCTGTACAGCCATGCTGGCCTATGTGCTGAGCCGCAAGGAGTATATGTTTAACAAATTGGTCACGACGCTGTTCGTAATGACGATGTATTTCAGCGGCGGCTTGATTCCGGGATACATGCTGATCAAACAAGTGGGGCTGCTGAACAGCTTCTGGGTATACATTATTCCCGGCTTGATCGGGGTGTTCAACATGATCGTCATTCGTACCTACATTCAGGGACTGTCGGAGGGATTGATTGAATCCGCGAAGATGGATGGAGCCGGAGATTTTCGGATTTTCATGCGTATCGTGCTTCCCTTATCCAAGCCGGTTCTGGCTACGGTTGCACTGTTTATTGCTGTAGGTCAGTGGAACTCCTGGTTTGACTCCATGTTGTACACGGCGGGAAATCGGAATTTGACCACCTTGCAGTATGAGCTGATGAAATTGTTATCCTCTGCGACCTCACAGGGGGGAACCGTCAACGTGGATTCATTCAAAAATGTAACCAACATGGTGACGCCTGTATCCATTCGGGCAGCAATCACGGTTGTGACGGCAATGCCGATCGTTTTACTGTATCCGTTCTTGCAAAAATACTTTGTGACTGGACTAACCATTGGAGGGGTAAAAGAATGAAGAATGCAAATCAAGGCGAACAATGCACGTTTAACAATCCGATTATGCCCGGGTTTTATCCAGATCCATCCGTATGCCGGGTGGGTGAAGATTTTTATCTGGTGACATCAACATTTGCCTATTTTCCTGGCGTTCCAATCTTTCAGAGCCGTGATCTTGTAAATTGGAAACAGATTGGCAATGTGCTGGACCGCCCTTCGCAATTAAATCTTCAGGGAGCAGGCCATTCACAGGGGATATTCGCTCCAACGCTTCGGTATCATGAAGGCACTTTCTATATGATTACAACCAATGTATCACATGGCGGTAATTTTGTTGTAACCGCTACCGACCCTGCTGGGCCATGGTCAGATCCTTATTTTATTGAAGACGCAGAAGGCATAGACCCTACGATTTTCTTCGATGACGGCAAAGCGTATTACCTTGGTACACGTCCTTGCTCTGAGGGAGTTCGTTATAATGGCAATTGGGAAGTTTGGCTACGGGAGTTGGATCTGGGCAGTATGAAGCTGGTGGGAGACAGTTACGTTCTGTGGCGCGGGGCGATGGTGGATGTCATCTGGCCGGAAGGCCCGCATCTGTATAAGATCGATGAATATTACTATTTATTGATTGCAGAGGGAGGCACAGGGCCAAACCATGCGGTGACCATTGCTCGTAGCAAAAGTTTGACCGAAGGATACGTCGGGAATCCGAATAATCCAATCATTACACATCGCCATTTGGGTAAACGTTACCCTGTTGTTAATGTAGGACATGCCGACTTGGTGCAGGCTGAGAACGGTCAATGGTTCATGGTCATGCTGGCTTCGCGTCCATATGGAGGGAGCTTTAGTAATCTGGGGCGGGAGACGTTCCTTGCTTCTGTCGTTTGGGAGGACGGATGGCCTGTTGTCAATGAGGGCCGCGGAATCCTGGAGGAGCAGGGCACGTTGGATTTGAAGCCTGTTCCGGTAGAGCCGCAACTGCGTTTTGACCATTTTGACAGTGATCGTCTGGGCTTGCAATGGATGTTCCTGCGCAATCCTCAGGAAGATCTCTATTCATTAACCGAACGCAAAGGATACTTGCGGCTGAAGCTGAAACCGCAAACATTGAAGGAAAAAGAAAACTCCAGCTTTGTTTGTCTGCGTCAAAGGCATATGGATTATGTCGCAGCTACAGCGATGGAATTTGTGCCCGGGAATGCAAACGAAACTGCTGGTCTTGTCGTCATTCAGAACGATCTGTATCACATACGGATTGAGCGTGCTCTGACCGAGAACCAGCAAGTGCTGCGTGTGGTGACCGTTATAGATGGTCAGGATACCCACATTGCGCAAGTCGCGCTGGATGATGAAGTATCACGAGTGTATATCAAACTGGCCGCGACAGGTCAGCAACTAAGCTTCTACTACAGCACGGATGGAAGTCAGTATCATCTGGTGGCGGAACAGGTGGATACAAGCAGCTTGAGCACTGAAGTAGCTGGCGGCTTTGTTGGCTGCTGTATCGGAATGTTTAGCAGCAGCAACGGTACTTCATCTGATCAGGTGGCTGACTTTGACTGGTTTGAATATGGTTCATATAAATAATATTTAGATGACAGAATAACAGTAAGAAAGCTCAATCCAGTGGCGGTATTCCAGGGATTGAGCTTTTTTTCGTTTTTTTTTTGCTAAAGGGAAAACTGCGGGAGAGTAGGGGACGCGTTACAGCTTATTGATTAGTTTCATATGTTGAGTTTTTAATGATGTTAACTATTTTACGCTGAGCATCCTTGGCCTCCGGAATTGGATAGAGGACAAAGACATGGTTCATTTTGGGGTAAACGTACGTTTGGTGATCGATTCTTTGATCCGTCAGCAGTTTGTCGAGCTTCATATTATCAGGAAACAAGCCCTCGTGAGTCCCGATAAAGATGCTGATTTTGCCCAGACCGGCGAAATCTCCGTAGATTGGACTGATTAGCGGATCGTTCAACGGTTTGTCAGCTGCCCAGATCCGCCGGATGACATCATACCCTTCCACAGCGAGCATAGGGTCGCGGGTCTCGTAATCGAATATGACCGGATTGTCCAGCACCATATCCACACAAGGTGATAACAAGATGATATCTTTGGGCTGCGGGAGATTATGCATCTTCAGATAATGGGCCAAGGCAAGGGAGATGTTCCCGCCTGCGGAATCGCCCATAATGGTGAGTTGTGCCGAGTCGTTCACGGAGGCAAGGAGATTCCGATATAGATTGAGCAATTTCGGATATGTGTGTTGATAATTAAAATGCGGAACCTTTGGATAGATGGGAGCAACAACTTTGGCATTCAGAGCCTGAGCTATGCGGTCCATGAATTTCCAGTGTAAAGACAGCGGCTGGTGTGTGTGCGCCCCGCCATGAATGTAGAGAATGACCCTCTGTTCACGTGAGTGCCGATCGTTTAAGGTGAACACCTGCATGTCTTCATGGGAGCGCTCTTTGATGGAAGATGACAGTTTGGTTTTACCCAAGGTATAAGGTTTAATGTTTTCCAAGCCCATATGATCCAGGTGTTTGCGGGTAAGCTCGCGTGTTGAAAAAAATTTCTTGGTATCTAACGTTCCGATATATTTCTCGAATAGAAAGCTCGTCAACGAGCGTTTGTGATTATGGATATACATGTTCATTGAGGAATCACCCTTCCTGATGGAGTTCAGATATACGGTCTGTGGAGACTATAAGTAAAGTATAAAGGTTGAAGTGTACTTCAAGGTCAATCTTAATTTTTCCATCAAACCGTTATGGTTAGAGTAAAGCATGGTACCCGTTCTATGTTATGATATTTGCATCTTCAAAAGTTCGATTGAAGGGGCATAGCGTATGAATCAGAGCATACAACAGTTTAAAGCGGATTTTTTCAAAGCATTGGCACACCCGATGCGGATTCAGATTCTGGAACTGCTGAGTGAAGGAGCCAAAAACGTGAATGAACTGCAAAGCATTCTGGGATCGGAAGGTTCTGCCGTTTCACAGCAACTGGCTGTATTGCGCAGCAAAAATGTTGTTCAGGGAATCAAAGAAGGGACAACCGTCACCTATTCGCTGCGTGATCCGCTGATTAAGGACCTGCTGGCAGTCACCAAACAGATTTTTGACAATCATCTGGTTGATGCCATTTCCATGCTGGAAGATATTCGTAAAGAGTCCTGACACAATAAACAAGAGCAACTGGTTGTAATCACCGGAGGTTCTTGTTTTTTGTGTTAGGTTCCCGTTGGAATTGTGCGTAAGCCGATTGACAGGACGTATGCAGGGGAGTAGTCTTTTAAATATATTCAAATATTCAAATATATGAAGAAAAGAAGGTTTTTGTACATGAGATGGATGGGGAGATATGCAGGGTATAATGCTGCCGCTTTTCGCAAGGATCTGTTATCGGGACTGATTGTAGGTATCATTGCGATTCCACTCGGTATGGCCTTTGCCATCGCTTCCGGGGTCAAACCGGAGTATGGATTGTATACCACAGTAATCGCAGGGATTCTCATTTCCTTGCTGGGTGGGTCCAAGTTCCAGATTGGCGGGCCAACGGGGGCATTCATTCCAATCCTCTTTGCCATTGTGATGCAGTATGGATATGAGAATCTGCTGATTGCCGGAATGATGGCCGGCTTGATGCTTGTACTTATGGGCGTATTCAAGCTTGGGGCATTAATCAAGTTTATTCCAAGGCCGGTGACTATCGGTTTTACGGCAGGGATCGCCGTCATTATTTTTAGCGGACAAATTACGAACTTCCTGGGACTTCGGGGCATCGAGAAACACGAGGATTTCTGGTCTAATATGAAAGAAATCGGGATGCATATCTCAACAATTAATATATACAGTGTGCTTACAGCTGGAATCTGTCTGGCTGTTCTTCTGCTTGTGCCCAGGTTTGCACCAAAGGTGCCTGCATCACTGGTGGGGCTGGTTCTTTCGACGGTAGTCGCAGCGTTCTTTTTTGAAGGGCAGGTGGCTACGATCGGTTCGTCCTTTGGCGCCATACCTAACGCTTTGCCTCAGTTTCATATGCCTGAGATCACTTGGGAGCGTATCGTGAACTTGCTGCAACCCGCTTTTGTCATTGCCATGCTGGGTGGAATTGAATCGCTGCTGTCGGCTGTTGTTGCCGATGGCATGACCGGAAGTCGGCATAACAGCAATCGAGAGTTGATTGGGCAGGGAATTGCTAATATGGTGACGCCGTTATTTGGTGGTATTCCTGCAACAGGAGCGATTGCACGTACAGCAACAAATATCAAATCCGGCGCAGTATCGCCGTGGTCTGGCGTGATTCACGGTGTAGTGGTTTTGCTGGTACTTGTTCTCTTTGCGCCATATGCATCCCACATTCCTCTTGCCAGTATGGCTCCCGTTCTCATGCTGGTTGCTTGGAATATGAGTGAACGAAGATCCTTCATACATGTCATGAAAACCAAAACGAGCGATTCACTCGTTCTGCTTATTACCTTTTTGCTGACCGTATTTACAAGTTTAACAACGGCTGTAGAGGTTGGGTTGATTCTGGCTGTCCTTTTATTTGTTAAGCGGATGAGTGAGATGTTGAAGGTTGCCAAAGTACTGCCCGATCCCGAGCATAAACATGAGAAAGTCATGGCCCACATGGTTCGGGAAGGACATGACTGTCCGCAAATAAGTCTGTATACAATTGAAGGGCCACTTTTTTTCGGCGCAGCGGATATGTTCGAGAAGTCAGTCATGGATTCGATTCATCGGCGCCCAGGCACTCTGCTGTTGCGCATGGGCAAGGTGCCTTTTATGGATACGACAGGTGAATCCAATCTGGCCCGTGTTGTCAAACATATGGAGAGATCCGGGGGCAGGGTTTTACTTTCAGGCATTCAGGCGCAACCGTTGGAGATGCTGAAGAGAACAGGATTGATTGAATGGATTGGTTCGGATCATATGTTTGAGCACACGGGTGAAGCCATCAATTATGCATTAGTGCATCTGGATGTTCAAAAATGTAGGGGGTGCAAACATTTTGCCTTTCGTGAATGTGCTGCATTGTCGAGTACTGGCACCGACCCAGAGTGTAATAACCTGCTGAAATCTGGAAATCGAGTCAATGCAAATAGCCCTATCTAACCTGCTGATGAGAGAGAGGGAGCTATAGGAGTCTACAGAGTATTTGTTTATCAAAATATATATTCTGGAAAATAAACGAAAAATATACTATGTTATAGGTTGATAGGTGAAAAGGATTACATCGTTCATCAGATGAGAAATAATCATATTAAACCGAAGGAGCATACATATGTCCATTCAACCGACTGCTTTACGTTCAGTGCTTAACCCCAGGTACCTGGAGTCTGCATTGAGTAATCAATATGACATTGGAACATGGGAAGAATGTTTGTTTTGGCTTAGAGGATTAAATGATACTTACCGGGTTCGCACGTCCAGTGGCATGTACATTCTCCGTATCTACCGTACTGAAATCACGGAGGCAGATGTTCAGTATGAGCTTTCATTATTGTCTCAACTCAAGAACGTTCTAGGTTCTGCGGAACATACAGACATTGGAGAATACATCAAGAAGAAAGATTATACGGGATATACGGTGTTGGAGGCTGCGGAAGGCAAGCGGGTTGCTGTAATGTTTCGGTATATCGAGGGTACGGAGAACAACCTGGAGGATGAGGAGTCTTGTTATGCCTTTGGCCAATCTGCCGCTGAATTGCATGAGGCTATGGATCAGGTGAACATGGAGCTGCCACGATATGAGCTGGATCTGGAGTTACTTATTGACGAACCCCTTGAGCGAATTATCCACTATATCGGTGAGAACAATGAAGCAGCAGCATTTCTCCATACGTTTGCCACAACGCTAAAAGAACGCATCGTTGCTACTTCCAGACAAGACCTGGACTTTGGTCTGTGCCATGGCGATATGCATGGGAATAACAATGTGTTTCAACAGGAACATCAGTTCATCCATTATGACTTCGAGTGGGCAGCCAAAGGCTGGCGTGCCTATGATTTAGCTCAAGTGAAAGTTCGAAAAAGACAGTCTGATGAGCGAAAGGCAGTATTATGGGATGCGCTCATGGCAGGATATCGTTCAGTCAGAAGCTTTTCCTCGGAAGATGAACAGGCGGTTGATCTCTTTATTGTTGCTCGCCGATTCTGGGTGATGGGACTAGATGTTGCTTTTATTGAGAGTGATATGGGTGCGCTGGACTATGGTTCGGATTGGCTGGATAGTTTCGTGGAAGAATTCCGAGATACGGGGATTATATCCTAGCGAATGATGAACATTATTTTAGGTGTAGGTTTGAATGTTTTAAGACCCTTCCGAGTCAACTTGAACTCGGGAGGGTCTTTTTCATCTTATATTGAAGGTAACAGGGTCACTTATTAGTTAGATGATGATGAAGAAGCAGCAGCAGCCGATGCTGCGGCAGTTGCGGCCATGGCTGCTTGTTGAGCGATGATAATATTTGTGATACTGGTTGAGATTGCTGTCGTAAGCACACCGTTCCGCAGATTCTCCACATGTTGAATGGCTACCAGAGCAGACGAGAACAGGAGCAACTCCTGTTTGTCGATTGACCAGGCACCAAAGCCTTTTTGAGTCCGTAACCAGTCATTTGTTTCCGCGACTTCATCCACTAATGAGTCTCTGTCCGAAGGCAGTAGAGAAAGTATTCCGAGAGAGGCTAACGTATACGTTTTGTCCATTCGGAGATTCCTTTTGCGAAAAGCTTCATTTAAAGCAATCACACGAGTACCTGCATCCGGGACATCCTCTCCAAGAACCAGGACCTGTGTTAACGCCTGCACACTGTTTCTGGAAGAGAACTCTGGTTTTAATTCCCCGTAGAGTTGTTCCATACGTGCCACACCGGTATCTACTTCGAGATCGGAAAGGGCCAACATGGCAGCGAAAATGTAGTCATCCTGTCCAGTGAGGAAACGATGCTCTGCTTTCATGCCATCATAAAATAATTTGGCCCGCTCCACCGTAGGTTGAAACTGGTCAGGTGATGTCTGAGTAGCGATCTGATAGGCGGCAATAACCAGATAATCGGAGTTGCGAAATTTGATCTCTTTCATCAAGTCATAGACATGCAGGGTGTCTGCCAGCTTCGTCTCTTCATCTGTTGTAAGGGAGAGCATGGCAGCAATGCTAATGGCCGAATTACCTCTGAATGCAGAGAATAGTTTTGTGTTTTGCTTAATCAACTCATGGCTTTGACGAATAGCTTCCCCATCCGCTGTTTTATTCTCCGCTGTATAGAGTAGGGCAACCAGACGTTGCATCATCGCATGTTGCCATTTGAACGACTTCTTGATGATCTGGGTGTTGGAAACGAATAATTCAACTCGTACTGCATGATGTTGCTGCATAGGCACACCTCCATTTTTACTTTTATTTTACAATACCCTATTTCATGATCAGATTACCTTTACGCTGCAACATGACCTCTTCCAACGCCTTGAAGCTTCTCCGTCTACGATGGCATATTTTGATTTGGCGTAATCCATTGTATTACCTCCATTTTCAGAATAGATGAATAGGCTGTCAGTCCTTCATTCGGTCGTTGTAAAGAGATTAGATAATTAGGAATATCAAATGAATTAAAGCGATTATTCCCATAGGGTAGATCAATGATCTGGAGAACCCGTTTTTAAATTCATTTCGAGGATGTTTTTCGAAAAAGAAGTGTAATACGGTATGTATGATGAAAAAGATATCCAGCACCCAAAATGTAATGGTCTGATACGAGCTAAAAAGAAGAGAGAGGATAATGGTATACATTGGCAGGTGAATCCAAGTGAAATACCTATACGCTTTATCATCTTCCATATCTTTTAACACAATAAACAATTTCCACTCGGATCGCCTGATGGCATCCATTTCGTGAAGCAGAAAGAGAGACAGGTTAAACAAAAATAAAACCAGTAAAAAGTTAGGCATGTAAAGTCTCCCATTTTTCAATTTTATACAAGCAGGTCAATAGCGAACAAGTCACTTACGGTATTGCGACCCACATATACAATACGTGAGTTGTCCTTTGGGGGTTCCAGCAACCTCCCTGTCGAGTCATGTATTAGAAAGTCTCTGTCACTTTGTTTACACAACGCTGCAGTGAATTGTTTATTGAACTGTCTGCCATATTCATTAAGCGGTTATCCTATACCTATATGTGTAGTGAATCCGTTTCCTCACATTCCTTGTTGTATTTCTGCGGCACATCTCGTACAATTTGGTGAAGTAATTCTGCATTGCGTTAATGTGAATGTGAAAATTAAAGATTACATCAGGAAGCTGTACACAAGAAAAGGGGAGAATCGTTTGGAATCAAAGCAACTATCTAGAGGGCTAAAGCCCCGCCATGTAGAGCTGATTGCACTAGGAGGTACAATCGGCGTTGGTTTGTTCATGGGATCGGCAAGTACGATCAAATGGGCAGGTCCATCCGTGCTGCTGGCTTATTTACTGGCTGGTATCGTTATCTTTTTTGTCATGCGTATTATGGGTGAAATGTTGATTCAGGAGCCGGTCACGGGTTCGTTTGCAACATTTGCTCACAAATATATTAGTCCGCTTGCCGGATTTCTGACCGCCTGGAGCTATTGGTTCCTGTGGGTTACGGTTGGTATGGCGGAAGTTACGGCGATTGGCATCTATGTCGGGTATTGGTTCCCGGATATTCCGCAGTGGCTGCCTGCACTTGCTGGGGTGCTGATCATTGCAGCAGCGAATCTGGCGGCGGTGAAGTTCTATGGGGAATTTGAATTCTGGTTTGCGATGATCAAAGTGACGGCTATTGTGGCGATGATTGTGATCGGAACGGGTCTCATTTTCTTCGGCTGGGGGAATGGGGGTCAGGCCATTGGCCTGTCGAATCTGTTCAGTCATGGTGGCTTCTTCCCTGGAGGCATCAAAGGTTTCCTCTTTGCGCTGTGTATCGTAACGGCTGCGTATCAAGGGGTGGAGATGGTCGGCATTACAGCAGGCGAAGCGGAGAATCCGAAATACACCTTGCGTAAAGCGATCAAAAATATCGTGTGGCGTATTCTTATTTTCTACGTTGGGGCCATATTCGTTATCGTAACTCTGTACCCTTGGAACGAAGTAGGCGAGACGGGCAGCCCGTTTGTGCTCACCTTTGCCAAAGTTGGTATTGTTGCTGCAGCGGGGATCATCAACTTTGTGGTGCTGACGGCGGCCATGTCGGGATGCAACAGCGGGATCTACAGTGCAGGGCGGATGTTATATACGCTGGCTGAGAATGGGCAGGCACCTGCCTTTTTCAAAAAGCTGTCCAAAGGCGGGGTTCCCCGCAATAGTATCGTCATCACAATCTCCTTGCTGCTGATTGGAGTTGTGCTGAACTACCTGATGCCGGACTCCAAGTTGTTCCTGTACATCTACAGTGCAAGTGTTCTTCCGGGTATGGTTCCATGGTTCGCGCTGGCGTTCAGCCAGTTCCGATTCAGAAAGCGTTGGGCCAACGAGATGGCGGATCATAACTTTAAGTCCAAATGGTTCCCGATCAGCAATTACATTATTATTGTGTATCTGATCCTCGTCATTATCGGTATGGCGTTTAACCCGGATACGCGCTTGCCTCTGATTGTTGGAGCTACGTTCATGGCCATTGTGGTGGCTGGATATTTTGCATTTGGCATCGGCAAAAGACAACGGATAAATGGCGGCGAAGATCGCTAGTCTAATATTCAAAAATCAACTTATATCGTAATATCATACATGCATTCCTTGAAACGATTGGAGAACCTGAGGGTGATTCAGCGTCATTCAGGGAGTGCATTTTTTATCCGCAAAATTCATGCTTGAATCTCCTGTAACTGGAGGTTTTAAGATTGGAGGCAGACAAGGGGGCATACATCTTATGAGGACAGTAGAATGGATTTATCTTATTTTCAACCTGCTTATATTAGTGGGGGTAATCGGGATTGGGAGACAGAGTCAACATTTTCGGAAAATGGTATGGGGCGGATTTGCCATATCGGGTGTGCTGCTGATTATCCATGGTGTGGTCGAAGGACTTCGTTGGCCGATGATTCCGGCGTATCTGCTCACGTTGGTTCCACTGGTTGTGTTATTTACAAAGGCAAGACGCCAGCAACAGTCAGGTGTAACCTCGCTGAACAGCAAAGGTTCCGGGGCATCTGCTTCGAAATCACCTGTGGCGGGGAAATTCGGACGTGTTCGAATCATCGTAACGTCTCTTCTGGTGTTGGTATACGCTATTGTGAGCATTGGTTTGCCGCTGCTGTTCCCGGTGTTTTCGTTTGCCAAGCCAGCAGGTCCTTATGGAATTGGAACGGTATCCTACGATTGGATAGATAACAGCCGGGAGGAGTTGCTGACGAGTGACGCCGGAGATAAACGGGAGCTGATGGTACAGATCTGGTATCCAACAAATCCAGAAGCAGAGGGAGCAACAGCCCCTTATGTTAATAAGCCGGAGATCTACGGGACAGCCTTCAATGAAGTGCTGAAACTGCCAAAGCTTTTATTTTCCAGTCTGATTCAGGTCAAAACACATGCGATTCAGGAAGCTCAATTATCAGATGCCGAAGCCAAGTATCCGGTTGTTCTTTTCTCTCATGGTCTACATGGCTATGAAAATCAGAATACGTTCCAGGTCGAGCAGCTGGTCAGTCAAGGTTACATTGTGGTGGGCATTAATCACACGTATAGCAGTCTGGTGTCTGTATTCCCGGATGGACGTGTGGCGCAGTTTGAATCGGAAGGGAAAGAAGGCTTTGAGCAGCTGCAATTCAGTTACATGGACAAGTTGAATGAGACATGGGTGAAGGATGCACAGTTTGTACTGGATGAGGTAGAGAAGTTGGGAACGGGAGATCCGAGCGGACGCTTTACAGGACATATGGATCTGGACAACATCGGCATGTTTGGGCATTCATTTGGCGGAGCAACGACAGTACAGATGTTAATGGATGATCCGCGTGTGAAAGCAGGCATGAATATGGACGGTGTATTGTTTGGCGAGAAACGTATCCCTGCGGAAGGCGTGGGCAAGCCGTTCCTGATGATGAGTGCAGACTCAACCGTTGCAGGTACAAGTGTGATGAGTGACGAGGAAATTGCTGCGATGGGCACGACCCGTCCGGAAGCCGAGAAATATTACGAGGAAGTGTACGCTCGGTATGAGCCGGTAACCGCAGGAGGGAACTTCTGGATGGAGCTGACCAACACCAAACATCTGAGTTTCTCCGACCTCTACCTGATCTCTCCACTGCTCGAATGGATGCAGGGTGTAGATGCGCGGGGGACGCAACAGTTGGTCAACGATACAACGATTGATTTCTTCAACCACTACTTGAAAGGGCAACCGCTCCATATGGACAAGGAAGTGGGAGAACATGAGTCCTACTCGTTGAAAAAAGGCTGAACATAAAAATGGAAGGAGACTGAAGTTCAGTCTTCTTCCATTTGTTTTAAACGTAACCGCATGCCCTCCTGCAGCAGGTTAATGCCATCTACAATCTGGCTCCATTCGGGATTCATCACCTTGCATAGCTTGTTAAAACGCAGAATACGTTCAGTCACGGAGTCCAGCATATATCGGGCCTGATTGCGAAAAAATACTTCAGGTGTTTCGGCATGCTCGACACTTGCATACATCAACACAAAGTCCCACACCATGCTTTGTACAGCAGGGCTATCGATTGCCCAACGCTTGTCCAGAGCTTCAGTAGTGCGAATGCGAATAGCCTCCATTTTTTTCACCCAGACATCCGCTTCGACTTGTGGCTGATTCGCCATAATGAAGAAGGGAACCTCCAACCTAGCCAGATCAGCCCAATAGGCCGGATCATTGATCAGTTCCTGAATTTCCTTCCAGGCCAGTGTTTGCTGAGCCGTCAGTTTGGTATCTTTCATCATGTATTTATCGAAAAAGTGCAGAAACGACACTCTCCAATCCTGCGGAATGCTGTCCAGCAGATGGGATTCATCCATCTTGGCAGCAACAAATTGTTTTCGCCTGCTTGCATTGGCCGATAGCGATTCTACCAGATTGGAGATATACGTGAGAGACTGTTCCGAGCGCAGTGAAGTTTCTTCTTCATGCTGCCTCGCTTGCTGCAAAACAGAGAGCATGGAATTCATCGTGCCGATCTGGGTTTCCAACGCTTCAATCTGCAGATCCAGCGCCTGTGCTACCGCCAGTTCACCCGACATGAGTTTTCGAATATCCGGTATGCTGAAATTCAAATAACGTAGTGTTGTAATGAGTTCGAGTTGCCACAGGTCTTGCGTTGTATAGAGTCGATGCCCACCTTCCGTATGACTGGAGGGCTGTAACAGTTCAATCTCATCGTAATAACGGATCGTTTTCACCGTGGAGCCGATCAGTTTGGCTGCTTCACCGATGGAATAGGGTTCTTTGTTTGCATTCAACGAGATCACCTCATGATTCATTATACAATCTCCAGTTAGGGGAGATTCAATATGTGACAGTTGTCTGGGAATCCGGTTAGCTTAGTTTAAATAACGCCCAACTCGGTTACAAAGGAAAGAGTGCAACTTTTACGCAAATTAAATTCACAACAAATAAAAAAATACGTTTATACGATGGATATCGTGTAAATAACCAAGGAGGAATTGAACATGGCTAATCAAGACCAGCACACCATGCAAGACCCAACGACACAATATCCGAAGGCTACACCGGAGTGGAAACAGCAACAGGATGAGCCGGGGCTCCAGCGTGAGATGACCCCTGTTCCCGATGCGGGTGAGAAAAGTTATAAAGGTAGCGGACGTTTAACTGGACGCAAAGCAGTTGTTACCGGGGCCGACAGCGGAATTGGCCGGGCGGCAGCGATTGCGTTTGCCCGTGAAGGTGCAGATGTCGTTCTGGCATATCTGCCGGAAGAGGAAGCAGATGCGCAGGAAGTTGTGAAGCTGATTGAGGAAGCTGGGCGCAAAGCAATTACGATGCCAGGTGACCTGAAGGATGAGAAATACTGTGAAGAACTCATTGAATCTGCGGTAAAAGAGCTTGGCGGGATTGATATCCTTGCTAACGTGGCAGGTAAACAGCAGTTTGTAGAGCAGATTGCGGATCTGACTACCGAGCAATTCGATGCAACGTTCAAAACAAATGTCTATTCCATGTTCTGGCTCTGCAAAGCAGCTGTGAAACACATGAAACCGGGCAGCTCCATTATTAACACATCATCGATTCAGGCATACAAACCTTCGCCAATCCTTCTGGATTATGCAACAACGAAGGCAGCGATTAACACGTTCAGCAAAGCGCTGGCCCAACAGGTGGGTAGCAAAGGGATTCGTGTCAATGTGGTTGCACCAGGACCGGTATGGACTCCGCTTCAGGTCGTGGGTGGACAACCTGTCGAGAAGCTGGCCGAGTTTGGCTCCAACACACCGCTTGGTCGGGCAGGACAACCTGCCGAGATGGCTCCGGCATTTGTGTTCCTGGCAAGCCAGGAATCCAGCTATGTGAGCGGCGAGACACTGAATGCAAATGGCGGTACGGTTAGTCCGTAAACGTTGAATATAAAAAGCCTGTGGATCATGACCAGCGATTATAGGCCAGTTAAACAAAGAACTCCATTCCCGATAAAGGTAAATGGAGTTCTTTATTATTTTGTGACTATGGATTTACTTCTGATCTGGTTTCGGGTCCAGGATGGCATAACTGCCCAGCGTAGCCAATTGTGCCGTATTCAGAAGGGCTTCATCCACTGCAGCGAGGGCTTCGCCAGCAGCTGTCATCAGCTCATCAGAGTCAACAGGGGAGGCAAAACGGAGAATGACCCGGTTCTCTCCTTTTTTAAGTTCACTCTCCGCCTTTGTTTTGTACTCATTAAGGGATGCGACTTCGAGATCATTCTGCACATAATAATCATTGGCATCGCTCTCGCCATTAAACATCGCGAGCTCGGAATCAAGCCAGTAATCCTTATCTGCTATTGTTTTCTGACTTGCAGCAGTCTCATCGTTGGCATTGTACAAGAAGTAGGGGATGCCGGAGTTTGTCAGGTTGTTGGTGGCATCCACATGGAACCATTCGTTCCCGATTTTGACCTTGTTCCATGCATGTGGTACACCGCTGGAAGCGCCCGTTACAACGATGCTTTCCAGTCCCGAGAGATCGGAGAGCAATTTGTAGACGGAGGCATAGCTGGCACATACCCCAACACCTTTGACCAGAATACCGTATGTGGTAAACGAGTCATTGAACTGCGGATCGACATTTTTGAAGTTGTTTTGCTCCGCATTTTCCAGCGCTGCATCATCATACTTCGCGTTATCGTTCAGATAATCGTAGATGGCTTTTCGTTTCTCGTCTTCGTTCATGCCATCCTTGATAATGGAAGCCACAACTTCGTTTGCTTTGGCAATAATCTCATCTTGCTTCTTCTGGATACCACTAGCCGATTCATTATAATGAATCGAAAGGGTAAGCGTACCATAGTTGTATTCAAAACCTTCCACACCAAGAATCAAGGGATTCTGGTACATCACTTTCAGAACAACATCCGAGAGTGTCGTGAAATTTTGAGCTTCGGGGAAAGCTTTTAACGAAATTTTATCTTGTGCCGCAATCATGTTTTTGGCTAAAACTTCTTCCAATGCGGAATCTGCATTGATCATTGCATCGCCTGTAGCAGGCTGAGGCACGGTTTCCTGATTACCTTGTTCTACATTTTGCTGTGTATTCGATTTCTGCTCATCTACCAGATTGTTTTCTTCAGCTTCGGGAGCTGGAGCAGGTGTTTCGGTGGAAGTTTCTTCAGAAGCCATATCTGAAGAATTATCAGAAGTATCATTAGAAGCCTCGGTGGATACCGGTTCAGCTGCATTCTCTGAAGTCTCAGTATCGGTTGTGGACTCTGTAGTTGGAGTTTCCGAAGCCGGTGCTTCTTCTGTTTCCGTTGCAGACTCAGGTTCATCATGATTGTTGATGATCGTTGGCACATCAGGTGCAGGGACGTAAGGTGTGTTATTCTTTGGTTCCACCAGTCCGTTGCTGGACTCGGCTACGGTTTGCTGAGCGAGTCTGTCCAGGTCTGCTTGGGTCACATTTTCTACACGTACGTAACTTTTCAGAGCTGTTCCTTTAATGTGAAAAGGAATATTTGTTTCATTGAACTCTGAAATCTCTACGCTTTTGGTATCATAAACAATGGTTTCACGGGCTAGAGATCCGTCATTGTACTCAACTGTTGCTTTCTGAGGAAGTACATCTATATTCTTTAATTTCTCCCTATACAATTGTTCTTTCAGAGATGTTGGTAACTGGGAAGCAAGCGGAGCTGTAGGGACACCTCTGCTAAAATTGGATTCTTTGCCTCCACCGATTGCAGTGACATAATATTCTCCTCGTAAACCATGGTTCTGATGAGTAGTTATCAGTTCACTATAAGTGCCCAGCCCGCCTCTTCCGTCTTTCATAAAATCATTGAAAGACGTCTCTGTTGTTACCGCAATATCTAAAGGCAGACTATTACTGAAAGCGTCCTCTGCGCCAGTTAGAGGTACATTTGTATCGAATTTGGTTAGGTCAGAACGTTCATAAATTTTATATTCGGTGGCACCCTCAACCTTGTCCCAGACCAACGATAACCGTCTGTCTTTATCAATCTCGTATCTTAGGTTGGGCACAGGCAACTCCGATTTCACTGTAAACGGAATAATGATGGGTTGATCGAGCAGTGTTAGATTTTCCGCATCCGGATCATAATTCAGACGAATGTAATAAATGGGGGCACCGCCCCAAGAGCCGTGATCCTTGTTCTTCATGGAATCTGAGGTTAAAACGCCCCACCCAAGAGGCCTAATGGAAACGTTGTTGCCATTGGTATCGCGAAGGGCATGTACATCGCTTGCTTTGAGTGCTTTAATATCGGTATGTACACTTATAATGTCAATAGCTGACAGGTTATTCTTCCGTAAATCTGCTTTAAACTTGAACGTAAATTCTTCATCTTGAGCTACGTTGTACATCGGCATAATTGCTTGTTCCGATTCGGAGCCGTATTTTTGCTTCAAACTTAAAATGGTAGAACCTTCTACTACTTCGGTAGGATTATTCTCGGACGGACTGCTTTCCTGTTCATTACTCTGGCATCCAGCCAGTAACAGGGTGAGCGCAAACATAATGAAAAATAGACGTTTCATGATACACCGCTTTCTTGTTTTTCTGAGTTGCTCTAATAGCTACGTTGCTACACACCGAAAGATTATCAGATATGGTTAAAACCCATATGTGAACCTCTTAACATCTAAACCTCCTATTAATTTCCTGACATCCTTTGCTAGTTTATGGTCATATTGACGCATTGTCAAGGTGAGAGGATAGGATATAAGTCCTGTAGAACAATAGAACAGTTGTAATTCCGTAGCGAGGGGACCATGTTAAAATACAAGAGTTACTACATATTTAAATATATAACAGAATAATTTGAATAGAATGGGGTGCCGTATGACAGCGGAACAGATTGTCAGAACCTTTTTTGAAGAAGTCCGATCAGGTCGGAATCCTGATTATGCAAGCATCGTGATGGCGGAACAGGTACTGGCCCATCAAGTGATATCTGAAGAAGAGGTCACGGTGACCCGTACACCTTCCGATTATGCGGATCATGTGCGAGAGATGATTGAAGCTTACGGGGAATTTTCACTCGAAATTCAAGAGATGCTGACGCAAGGCGATAAAGTTTATGTGCGCTGGAGACAAACAGGTACCCATATTGGCGAAGTGGACGGATACAGTCCAACCAACCTCCCGGTGATTGAAATTGCCAGTGCGGTATACCGAGTGGAAAACGAACAAATTGCAGAGTATTGGATTCAGATCGACAGGTTGGGCATCGAAAAACAATTGGAGCGTAATCGGAGCTGAGGTTCTCAGCTCTTTTTTAGTTTTCAGTTCTTTGTAAGCGTTCCCGTGTTATAATGGACTAAGTTGTATACAAGTTACCTAAAACGTTTTCTGTCTTTTGACTCCATTATCTGAAAGTGAGGTTCAGTGATGATTAAAGCAACGGAAGATAATCAATATGTTGAACTAACCAGCCCGACAAGTTTACCGAAGGCATCCGGATTCCTTTGGAATGAAAAGATGATGATTCATGTGAATTGCCGGGGGTACGCTGTGGCCCAATTCATGCAGCCAGAACCTGCCAAATATTCGTATGCGCCCAACCTGGAAGCCAAGACGTTTATGCAACCGGAGCAGCCATACTATGCCCATCATCCGGGACGGTTTGTCTACATTAAAGATGAAATTAGCGGCGAAATCTTCTCAGCCCCGTATGAACCGGTTCGCAAGCAGGCGGAAAGTTATACGTTCGCGGTAGGCAAACACGATATTCACTGGAAAGTAATTCAGGACGACATTTGCATTGAGATGTCCCTGCGTTTGCCGAAGGAAGATGTCATGGAGCTGTGGCGTGTGAAGGTAACTAATCTGTCTTCGAGAAAACGCAAGCTTAGTATCTACCCTTATTTTACGGTTGGTTATATGTCATGGATGAACCAGTCCGGTTCATATGTGGAAGATTTGCAGGGCATTGTCTGCTCTGCGGTTACGCCGTATCAGAAATATCAGGATTATAGCAAAATCAAAAACTACAGCGACAAAACCTATCTGCTTGCAGATCACGAACCGACCGCATGGGAAGTGAATCATGAGAGCTTTGAAGGCGAAGGCGGACTTCATAATCCTTCCGCCCTTCAATCGGAGACGCTTGCAGGTGGAGATGCACGGTACGAGACACCTGTCGCTGTATTGCAATATAGAGTCGAACTGGAAGCAGGAGCGGAGCAGGCGTATCGATTTATCTTTGGCCCGGCTCATGATGAGACAGAGATTGAGGGCATTCGTCAGCATTATTTTGTGAAGCAGAATAAGGAAGGACAGGATGGGTTCACCGCAGCCGAGCAGGAGTATGCTGGTTATATTGCGGAAGGGCAAGGAAACATCCAGATTGAGACACCGGACAGCTGGCTAGATAATGTCGTAAATCACTGGTTACCTCGCCAGATGTACTATCATGGCAAAACCAATCGTCTGACAACCGATCCGCAGACGCGGAATTATTTGCAGGACAACATGGGCATGAGTTACATTCAGCCACAGATTGCGCGGGCTGCGTTCTTAACCGCTTTGTCTCAACAGCATATAAGCGGCGCGATGCCAGACGGCATTATTTTGCACCCGGACGCAGAACTGAAATATATTAACCAGGTTCCTCATACCGATCACTGCATCTGGCTTCCTGTCTGTATGAAGACCTATTTGGATGAAACGAATGACTATAGCATTTTGGAGGAACAGGTTGCTTTTACAGACAGTGAACAGAAGGTTTCGGTATTGGAACATTTGAATCTTGCGATGCGCTGGTTGATCCATGAGCGGGATGCGCGTGGGTTGAACTACATTAATCAGGGCGACTGGTGTGATCCGATGAACATGGTGGGATACAAAGGCAAAGGCGTATCCGGCTGGCTGACCATTGCGACGGCATATGCATTTAATGTGTGGGCAGATCTTGCTGAACAGGCAGGGCATGCCGAGGTTGCGAAGGAATTCCGTCAGGAAGCCAATCAGACCAATGCGGTAGCCAATGAGTATCTGTGGGATGGGGACTGGTATGCCCGCGGAATTACGGATGATAACGTAGTGTTTGGTGTAAGCAACGACGTGGAAGGGCGCATCTATATCAATCCTCAGAGCTGGGCACTTATGAGCGGTGCTGCGGACCAGGATAAACAGGAGAAGTTAATCCGTGCCGTAGAGGAGCAATTGGAGACGCCATATGGTGTCGAGAAGCTCGCGCCGTCTTTCACCGCCATGCGGGAGGATGTAGGTCGTGTCACGCAGAAACATCCGGGAAGCGCAGAGAATGGTGCAGTGTACAATCACGCGGCGGCGTTCTATATCTACGCGTTGTACCTGGTGGGCGAGAAGGAGAAAGCGTATCGTTTGCTGCGTAAAATGATTCCGGGCCCTGATGGCGAGGATATTCTCCAGCGGGGTCAGCTACCTGTATTTATCCCGAATTATTATCGCGGAGCCTATCATCAATTCCCACGTACAGCCGGGCGCTCCAGTCATCTGTTCAACACCGGCACGGTGCCGTGGGTGTATCGCTGCCTGATCGACGGATTGTTTGGCCTGCAAGGTCATGCACAAGGACTTCAAGTGCGTCCGCAACTACCTGAAGACTGGAACGAGGTATCGGTCACACGTTTGTTCCGCGGAGCTGAGCTGAATGTAAACATGAAGAAGGATGCAACTGTCCAGACGATTGAAGTGCATGTTGACGGTCAACGAATTGCAGGGGACATCATCAAGAACATACAAGCTGGTATGAAATATGAGGTGCTGGTGAAGATTCCTTTGTAGAAAATCGTACGGAGTAGCTGTTGTATGTTGTGAAGAGTTTTGTACATTAAAGAAAGCCGAATTAAAAACTGCCTTTCCTTTATAAGAGGAGGGCAGTTTTTGGTTTCAGCATGGTCAGGACTCATTCCATTCTTTGACTCTGTACCAATAGCTATAAATCTCTGAATAACCCAGCTTGGCGTAGAGCTTTAACGCAGGGGCATTATTAGCTACAACTTGTAGATAACTGGCCGTGGCGCCCTGTTTTTTTGCCCAATGCAAAAGGTGCAGGATCATCTGTTCAGCAAGTCCCCGATTCCGGAAGTTAGCGTCTGTAATGATGTCATACAATCCAATGTAGCCACGTTCAATTACACCGAACCCACAAGCGACGACTTGCCCATCGATCAACAGCGAGATGAAACCTACCTGTGTACGGATGTTATGTAACATTTGTTCCGTCGTTGCCCTTTGCAGATCATTCACCTGATTTAACCTGCAAAAGTGATCCAGCCACGCTGTGGTCAACTGTTCGTCGATTTGTACAGCTTGGTGTACAGGCTCTTTGATATATTCCAGACTCCGAGTCTGGAGGTGGGTGAGATCGACAACTTCATACCCTTTTTCTTGCAAAAGTTGGTCGAGATGATCCGGCTGAATAAACGGCGTGATTTTGAATATGGTACTTAACTGATTGGAAGCATAGATACGCTCACATTCCTCAATCTTTTCATGCACATCCAGAGTGGAGTAGTGGATCGGTTGAACGGAGTTGGCACGTTTGGTATATCCTTTGGCAAAACGGAGTATCCAACCGTCATAAAGTAAAGTTGACAAGGGCTGCCAGTGGTTAAGCGATAGTTCCTCGATGGTTTTGTGTTCGGTATCCGTTGTATGCGTCATATCCAACCTCCGATTTTATGATTAAATAATAATACATAATAATGTATAAAAATACAACAGAAATAGATATATCGCCGAACAGTATGCATTATAGCCGGAGATGGTATACAATTTGATTTGGTTGAATGAATAACTTCAGAAGCGGAGCGCATTATGTTAACTATAGAATTAAATAATCACAGCATTAACTGTCATATCCAATACGGCAAACGCAAGAAAGTGTCCATCACGATGGACTTGCCTTACATGGTAACGATCAAAGCACCGAATGGTACCAGTGAAGACATGATCCGGCAACTTGTAGAGCAGCACGGGGATGTGATTTTGAAGAAATCGGCTCTGATGCAGCGGGCGCTGGATGGTCCTCAAGCCAAGGAATACGAAGATGAGGGCAAGGGGAAGTTTCTGCTTTTTGGCAAGGAGCATGCACTGCATGACTTAATCCCTGTAGAGGGTCTGACAGAAGAAGAGCTGCGAGCGAATCTGAAGAAGTTTTATTTTGCCGAGTGTAAACGCATGATTGGGGAGCGTATCGGACGCTACCAGCAGGAGTTGAAGGTGAAGCCGAAGTCAATAGAGATCGTAGATTCTCCCACGAAGTGGGGCAGTTGTAGCTGGGACAAAAAACTTACGTTCAATTATCGCCTGGCGATGGCGCCACTGGAAGTGATCGATTATGTCATCATTCATGAACTTTGCCATATTCACCACATGAATCATGATCGCTCCTTCTGGCGACGGATCGGCAGTATCATGCCGGATTACAAAACAAAAGAAGATTACCTGATGCGAAATGGTAGAGCCATGACGCTATAATTTCAGGCTTAAGTTTTCACAACCGATACATCCCTCAGTTGCTGTAAAATAGCTGTTCTACTTGTCCATTTGAAGTACAATATAAACAAATATCCCGTACCACGAATCCATTGATGTATCCGTGGTGGAAGGAGTCCAAGATGGCTGAGAGTAACCATTATTCGGTGCTGGTAGATGAATATATCTCGGAGTTTGCACCTGATGTACAGGTGAGATTACAGGCAATAAGACAGATTATTCGTGAAGCGGCTCCGAACGCCGAAGAGAAGATCAGTTACAAGATGCCTACGTATGCACAGCATGGGAATTTGGTTCATTTTGCCGCTTACCAGCATCATATTGGGTTTTACCCTGCTCCCAGGGGAATTCAAGCTTTCCAGGAGGAACTCTCCAAGTATAAAGGGGGAAAGGGGTCTGTCCAGTTTCCGCTGGATCAGCCATTGCCCGAGGATCTCATTCGCCGGATTGTGGAGTATCGCGTGAAAGAAAATGTGGAGATCGCGTTGGAAAAGAAACGCAAAAAAGGAGCACCGAAGTAATTAAAGCTCCTATCACAAAAGCTCGTATCATAAACTATAAAAAACAGTCGGATGCCTATGCATTCCGACTGTTTTTGTTTTTAGATTCTAGGTTTTACTCTGGTCGTATTTTATTTTACTTTAGTTTATTCCTATGCTCTTGCTTCGCTTCTATTCAAAGTAATACGTAACGTCTGAATTACTTGCTGTAGGAATCAGATACATAAAGCTTGGGTCCACTTGCAAGTATATGGTCAGATCGGACACGCCGAGATTGGGAACGGTCAGGCTGAACCGACCATTAGCATCCAGCTTCACCGTTTCAGTGCGAATATGTTTTTCGTCAGGTGAAGGACCGTAAATCTGGAATGAGAATGTTTTGCCTGCATAAGCCGTGAGTGTTCCCCGTACTTTCAGCGTACGATCCGCTGTATATTCGAACTGCATTAGATGGTTATCCAGGTAATCCTCGTTCTCCGTATCCGGGTCTTGGGGCTCTGTTCCAGGGTCTTGTGGTTCTGTCCCAGGATTCTGTGGATCGGTTACAGGCTCTTGTGAAGGATTGCTAACCGAGAAGAAACGTGTCTGATATGAAATTTCTGCTTTGGACCCGTCTTTCTTTTTCAAACCGGTAATGCGAACGTTGAACGTGTCGCCTGCCTTCAAGGATTTCAAATTATCTGGGCGGAAAATAACAGCATAGTTATACCCATAACCATCGGAATTTACATTGAAATAGGCCTTTGCAGGATCACTGCTAACCGGTTTTTTTGCTCCCAGTACCCAAGTTTTCTGATCCGATGAACGCACGATCTCCACCTGTACCTCCGAATTGGAAGGCTTCGCGAAGACGTCCGGATTCAGCTGTGCAGACCAAGCTTGTGACACATTGAATGCCTCAATCGGGAATGCCCCTTTGTTAGGATACAAGTTGTAATTGTAATTGAGTTTTCCAGACCGGCTCGTATCCATCACTTGCATGGTGCTGAAATGGCTTGCATAGTTTTTGTTGTCCCGGGATGCAATCCCGAATCCGACCTTCTTCAGTTGCGGACTCAAAATCCAGCGGCGATGGCCGAGTGCAGCAATGTTACTGGCATCCGAATCATCCATATAAGCTTCAACACTTTGGACTGCAAGGTTTCCTTGAGCACTATAGGAAGCGTACAGATTGGAGCTTGAAGCCGATTTGGCTCCCAGATCAAAAAAGTCTTTTGGCATATCTGCCGGACGAGCTGGGAAGTGAGTCAATTCTCCGGTAGAAACAACGACTGCTCCATGTTGGGCTTGACGATTGAGAGCAGCATCGAGAACGAGATCTCCATCCAAACCGGAGAGATAACGATAGAAGTTGGCTGCACCTAGGGCCTGCTCTAATGTGGAATCACTTACTACACCAGCGACATAAGGTGCCTTGGTCGAGGGATTCTGTGTGAATGTAGCAGTTTGGTCCTTGCCGCTCATCCATTGCGTCCATTTCTGACTGATTTCTTGCTCACTTCGCTCAGGCAGCAGACTGTCGACAGGGGCAGCAGCGATCTGCTGGGTCCCCAGCAGCATGAATAACAGGCCTGCCAGAGGAAGAGAGAGTAACGAGCGGATGTACCTTTTTTGAATAAACATGTTCTAATCTCCTTCTAGTAAAAAAATATTATTATGTATTCGATGTATATTATCGACATTAAAGGTATAATTCGTTAGTTTAATGAATGCAATTGTTTATTCGAATTCAGCGATTTTTCAGCCAGAGCCATTATAATACTCACGGAATCCTGTAATGGAAAAGGAGTTTTGGCATGTCTAAGATGCTGCATAAGTCGTTTTATCTCATTTTGCTCGTGTTTGTTGCGGTGTTTATTGCTTCGTCCTTATTGGTGAGGGCACAGTACAACTACGCCTTGTATGGGGACAATCCCATTTTGGGCATGCAGCAGTGGAGTGTTTTTCTCCCGGTCATTCTTTTGCTTCTTGGTTCAGGTGTCGGGTTATATGCTCTGTGTCTGAAACTGAACAAATACAGCCCGAAGGTTGTTATTCCGATTGTGCTGTTATGTTCTCTGGTCATTCAGATCATCATCATTTTTGTATTTCCGAGAGTGCCTACCGATGATTCGCAGACCGTTCTTTCACTGGCCATGAACATGCTGTATGACCAAGACTACTCCTCGTTTGAAACGGGTGGTTATCTGCACATGTTCCCGTTTAACTACTCGATCGTATTGTACTTGAAGACGTTGCTGTACCTGTTTCCGGACAACTATCTGGTCATCAAACTATTTAATATTTTGTTTTCAACGTTAACAACGTTCATGATTTATCTTATTTATAAACAAGTGAATGACAGCTCTACGGAACGTGATTACGGTGTGTTGATCTTTGCAGCAACGTACCTGCCTTCCTTGTTCCTTAACAACCTGATCTATAACGATGTGATTGCCACAGCATTTCTGACATCTTGTTTATACTTTGTTATTCGTTTTGTACGTGAAAAGTCTTGGAAAACAATTGTCATTGCCGCCGTTTTTCTCGCGTTGGGCAATTACTTCCGAAGCATTGGCGTGATCGTGCTAATCGCTGCCATCATAACTATCCTGCTAAATATGCGGAGCATCGGAGTGAAGAAAGTTGTCATTTCCATCGGTGTGCTGGCTATGTTGTTTAATGTACCAACCTGGACTCAGAACGCGGTTCTTCAATCCTCCGGCGTAGTGAGCGAACCTGTTGGACAGAATGCCGCACCGGTCTATATGTGGCTGAACATGGGGATTAATCTGGAGCGTTTTGGCTTCTGGGACAATATGGAGAGTTATCAGATCTATCAGAGGCAGGCCAACTACAATAAGGCCGAAAGTGCAGTATTATTCAAACAAGAGATTGGCAACAAGCTGTCTGAAGCAAGTGCGAGTGACTTGGTGCAGATGTATTACAAAAAGATCATATGGACCTGGACCGAAGGGACATACCAGATGGACCGCTACGGAATCGGCAATGAAAGTTCCATCGGTGCCGGAAGAGGAAGGGGAGGCGGAATCGCAGGCTCCTATAGTTACACGAATGTGATAACAGAACTGTTGCAAGGGGATTCGGCTTATCGGACAGGGTTACTCTGGATCGTATATGTGATGAATTTCTTGATGTACTGTTTTATTCTCACCCGGTTGGTCGGTGGAATTCGTCGTAAACGGTATGACGAAGTTACATTGATCCTGGTTATTCTCGGATTCATTGGGTTTTATATTCTGTGGGAGATTAAGTCCAGATATATCTACCCTGTATATCCACTGTTGGTTGTGCTCTCCTATATGGGGTTCAAAGATACGTATGACTTCATATTCCATCGTAAAGGTACCTTGGAGCAATATTCCCTGAGAAAAAGGTGATCATATGCGAAAAAATAAATATTTCACATCGGTTACGTCACTCCTGCTGATGGGCTGTTTGGTTATGCTGACGGCCTGCGATGTTATAACCGCCCAGAATATTACCAACACCGGTTCTGTGCAAGGCATGAATGGATTCGGCATGCCGAATGGCGGTGGCCTGGGCATGAATGGAGGAACGCCTAGAGGTGGAAGGGGTGGCACGGGTATGAATGACCGTACAGGCAGTCCAGACATGACGCAGGGGATGATGAATGCCGACATGATAGGTAGAGTCATTTCTGTGAATGGAAACACAGTCACGTTAGCGTTACTTGAGGTGCAGGACACCTCATCCCCAAGCATGGAATGGAAGGATACCGGAATGGAGATGAAATTAAATATAAGTGATGATGTTGCTATCACGGAAGGCATGGGGACGCCGCGCTCGGGCAATTCCAGCTCACGTGCGATTTCGTCCATTCAAGTGTCTGATCTTCAAAAAGAAAACATCGTGATGGTGTGGTATAAGGACAACACCGAGACAGTCGAACGGATGATGATTGTCCAGTAAAAAACGATGGGATTATCGTCATTTTGTAATTGCTTACATTTGGCTTATCGGCTATTATGGTAACAACTGGTTTTTTGAAGGGAGTGAGCGTCATGAAACGACGGTCTAAGATGGTATGTTCTATCACTACAATGAAGGTAAACATAAACTGAATAATTCCGGCAGACCATTCAGATACAGTGTGGGACACATCCAGTTTCCCAGTCGATCTGAGATCTGCCGATATATAGGGATATAACTGCTCATTTTTTCTGGCGTATGCGAGGTTTATTTGCTTGTGCAAATTTCTCATACACTCAGAATTTTTAAAAGCCGCAGGCATAGCCTGCGGCTTTTTGCGCGCAAAAATAGGCTTTCGTTGGCTACGAGCAATCCACATGAAATGATCAAAAAGGAGAAATGCCCATGTTAACATTAAAATATTTATTTCAACATAATGATCTTGCCGAGATGATTTTAAAGAATTGGAGTTATGATCCTGAATCGCTGGACATGTTTCAGTATTATCGTATATCCTCCAATGCCGTGTATCCGTTCAGAGATCAGGGGGAAGTGCGATTGCTTCGATTTGCCCCGGTAGAGGAAAAAATTCGAAGCAACCTCAGCGCTGAACTGGAGTTCCTCCGTTATCTTCGAACGAATCAGTATGGAGCCATGGAGCCTGTACCTGCCCATTCAGGGGCAGAACTCGTAGAGGCTCACACGCCATGGGGAACGTACTTTGCTTCCGTATTCAAGCGAGTACCCGGATCGCAGTTAGGAAGTATTGATTTGAATGACTCCATCCTGTACAGCTATGGTCAGGCATTGGGTGAGCTGCATCATCTATCGCGCGCATTCATGCCTGAGCAGAAGGAGAAACGCTGGACCTATAAGGATGTTTTGAATTGGATGCAGGAGATCCTAAAGGGTTTTCCTGGTGAAACGGCTGCTCTGAACGAGGTGGAGTTTCTCCGAACATATTTTGCGGCTTGGCCGATGAACAAGCAAAATTTCGGACTCATCCACTACGATTTTGAATTGGATAATGTCTTCTATGACGAAGATAGACAGTCTTGTTATGCCATTGATTTTGATGACTCGATGTATCACTGGTACGCGATGGACGTGGAACAGAGTCTGGATAGTTTACGTGAGGAGATCGAGCCTGAACAATGGGAGCAGAAGAAGCAATTGTTCCTGAATGGTTACTGGTCCGAGGCAGGAGAACGTTATGATCTGGAGAGTATGTTCCCCGCTTGTCGCCGTTTTGCCAACTTGTATGGCTATGTGCGTATGCTTCAATCTGTTGCAGAGCAGTGGTCATATGAGCCGGAGTGGATGAGTGGATTAAGAGCGAGGTTAGCGAGGATAATGACAGAAAAGGCAGAGCAATTCGGTCATCCGATTTAAAGTCTACACTTAAAAAGTTATATCCACCAATAATTGCACACTGAAAATTGAACGTATGTCATGTCTCATACCAAAATCAGTCCTCATAACAAACAAACCAGCTTGGGAATTCAATGTAGAATTCCTAAGCTGGTTTTTACATGTTACTCGGTATAATCACTTATCGCAGTTCGCCCCGCCTCTACACTGATCCAGTAGGCATAATCTTCGTGCACGTCTACATAGAGGTTAAGTTCCTTCGCATCAAGATTACTTACCGTTAATTTGAAATTGCCATAAGCATCTGTTGTAACCTGCTGCGTCTGGATGTGCTCTACAGCAGGTGAAGGACCATGAATTTTAATTGGCATCGTCTGGTTGGCATACGCCGGGAACGTACCTTGAAGGACCAGCGTGTGATCGGCAGAATATACAGCTTTCATGGTCTGATCCGGTAATCCGCCGTTCTTTTCATTCTCGGTAGCTTCAGTGGCATTCTTAGGTCTGCTCCATAGTTCGAAGCCTTTTTCCTTCAGGTTCTGGAGAAATACAACGGCCTCTGCCCGGGTCAAGGATTCTTGTCCCGCATAACCTTGCACCGTAGCTGCTGTTTTGCCTGAAGAGTATCCCATGTTCAGCAGATACCGGATGGCATCGTCATCCTGGGTATAATTTTTACCGCCAAGCCCCGCCACGATTACGGCTACTTCTGTTCGGTTCAAGGCATGATTGCGCATCTTCGGATTCTGTTTGCTGGCATCCAGATTCAGATTCAACGCGGAAGCATAGGTATAATAACGATCACTCCAGATGTTTCCTTTGATAGCTTGTCCCTCTGCAGCATCGATGCTCTGAATGACATGGGAATTCGCATACAGCTTAAACAACATGGAGAGGAATTCGGCTTCACTCACCTGATTGTTGGGTTTGAACGTTCCATCCTCGTATCCACTGACCATCTCATGTTGAACGGCCCATTGAATGGCATCTTTCGCCCAATGTGTGCGGATATCACTTAATTGGGGGATTCCCGTTACCGTAACTGAGACAACCGCTTCTTTCCCTTCAAAACGAATCCGAATTTCGGCTTTACCAGCCTGAAGTCCAATGATTTTCCCATCCTTGATGGCAATGCGATCTGACGTTGTGGTGAAGGAAACGTTAGACTGTGGAACATAGGATGTTCCGTTATCATTCACGGCAGTGATCGAGGGCAGATCAATCTGTTCTCCTGCTCGAACGTTGAGGTCCCGTTGTCCTGGCGTTATACGGGTAAGTGTTGTATCTTGAACACCGTCAACATGGAAGAAACGTGTGGAGTATGAGATTTCCGCTGCTGTACCGTTTTTCTTTTGCAGACCTGTAATTCGAATGTTGAACGTATCGCCGTTCTTTAACAATTGCACATCGTCGGGACGGAAGATGATGGCGTAGCCATATCCATATCCACCTGTCTCTACATTGAAATAGGCTTGATTAAACCATTGTTTATCCGCAGGGTCCACGTTGTAATAACCGGTTGGAAAGCCACTGTTCTGATTCTTGGCATTAAAGGTCCACGTACGTTGATCGGAAGTCCGAGTCATCTCGACCTGTACTTCAGATAGTGATGGTTTCGCGAATACATCTGTATTCAGTTGAACAGACCAGGCCTGTGTACTGCCAAAGGCTTCGATTGGAAATGCGCCCTGATTCGGGAACAGGCTGTAGTTGAACGAAGTTCCCCCAGTTCTGCTTTTATCAAATACCTGCATGGCACTATAGTACTGATCATATGTCTTGCCTGCTTCACTACGAGTGGCAAGTCCAAATCCGATTCGTTGCAGTTGTGGACTCAAAATCCAGCGCCGATGACCCAGTCGATCAATATTGGAGGCATCTGAATCATTCATATAGGCCTGAATGCTTTTTGTCAGGACGTTATTCTTGGCACTGCTGGTAACGTACAGATTGGAGCTGCTGGCAGACTTTGAACCGGTGTCAAAAAAATCCTTTGGCATATCTCCTGGCTGTTCTGGATAATGGGACAGATATCCACCCGTGGAGACCACAACAGCCCCATGCTGGGCTTGACGATTCAAGGTAGGATCAAGGACAAGATCGCCTTGTAGCCCTGTGATAAAACGATAAAAGTTGGCTGCGTTCAGCCCTTGTTCCAGATAGGCATCACTTACCACACCAGCAGAGTAGGGAGCACTTGTCGAAGGTGTCTCTGTATACAGGGGAGATGTATCATTGCCACTCATCCACTGATTCCACTTCTGAACAATCTCCTGCTGACTTCGCTCAGGCAACAAACTGTCGACCTGTTCCGCATGTGCCGCTTGAGCACCCCATAACAGAAACAGCAGGCCTGCCAAGGGCAGAGCGAACAGCGAATGCATTTTATTTTTCCGGTAAACCATGTTTCCAACCCCTCTCAATTCTGAACGTACGAAGAACATATGCATGTACAGCAATATGGTATATTCATCGACATTACAGCTGACTTTGCTTAGAGGCAGGCATGGGGAGCATAAGGTGGAGTGTGTGAAGGAGGGCGTTTAAATAAGTGAAATTGGTGATTCATTTGTGAAAAAAAAGAGCACAGGCTACCCCGCTGATTCGGGACAGCTTATGCTCTTTCTACATATGTATCTACTTTTTAGTCGAGACTCAGGTCGAAATCAGGCTCACACATATAATCTAATGGGTACAGATCATCTCGGGCCGAGATTAATGCACGGAAATGCAGATCCCTGATACCGTGCTCAGTTGCACTTTCATCTGAGCGATTGGAGACAAGTTCAGCTACCACAAACACATCTTCTGCGAGGTTACATCTAAAAAGAACATTCTTCGGATGAATGACTTCCTCCAGGTAACTGTATGTCATCACGTGAAATGTTTGTCCGCGCCAGTTTGTCTTGATTACTTTGTAGGACTGTGTGCGAACCAGATCCAGATAACGTTCCAGCTGGAACGTATGTTCAAATTGCGTAATATAACCTTTTTTATCTACATCAATCGTAAACTCTACATCATAGCTCACATGCATTTCATCTTTATAAGTTCCGTTCATGACCTTCATGGCGTCAAAGTGTGATCCGAATTCTGGATCCTCCACATAGGGAATGGTAACGAGTTCGGGATCAACATGATCTGTAATCTGGTTGTTACTGGAAGGTGGGGTGTAATACTTCGATGGCTGAAGATCAATCGATCCAATCATGCTTCCTGGGAAACCGGGGCTGCAAGTTATTCGCATAGTCATCTCCTTAGTTGTTGATCAGTAGTTAGACGAACGAATAAGAATAAAGTTGCAACAGAATAAGGAAATGAAAGATCGAGCCAGCAGTTCACACTCCTGAGAAAATTTAGATCAGAGTCAGTATATTAATACTTCTTTATTTGAGATTTTGTTATATTCAGAAAAATATACTCTATATTTTTGATCTTTTACAATCCAAATTTCGTTAATTGTTTGTAGAGGGGGTGAGGGAGCGTTGAATGATGAAGAGCTTATTCAAGAAATTCGTGAAGGTAGCCGAGCTGCCATGGAAGTACTGGTGAAACGGCATTATAAGTCGATATTTGCTTATGTTTACCGAAAAACTGGAGAGTACCATACTGCTTATGATCTCACTCAAGAGGTATTTGTAAAAATGATGAATTCCCTGAACAAGTATCAGAACACAGGACAATTCAGTCACTGGCTACTGAAGATTGCAGTGAACCATTGTAGAGATTATTATCGTGGCCGGGAGTTCAAGCAGCAACAAAGAGAGAGTGAATTAACTGAGGATGCGTTCCCTGCCAGTGAAAAACAGAATGTTTGGAATATTTTTCATAAGCAATTTCAGAACGAGCAAGTCAGGCGGGCAGTATTAAGTTTGCCTGATCACCAGCGAGATGCAGTCATTCTAAACTATTACAATGGATTGAAGATCAGGGAAGTTGCTGAACTTACGGGAACCAACGAATCGACCGTGAAGTCACGCATTCGATTGGGGATAACGAAATTAAAGGAGATTATTGTGGGAGGTGAACGTGATGAAAAGCAGAGGAAACGGAGATGAATCGAATCCTGTAGCAGAGTTGGAAATAGAAGAGTACAACGAAATTGCTTCATATCTGGATGAGTATCCGGTTGAATTTCCATCCGAGATGGAGATTGACAAGACAATTAGAATACTGGATACATATATGCCAGAACACATGAATGCTCACCTGAAACAAAAATCATCTGGGAATTCAGTTAAGGAATTGTTCCAGTTAGTTTATGGTGAGGTTGCTGTCTTCCACAAATCTTACTGGTTAGTCTGTTCAATGCTCTTGTTGTTCGGCTATTGGCTAGGTACCCACAGTACGACAGACCCGTACATGAGTGTGTTCTTTATAGTTCCTGTCCCATTTGTACTTGGTTTGCTAGAAGTTTTCAAAGGTCGAGATCAAGGATTAATGGAAATCGAGCTGACCTGCAAAATTACAGCACAGCAACTGATGCTTACCCGTCTAATCGTAGTGCTCATTGGGAACATGGCGTTTGTTTTTTTGCTTAATTTACTTATATCAAACGAAACAGGTGTTTCCATATCATGGAGTGCTATCAGCCTTTCGTATACACAGCTTATGATCGCAGCAGGTACAAGTCTATGGCTCGCGATGCGTATCAGAGGTGGGACAGCCGTCAGTATCTTTTTAATTGTGTGGTTCGCACTGGTTTGGCTTGTACTAAGTAATCCCGAATTGAAGACTCTACTTCAAACGATCCAGCCCACAGTACTTATAGCGATGGCTCTATGCGGAGTCCTACTATTAATCAGTCAGATCTATGAGATGGCAAGAAAATATACATTACAGACAGAAAGAGGTTACTCCTTTGATACTGACCATGGATAACGTATCCAAGAAATACAGGAACAAGTTGGCGGTAAAAGAAGTCTCACTGGAACTATCCAGTGGTGGTGTTTACGGTCTCCTTGGGCCGAATGGAGCAGGGAAGACAACATTGCTTCGCATGATTGTAGACATTTCCAAGCCCACGTCTGGACAAATTTTGTTGAACGGGCGGTCTATCCAAAACATGGGAGACCGTTATCGAAGTTTGTTAGGCTACATGCCGCAACGATTTGGATTTTATAACCGATTCAGTGCTTATAAGTTTCTCATGTATATGTGCTCTTTGAAAGGGATCGGTATTAATCAAGCTTCAGCACGTGTGCAGGAAACGTTAGTGATGCTGGGCCTTGAAAATCAAGCACAACATAAAATCCGCACATTCTCCGAAGGAATGAAGCAGCGATTGGGAATTGCCCAAGCTTTGCTGAATGATCCACAAATTTTGATTCTTGACGAACCTACAGCTGGATTGGATCCCAAAGAGCGCATTCGATTTCGTAACATTATCGGCGAGCTGGGAAGAGATCGTATTGTAATGTTATCTACGCATATCATTTCTGATTTGGAGTTTTCATGTAAGGAGATGATTCTGATGAATGAAGGGCAGCTAATCGCCCATAATACTCCGGAAGAGATTATAAACCGGATGAAAAATACCGTATGGAAAGCGAAATTGAATTCGCAGCAACTTGCTGATCTTACCTCTCATTTCAAAGTAAGTGGTTTATCTTATGAGTCAGATGGAATCGTAGCCCGAATTCTGGCCAAAGAACAGCCTGTTCCGCAAGCCGTACCAGAATCACCTCGGCTTGAAGATGTGTATATGCACTATTTTGGAGAGGAGACGAAGTCTTGATTCGTTTAACTCAATTCGAGTTTTATAAAATTATAACGCGTAAAAGTATTGGTATAGCAATGTCTATGTTAATTGTTTTTCTAGTCGTATACTCTTTTTGGAGGCATCCTGGGATAATGGATGGTTCCGCTTTTTACAAACCTTATGAAGGTCCTATTACAACAGAGAAGGTAAAAATCGCACATAATCAATATGATTCCATTTGGGATAGTACCAAAGGTAGATACCAGTATGGTGCATTTTACGATATTGTGTTTTTTTCTCCAGAAACGATGAAGAACAGCACACGATATGATGATCGTGGCAACATTTTGGAGCGAACAGTGAATGTATCCGAGATTTATTATAATAAACCTTGGGGCTACCTTCTGGAATACATTGATCAATTCGGTGTAGTTTTTATGATGATTATGATTCTGCTAGGGTTGGCTCCAGTATTTACCGAAGAATATGTACTAGGTACAGCATCACTACTGCGTAGCAGCAAAAGAGGCAAAAGCAAGCTCGTATCAGCAAAATGCATTGCTTCCATATTGTACGTTGTGATGTGTGTCGTTTTATTTACTGGGGTAAACTTGGTTTTATATTGGTTAAGGTTTGGTAATCTAGCTGGGGCGGATACTTCCATACAGAGCGTGGGCATGTATGTTTACAGCTTTGATTATGAGTTCTCACCATATACGTTTACTGCTTTTCAATATTATTTAGTTCAATTGTTTACTCATATAGCAGGTAGCTTGGTCTTTGCATCTGTTGTTTTACTGGTATCCGTCCTCAGTTCTACATCCTTTATAGCTATAATTGTGAATACCGTGATAGTAGGTCTGCCATACTTGGCCTTTGACGTATTAAATTTGAATTCCGGGTCATTAAATTGGGTCGAGAAATTTTCGATAAGTACCATGATACGGGTAACAGGGCTTTATCAAACACCAATAAACTATTCCTTATTCGGACTGAATATGTCTTATTTAACGTTATATATAGTTGTGATGGCTTTCATGACTGTTTCGACTATACTTGCCACATATCGTATATTCCACGGCCGGGAAGTGTTTTCTTGAGTGAAGCTATGAGTAATTCCTTTTTAGAAATAAGGTTCGCAGTCACTGCGGACTTTTTTTATTTGCAGGTATACTGGCACTATTTCCAATCTACCTACTCTTTTGATACAGTAACTGTAGGACATATCGGAGGTATATATTATGTATGGAACAATGTTTTCATGAATGGGTCATGGAGAACCGTGCCCCATATCGCTCTCGAGAGGAGTCCATCTAATGAATGTGAATGATAAGGTGATCGAACAGCATTCCCTTACCTTTGTGGGCATCAAACGAACGTTCTCTTGTGTGGATGGTGAGAATTTAAGAGAAATTCCTAAGATGTGGCAGGATGCTTTGGCAGACGGAATTGAGGAACGTTTAAACGGGTTCAATAACGGAGCTATTCCCGGTCTGGTGGGCATCTGTGTAGATCAGAGAGAGCTGCAGGACAATCAAATGGAGTACTGGATTGCTACCTCTCACTCTGGTGAAGTGCCTGAAGGTTTGGTGTCCATCGAACTTCCCGCGTCCCATTGGGTTGTATTTGAAGCGGATGAATTAAAGCCGGAGGCGATACAACGGTTGTGGCACCATATTATGACAGAGTGGTTTCCTTCCACTTCATATCAGCATGCAGGGATTCCGAAACTTGAAGTGTATAGAGGTCACGGCACACCTCCCCAAGTCTGGATACCTGTAAAATCTGTGTGAGCAAAATTGAATTAGGAGGTCTACGATGTTATCCAATAAAGTAATTGATCATTGCCAGGAGCAAGGCTGGTGGCATGAAGATGTTCCAGCAGCATACGAAGAAGCATTGCAAAAGCTGGAGATCGATCTTCAATCGGATTTCGCACAATTTTATTTACATGCAGAGGATGGACCGACTTTCTACAGCAGGCATCAGGAGTTGTATCAGATCTGCTGGTTTATGGAGAACACCGTATATATGGAAGACATGAATGTAGCACAGCTTACACTGGGACTTCCCGAGGCGTATATTCCACTGGACAGTTTTGAAGGTGAAGGTGGATTTTTCTACAACCGTCAGACGGGAGAAGTGGTGCTGGTGGAACTGGGCGAATCGATTGAACGGTTTCTTAATGGTGAGAGTGAGCCACAGTGGGCTAATTTCAATGCTTTTCTGGAGTGGTATTTCGTCCTGGAGGAGGAGACGGTGCAATGAAAGATCTGACACCGGAACATGCCGAACTGGAGCGACAAATTGTAGAAACGGTAGAAGCCGGTAATGTGCTGGATGAGACGCAGCAGCATGAACAAGCACTTATCTATTATGATCAGGCATGGGGCATGTTGCCCGAGCCGAAGATGGAATGGGAGATTGCAAGCTGGATCGCATCCTGTCATGCGAATGCACATATTGATCTGAAGCAGTATGAACTGGCGAAGCCGTGGGCTGAAATATCGTTAAGTACGCGGAGTTCGGATAGAAATACGAGTCCGTTAATCGATCTCGGCATGATCTGCATGAGACTTGAGCAGCATGACGAGGCGTATTCGTATTTGCATCAGGCGTATGAGTTTGGCAGAGAACGTGCATTTCAGGGAACCCCAAGGGACGTGTTGAGTTATTATAAGGAAGAGCGGGCTAAGCGAAAGTAGAGTGATTCCGACCATACCATGAAACGAAAAGGGTACCCCGTTTTGGCCAAAATATGACCACAGGAGTACCCTTTCGAGTTGAATATTCGTTTATTACAGGATGTTCGACTTCATCTAATCCGAAATGTTACGCGTATAGTATTCAATAATATCCTTACGACGGATAATACCGAGGAAGACACGATCGACATCCACCACGGGCACAAAATTTTGGTCTGCTGCAAGTGTCAGCATATCCTCCATTTCAGCCTCAATGAATACACATTCATTATATACCCGATTGTTAATCTCATGGACTTGAACCTGATCCATCGTATCAAAAGTCAATCCGGGTGTATTTCGCATTTTCCATAACAAATCGCCTTCGGACAGGGTAGCAACATATTTTCCATCCTGGTCAATCACGGGAATGGCGGTGTAGTGTTGCGATTCCAATTGCTCAATAGCATCTTTCATGGAAGCGGTAGACTTGATATAGGCCACTTCGGCTTTGGGGAGTAAAAAATAGCTGATTTCCATCATCGGGCTCCTTTTCAGCCTTTTGCATAGCAAAAAAGCTTTAGTATGTAATCTCACTCTCCTTATTTAAACATATTATGTGAGCTTTCGGCTATTTTTAATGATAAATTCGTCAGATTTGTTTCATTGTTTAAATGGCTCTGGAAATCTATAGTGTATATTAGAGGTGATGTAACCATGAAATCCAAACGTAAATTAATGTACGGACTGTTGCCCATCTTGTTTGCAGGTGGAATCGGAATGTATCTATACATGCAGAATAACAAAGAAGCAGAGGCCAAACCCCAGACTACCGTGAATCAATACATAGAGCATCTGCAAAAAAAAGAATTTGACCAGTTGTACACCTTGATGACACCTGCTTCGCTGCAACAGTCGGGCATGAACAAGGAACAATTTGTTGAGAAATACAATGCGATCTATTCGGGTATGGAAGTATCCACCGTCAAAGCGGAGGTTAAGCCTGTGGATGTTGCCGAAACGGCTTCCGATGGCAGTAAGACCGATACAGAGAAACAAAACAAGGAAACGTATGAGGTGGATTATAATCTGCAACTGACAACTTTTTTGGGAGAAGTCAGTGAGACGCATACATTGAAACTGGTCCGGCAGGAGCTTGAGGACGGCAGCAAAAACTGGCAAATTAACTGGCAGCCGTCACTGATCCTGAATGACATGGTTAAGGGTAGTAAGGTACGAGTGAGGACACTGTTCCCGGATCGTGGAGACATTGTGGATCGTGATGGTTTGCCACTTGCTACCAAGGGAACGATGAATGAATGGGGCATTATACCGGAGAAACTTGGTGATAACCCGGACCAGATGATTACCCGAATCGCGAGCCATTATCAGGTTTCGGAAGATGCCATTCATAAGGCGCTTGCGCAGACATGGGTGAAGCCGGAGTATTTTGTCCCGATTGGTTCAACGGAGGAGTTTGACGTGCCAGAATCTTTAAGCGGGGTTACGATGCAAAGCAAGGAAATCCGTTATTATCCACTCGGCGAGGCGGCTGCGCACCTGATTGGTTACGTGCGCAAAGCCACCAAGGAAGATCTGGATAAGGATACGGAAGGGTATTATCGTGCCGAGGATTGGATCGGTAAAGCGGGTTTGGAGCAGTCCATGGAGAAACAGCTGCGTGGTGAACGTGGTGGTCTGATCGAAATCACCGATGAATCCGGTAACTCCCGTTCTGAGCTTATTCGTAAGGATGCTGTAGATGGACAGAATGTTCAGCTGACGATTAGCTCCAAACAGCAAAAGAAACTGTATCAGACATTATCCAGCGGAGGAGACGCAGGTGCGATGGTTCTGATGAATCCGACGGACGGCAACCTGCTGGCGTTGGTTAGTGCGCCTTCCTATAACCCGAACAAGATGGTTACAGGGCTTACTCAGGCAGAGTGGGATGCTTATTCGGCGAATGAGAAGCTTCCTTTTATCAACAGAGTCACTACCCGGTATGCACCAGGATCAACCTTCAAAGCGATTACAGCCGCAGCGGGACTGATGGAGAAGGTGACCACAGCGGACAAAACACATGATATCTCTGGCTTGCAATGGCGCAAAAATGATAGTTGGGGCGGTTACTATGTTAAGCGTGTGAAGAGTTTATCCCCGGTTAACATGGTCGATGCTCTGGTGTACTCGGACAATATTTACTTTGCCATGGAAGCGATCGAGATGGGCAGCGCCAAGTTTATTGATGGGATCCAGAAGTTTGGTTTTGGCGATAACTTTGGACTGGATGAACTGTATCTGAAGCCAAGCCAATATGCCAATGAAGCACATCTGGATCTGTCGTCTGAGGTATTACTCGCTGATACGTCCTACGGGCAAGGGGAGATGTTGATGTCCCCGATTCATCTGGCATCGTCATTTACACCTTTTATTAATGAGGGGAAACTGGTGAAACCTGTTCTGATTGAGGGAAAAGAAAGCACTGAGCCTGAGGTAATCATTACTCCGGAAGCCGCAAATACGGTTAAGGATGCATTGGGAGAAGTTGTTTCCCGGCAGGGAGGTACCGCCCATACCTTGAATTCAATTTCTGGAGGACTCGCGGGCAAGACAGGAACAGCAGAATTGAAAGCGAAGAAGGGAGAGAAGGGACAGGAAAACGGATTTTTCGTAGTATTTGATACCGACTCTCCGACCTTCCTGTTATCTGCTGTAATTGAAGAGGTGAACGGCCGGGGCGGAAGCCACTATGTCGTGGATAAATTAAAGCCTTTCTTGGAAAAGTTGGAGATTGCGCAGTAACTCTGATTTAATATATAGCCTCCGCAAACATAATGAAAAGACCCGGTCACCATGTTATAGTTCGAACATGAGACTGGGCCTTTTTTGTTTCATTTTATTCAATATGGAATCATTTAATTCCGAGCAGTAATCACAAGTTGGAATATCACTAATTGTATTCAATTGACAGCGTATTCGCGAGGTGTTATTTTGAGGTGGAATCTATTCTATGAGTTCGAGGTGATCCATGGTGGCTATTCGTGCTAAGCAGATTTTTGTCAATTTACCTGTTCAAGATTTGAAGAAATCCGTTGAATTTTTTACCAAGGTGGGGTTTGAGTTTGACGCCAATTTTACGGACGAGTCTGCTACTTGTATGATCATCGGGGAAAATATTTACGCCATGCTTCTGGTGGAGGAACGCTTCCAATCCTTCATCTCGAAAAAAATCTCCAATGCTGCCGATACAACCGAAGTCATCGTTGCCCTGTCTGTAGATAGCCGTGAGCAGGTAGATTCGATTGTACAAGCTGCCCTTGATGCAGGAGCGAAGCCATCCAACGAACCGCAGGATCACGGATTCATGTACGGATGGAGTTTTCAGGATCTGGATGATCATCTGTGGGAAGTCTCCTATATGGATCTAAGCGCTTTTCCTTCGGCGTGACAAAATGAAAATAAGTAGAACCTTCCTATAGTTTATAGGAAGGTTTTTTTGCATCCATTTATTATCGGAAGTATGCATTCACACATCCCCATGGACATGGACATGAATAGGATAACCCGAGCTTGTTAAAAACGATCACAGGGAGATGACCATGACTCGTTCAAACGTGAAAAGTTATCGCTATCGTATTGGAAAAAAGCAATATATCGTAATCCAGATTCACCAAACCGCGAAGGGTTATGCCGATTCAGGGAATGTACTTGCAAGTAATGCAGTCAACGTGCAGATCATGAAACAGAAAGGTCGCCGTTCTTCTCGCAGACGTTAGTCTGGCAGCAGAGAAGAGAAGTGGGGAGGGGGATGAATAATGAGTACACGCAGAAAGAAAGCAAAACAGGTTAACCGGGTGGACGTAGACAAAAGCCGTTTGAAATTCCAAGCACGACAGTCAGCCAAAGCTTCGGTTGGACAGGGCGGTAATGCATTTGCGATCAATGCCAACGAACTGGGCAACATCCGGGTGCGCGCAGGACAGCAGGGCTGAACAGGAGGAGATACCGCGTGTCGGTATCTCCTTTTTCGTTTATGGAAACACGCACAGAATTTATCCGGATTACATATGGTGTATTTTACCTTTTTGCTATATGATAAGTGTCGATTCCTGTTGACACTAAGTATCGAAAGATGCCTAAAGCTGATGTACTAAAAAGTTAGAAGGTAAGTATACATACGTTTCTTTTTGATGGAGGGATTAGGATGTATTGTCACATATGTGGGACCAAAAGTAGTCCTGGGGATAGTACGTGCAGAAAGTGTAACACAAAACTGAAAGATGCAAGCTCCACAGAGGAACAGATCTGGGCGGAAACAGCCGTGGGTTTGGAAAAAAGAACAGAAGAAACAGCCGAATTATTATCCCGGCAGCAACAGCCTGCACCCAGACAGAGCAACACCAGTCAAGGCCGCGCATTTAGTTGGATTATTCCACTGCTACTTGCAGCCGTGATGGGGGCTTTACTAACGTTCTACTACAAGCAGGAGATGAGTATTAATGCGGAGGTGAAAACTCTGCATCAACAGGCGGAACAAGCTGCACTAGAGGGGAAATATAAAGAGGCTCTTCAGTTGCTGGACAGCGCTCTAACGAAACGACCGAACTATGATGCACTTATACAGGATCGGCAAATTACGGCGAAAGCGTTCAATCTGATGAATCAGTTGGATGAGGCATCCATAAGTCTGAAGACAGGAAAGCTGTCCGCAGGAGACAAGACCATTCAAGCTGTAGCCAACGCGTTGATGGAGCGGGAAGAACCTGTTTTTGCCAAAGTGCGTGCCGCATTCAACAACAGAAAGGTAACGCTGGCCGTATTGAAGGTGAAAAAGGAAATCGACAGTTTGACAACAATTGAGGCGCTAGCTGAGAAGCTGGATACCGTATCAAACTTGAAAGGCAAGGAAGCTGAGACGGTAGAGAAGCAAATTGTCGACAAGCTCGCAAGCATAAGTTATAAAGAGGCGGAACAGCAAGTAAAGCAAAAGAATTTCACAACTGCTTTACAAACGGTCGACCAGGGATTGTCCTATGCTCCGGAAAATGAAAAACTGACTTCGTATCGTGAACGGGTGCTCAGTGAAAAAAAGGCATTTGAAAAAGCGGAAGCGGATCGCATTCAACTGGCGGAGCAACAGGCTGCAGAAGAAGATCTGATGAATCGAACGGCGGCAGTAAGTGTCGTGAACGTTGATGCGACGCTTGATATGTACGGGGATCTTTATATTAGCGGTTCATTGATCAATAATGCAACTCGTCCGATCTCTTCCGTTACAGTTTTGATTGATATTTATGATATAGACGGTGTATACCTGGGCCAAACTTATGCAGATGTGTATCCAAGCTGGCTGGATGTAGGTGAAGAAGGTTTCTTTGAAACCTATTATTATGGTGTGTACGAGGAAGCGGAAATCTCTGTTGTGAATGCAACGTGGTATCTCGAATAGGGGGACAGGTTGGAATGGCCAAACGAACATGGAGTACAATCATATCCAGTGCTGTTATCATTGGTGCTGGAGCAGGAGGCGTGTTCTGGATACACCAGCATTCAGCAGATCAGTTGCAGGATGGGCCCAGACTGGCAGTTGTTGCCGCGAAGGAAACGGAAAATGCGGCAGCGACGACTGCCTCCAAGCAACCTGTGAAGAAGACACGCAAACAGATTATAGAAGAAAGCCAGAAGAAAGTGGTAACGATCGAGAGTAGCAGCGGATTGGGCTCCGGTTTTCTCTACAATGATCAGGGAGATGTCGTGACCAATGCGCATGTGGTGGAGGGGGCGAATGAAGTAACTATTCGGACCTTGAACCATGAGGAATACAAGGGGACGGTTATTGGTATTGGGGATGAAACAGACGTAGCTGTAGTCAGGGTTCCTGATTTGAAAAAAATTAAGCCGTTAATCATCGCCAAATCCAAAGCTGAGACCGGAGACGAGATTCTAGCATTGGGTAGTCCACTTGGGCTAGAGAACACCGTAACAACCGGAATCATCAGTGGATTGGGGCGTAGCTTTGAAATAGCGCCTTACATCTATAGTAACCTCTATCAGATTTCTGCACCAATAACACATGGCAACAGTGGTGGACCACTCATTAGTGCGGAGACTGGTGAAGTGATCGGCATTAATTCGGCGGTCGTGGAACAGGAAGGGGGAATAGGATTCAGTATCCCTATGACTAGTGTGCTCAAGCAGGTACAGGCGTGGTCCAAAAATCCTTCTGGCACAACGTCGGTACGGACGGCTGGAGATACTCACTTGGGTTCAGCCACTAAGACATTGCAAGCAGAAGGAATTGTAACGGACTTTTATACAAGCCTTAATCTGAGTGATTATGTCACCGCTTATGCACTGCTCGGAAGCGAGTGGCAGAGTGCTACAACATATGCAAAGTTCAGAGAAGGATACCTGAATACAAGTGAGGTGACCATCAGTGAGGTATCCTCGGTAAATAAAGGCGATGACGAGATGGAAGTGAAGGCAATGATTACAGCAAATGAACGCAAGGATGGGGAATATATACTATCGCAATATCGGGTCGAGTATCAGTTGGGTTATGAGAATGGTCAACTGAAAATATTGCATGGTAAAGGTAAAAAAGTGAAATGATTGTAGAGGGAGGGTTGGCTTATGTGCCAATTCTCCTTTTTCATTGCTTATATTCGATACATCTGTTAAAATACAGAACGAATGTTCAGTATGTATGGAACGGAGTGAAATGGAATGAATATGAATAAAAAGCAACTTCAAACCGAGCAGACCAAGAAGAAACTTGCGGATGCTTCCAAAGCCCTTTTTGTACAAAAAGGTTATAAAGCAACGTCCATTGAGGATATTGTAGCTGCGACGGGCAGCAGCAAGGGCAATATATATTACCATTTTAAAAGTAAGGAAGGTCTGTTCCTCTATCTAATTGATGAGTGGGACCGGGAGTGGGAAGAGAGCTGGGCGGCCAAAGAACATCTGTATCGCACCTCCACGGAGAAGATTTACGGACTAGCTGAACAACTCGTCATGGATGACATGAATCACCCGCTGACGAAGGCAGCTGATGAGTTCTTCACAGGGGAAAAGAAAGAAAATGATATTGAGGAGCGGATCTCCTTAATGTTTGAGCGGCATATTCAATTTAATAAACAAATGATAGAGCAAGGCATTGAGAGCGGTGAGTTCAAAGCAGACAATGTAGATCATCTCGCGCTCATATTAGAAAGTACCATTATTGGTCTTAGCCAGATGTCACGGGGGATGGAGCCTGATCAGGCTCTTGCGTTATACCGCCAGGCCGCCAGTGTATTCTTACATGGGATTGCAAAAGATAAAGCTTAAGCAACATTTTGACAACTACGGAGGATGGAATCATGGCATTACTAACACGGAACAGGGGCGCATTGCTGCTGTTAATGTTTAATATTTTTCTTGTTTTTACGGGTATTGGTCTGGTTGTGCCGATCATGCCTGCGTATATGGATCTCCTGCAGATCACCGGATTCACGGTTGGATTGCTGGTAGCGGCATTTTCCTTCACTCAGTTTCTGTTCTCCCCGCTTGCGGGTCGATGGTCGGATACGTGGGGACGTAAAAAAATTATCGTTGGCGGTATGCTGATCTTTGCCGTATCGGAGTTTATGTTTGGTGCCGTCAATGCACCAGTCTTGCTCTTCGCTGCCCGCATGCTTGGTGGTATTGGTGCGGCGATGATCTTCCCGGCGGTTATGGCTTACACCGCAGATATTACAACAGAGGAAGAACGCGGCAAAGGTATGGGATTGATTAATGCAGCGATTACAACCGGATTTATCATCGGCCCGGGAATTGGTGGATACATCGCAGACTTTGGCATTCGAATTCCGTTCTACGCCGCAGGGGTTGCCGGGTTGCTGGCATCAATTATCACATTGATTATTTTGCCTGAATCCACGCGAAGCACAGGAGAGCAAACTAAACCTGTAGCTGGCGCAGAGAAGGTCAAAGCTCCGGGTATGGTATCCCAATTGCTCAATTCATATCGTGAACCGTACTTTTTCAGCTTGATTATCGTGTTTGTTATGGCATTTGGTCTGGCGAACTATGAGACGGTATTTTCACTATTTGTGGATCACAAATTTGGCTTCACGACCAAAGACATTGCATTCATTATTACTTTTGGTTCCATCGCGGGTGCAGTTGTACAAGTATCTCTGATCGGTTGGTTGCTCAACCGGTTTGGTGAAAAGATGGTCATTTCGGTCTGTCTGTTATTTGTAGCCGTATTTGTATTGTTGACCTTGTTTGTAAGTACGTACTGGATGATTCTCGTCGTAACGTTTATCGTCTTTCTGGGTATGGATATTTTACGTCCGGCGATCAGTACACAGATGTCCAAACTGGCACAAGAACAACAGGGCTTTGTGGCCGGACTGAACTCGGCGTATACCAGTTTGGGGAATATCGCAGGTCCAATCGTAGCTGGAGCACTGTTCGATGTGAATATTAACTATCCTTATGTTTCGGCAGCTGCCGTTCTGGCGATCTGTTTCCTGTTATCCCTGCGAGTACTCAGAGGGGCCAAAGCGGTAAAACAACCGAAGGCTGAAATGTAATTTTATAATTGGAAAAGAAAGCATCCATATCAATGCATCAACACCAAAAAAGTCGACTGCACATGAAACATGTGCAGTCGACTTTTTTAATAGTACGGTATTAACGAATTTCTCCATTCGTTTCAATCAGTTTTTGATACCAGTGGAAACTCTGTTTGCGGATACGTCTCAATTCCTTAATATCGAATTCCTCACGATCCACATAGATGAAGCCATAACGTTTGCTTGATCCTTGATGTGTGCTAACCAGATCGATCGCAGACCAAGGGCAGAAGCCAAATACATCCACGCCGTCCGTGATCGCCAGTTGAATCTGTTCGATATGTTTATTGAAGAATTCAATACGATATGGATCGTTAACCACGTCGCCTTCCTCCAGTTTATCAAAGGCACCCAGACCGTTTTCCGTAACGATCAATGGCAGATGATAACGGGAGTAGATCTGACGCAGGGTGGAGCGGAAGCCGACCGGATCAATTTCCCAGCCAAACTCCGTTTTTTGCAGATTGGGATTCACAGATCCTCTATATGCGCCCGGTTCACCTACGATTTCATGCTGGTCTCCTGTATGGGAGAAGTCATTACCATCGTTCAGACTTTCACCAACCGTTTGAGAAGTATAGTAGTTAAACGCAATAAAGTCAGGGTTTCCTTGCGCCAGGATATCCATATCTCCGTCTTCAATGACAGGTGTATATCCTTTCTCTTCGAGATAACTCCAGGCAATATGATTATAACGTCCATATACCGCCATATCGAGATAGAGCCAGTTACGAATGGCAGCATAGTTATCAGCTGCGAGCGTATCTTCCGGTTTGGAGCTCGCTGGGTAGATTACGCCGATGTTGGGCGCTGGACCAATTTTGGCTTCAGGCAGCATTTCATGACACAGGACCATGGCTTTAGCTTGAGCAACCAGCATGTGGTGATTTTGCTGATATAGTGTTTTTTGCGGATCAACAAGTGTTGTATCCAGTGTACCCAGAGAGCCGGGATGCAGGATCAGCATATTTTGTTCGTTAATGGTCAACCAATATTTGACCCGATCTCCGTAGTTCTCATAAAGGGTCTTGGCATATTGTTCAAAAGCATCAATCGTTGCACGGTTGGACCAGCCACCTTTTTCTTCAAGTGCATAAGGAAGATCGAAGTGATACATCGTCACAATGGGTTCAATACCGTATTTAATTAACTCATTAATGAGAGAATCGTAAAAGGCGAGCCCCTTCGGATTCACTTCACCCGCTCCTTGCGGATAGATGCGTGTCCATGCGATGGAGAAGCGGTAGGCTTTAAAGCCCATTTCGGCGAGCAACGCCACATCTTCTTTGTACATATGATAGTGATCACTGGTTACCTTGAAGTCGGTTACGCCTTCCACATGATTGCCCATGTCGATGACAGAAGGGCCTTTGCCATCTTCATTCCAGGCTCCCTCGATCTGATAGGCAGAGGTTGAACCTCCCCAGAAGAAATCTTTAGGAAATGGTTTCAGTTGAGTATGTTTCATGGTTAGTTCCTCCTAAGTTGAATTCATAATATATAAGTTGGGTCAGACAACGAGAGTCAGCAGGACATCATTTTTCTGTACCTGTTCCTGAGTTGTTTCGAACACATCTACTTCTTGCTGCGTTAGGGTCACAATGACAGGTGTTACGGTTTCGTATCCTGCTTCCTTGATCTTATCGATGTCGAACTGGATCAACAGATCGCCCTGTCTGACGATATCTCCTTCCTGAACGACAGGAGAGAAATGTTTTCCCTTCAGCGCTACTGTGTTGATGCCAACATGAATCAGAATTTCTGTTCCTGCGTTTGTTGTTAACCCGATGGCATGTCCAGTCGGGAAGAGGGAAGTGATAACACCATCCACCGGAGCGACAACTTCACCAATCTCAGGGACAATCGCCAATCCTTTGCCCATAGCACCAGTCGAAAAAGCTGGGTCGTTAATGGTACTCAGTGCTACGGCTTTACCTGTAAGTGGGCTATATATTTGTTCCTTTTTGATTTCAGTTGTTTTGGTCTCAGATACAACAGGAAGTTCTGCTGGTGTACTTTCAGTCGATGTGTTGGAGACGGATTCGTTTTTAACGGAATCTGTGTCTTTGGTTTTGCTTTCATAACCAAACATCACGGTTAATACGGCTGCTACAGCAAAGGAGCACGCGATCGCAATCACGTAAACAACCGTTGGTGTATAGACAGGAATGGCAAATATATTGTGGAACACATAAGCAGTCATTTTAACACCAAAGTGACCATTAATGGCACCGCCGATCGCACCCGCGATGACCACGATAGGAATCACACGTTTATAACGCAGGATCAGGCCGTATACGATTGGTTCAGTGACACCTGCAAGTAAACCGGTAAGGCTGGTCGAGCCAGCAAGGGTTCGCAGGGTTTTGTTCTTTTTGGCTTTCAGGAAAATACCGAACGCTACACCGATTTGTGCAAATACAGCTGCAGCAGCCATGGCCTCAATTGGATCGCCGCCAACCCCGATATTTTGTATCGTGATTGGAGTAAAGCCCCAGTGGAGTCCGAACACAACCATGAAGGTCATGAATCCACCCAGTACAACCCCTGATAATATACCGCTGACCCCAATGAGCCAAGTTACGCCGGAGGAGATCCAGTCACCTACCGTGGTGCCGAATGGTCCAAAGGCCATTGCGGACAGAGGAACCATAATCATCAAAGCAATCATCGGTACAAGGAACAATTGCAGGTCTTTCAAAATGATTTTCTTGAGTAACTTATCCAGAACAGCGTAGATACTGATTGATATGAAGATTGGGAATACGCTGGCTGAATAATTCATCATGACAACCGGTATACCCAGGAACGATACATCTGAGCCCTTATCCATCAGCCCAGTGAAGCTCGGTTCCATCAGAGCGGCACCAATTACACCAGCTACATAAGGATTAGCTTTCAGCTTCATACCCAGTGTGATGCCGAGGAAAATGGGCAAGAAATAAAATACAGCGTTGCCGGCAGCAGATAGAATCAGGTATGTGTCACTTGTATCCGACATCCATCCGAGCATGGTCAGGACAGTCAGCAAAGCTTTTAGCATACCTGATCCTGCCATAGCCGGGATTAAAGGCGAGAAACTTCCGGATATAATTTCAAAAACTTTGGATAGCAGCGAGGTTTTTTCCCCTGTGGACTCAGCCGATGAGGAGGAATCTCCTCCGAAATCCCGGTTTTTCATAATCTCCGCATATGCATGAGCCACGTTACTACCGATGACCACCTGGAACTGGCCGCCGCTTTCGACAACGGTAATAATGCCTTCATGCTTCTCAAGCGTTTCACGTTCGGCCTTTTTTGAATCTTTCAGGTCGAATCTCAGCCGGGTCGCACAGTGGACAAGACCATTGATATTGGCTTCTCCGCCGACGAGACGAACGATGTCATCCCCCATTTTTTTATGATCCATGTTCATTCTCCTTTGTTGTTAAGATTGCCTGAAAACAAAAAATACCTAAACGAATGGCTATGATCATCGGAAAGATGACCTGTTGCCAATCATTTAGGTATCGCCTGCTTGAGCAGTAACAATCCTTGTCGTTAAGTTGTGAGACCTACTATATCTGACGCCGAAATCGTTTGCAAGCTTTTTTTATTCCACGTCAAGCAAATCGTTACGGGAAGTGACACGTTGAATATGGATCGTTAAATACACCTTTTCATCAATGGACATGGCACTTTCAAACTTGTCTTCAAGGTACTGATTGATCCGTTGTGTGCATTCAAATGCCTTGTTATATTTGTCCTTCACCTGTTCATACAGAAAGTTATCTCCTGAAGCAAATTGCTCCTGTTCATTACTCAACATTCTCTGCACAAAATATTGAAGATGGGTAATAAACCGGGAATAATTAAACGAATTTTCATCCAGGGCAATTTGGTAATGATTAGTCACAATATTGAAGATATCATCAATCACTTCGGTAATTTCAACGGTTTGTTTCATACCCTGAGCATCTTGGCGTGCGTTTACAAAATGCATGGCAATAAAACTTGCCTCATGTTCATCCATTTGAATGCCAAATTGTTCCTGGATCAGTTCCACAGCGTTCATGCCAATCCCAAATTCCTTCTTGTAAAACTTCTTGATCTGCCACAAAAGAGAATTCTTCAGCCCGACTGATTTACGGTACCGGGTAATGGCAAACTGAATATGATCGATCAATGAGATATAGATATTATCACTAAAAATATCGCCCATTTCCTGTTTGGCATGGCCTACAATTTCGTCTGCTAACTTCAAATATTCGACCGACGTTTCCCCAATCAGATCAATGAGTTTTTGCGGTATTTTATCCGATTTCAGCACAAAGGTTTTTTCAATTTTATCCTCATCCACAGGCTGTCCGTTTTTCTTTTTGAAGCCAAGACCGTTGCCAATGACAACAAATTCGTGACCAACCTGGTTCTCAGCCCGGATGACATTGTTGTTAAAAATCTGACGGATGATCATATATGTGTTTCACCTCAATTGGTCATAATAATAACAAAAAACCCAAACTAAGGCTTAATAGACAGCCTTGGTTTGGGTATCGCCTGCTTACCAGTAACAATCCCGAAGAAGACGCAGCTTCCTCTTTCAATTATGTCCACTATACCGCTTTCATAACAGAATAACAATACAATGATTTATGGAAATGGACGTAAAGACGTGGATTTTTGGTATAATAAGAATTGCTGGAAGTGAATTAGATGGGCTGGGTTGCATAATAAGTTACCGAGGACGGTCATTTTTAAGCATATACAGGATTATTGGAGTGATAACATGAGCAATGCAAAAGGAAAAGGCGGCACCGGCCGTGGTACGGGTAAAAAAGGCTGGAACCGTTGGCAAGCCGCTGCTAACCGGGCGAAAAGTGCACCGAAGCCTTATAAAAGTAAAGGCACAAAGAAGAAGGACGATACCGAAACTTCAAGTGGCAAGCCCGAGTAAGTGTGGCTTGACGATGCCAGAGGAGAGAGCTGCCTGACTAACGGGTGGGTCTCTTTTTGCTTGAAAAGATAAAAAATTAAATTGACAGTATTGTAAATATGGTAATAATATAGAGCTTACGCAAATTAGATGGTAGTGCTACTATATAGAGAAAGGAGCAACAGCATGCCTGTTAATATGGATGAAAATCCACTTGGACTGATTCTGTCACGGACGTATCTGGCATACAAAAAAACAACAACCAGAAATCTGAGTGAACAGGATATTACTCCGGAACAATTTGCAGTCTTGAATGAATTGAGCAAGGCTGGAAGCCATATATCACAGAAAAAACTGGCTGAATTAACAGTGCGGGACCAGACAACGGTAGGCAAAATTATAGACAAGTTGATTCGCAAAGGTCTGGTGACAAGAGAAGAAGATCCACAGGACCGCAGAGCGGTTTTGCTTTGTTTGACGGCGGAAGGACTGGAAATGAATAACGTTCTGACACCAAAGGCAAAACAGCAAGAGCAAGAGGCACTCGCCGAATGTTCCCCTGAAGAGCTTGAAGCATTCCTGAATGTGATGAATCGCATCTATGAAAAGATGAAATAAATTTTTTTAACCAAATATGTGCATGTGCATATATATGTAGTGCAATTATTTTAATTTTAACTAACGGGAGTCGTGAACGAATGAAAAGCTTCAAAGATTTTCTTAAAGTGCCACAGACAAAAATAGGGTTGGTTTTTGCATTGATTGTTCCGCTGTTATTTGTTGTGATCTGGATGACGGGTTATCATCAAGCCACGGAGAGAGTGGATCAACTTCAAGTTGCTCTTGTGAACGAAGACGGGACACAGGGAACAGAGCTGCAGAAGCAGATTGAAACACTCGCGCCTTTCCATGTTAATATACTGGAATCTGCCGAGGAAGCTGAGCAACAGATGAATGCAGGTAATTATGCGATGGTTATTGTGATTCCAGATGGGTTTGCTGACCAGATTGGCGGCGGTACAGACGCAAGCTTGTCCTTTTATATCAATCAGGGAAATGCTGATGTAGCCAAATCGATTGTGGAACACGCGGCGACTGGAATGACTGCACAAATGGGACAAGGGATTCTGGAATCCAAGGTTCAAGTGACACTCAATGACGATAGTACAAACAGCGATGAACTGAGTGCAGCCATTGGACAAGCGATGGCGAAGATGAATGAAGGGCCTGTGAAGGCTGAAATTAATAAAACGAACAGCGTAAGTGATTTTGCAACATCGATGCTGCCCATGATTCTGGGTTTTATCACCTATATTGCTTCGATGACTATGAACATTCAGTTTAATATTACGTCGAATATCATGAAACGTAACCACTCAAAATGGGAAATCTTCTGGGGACGGCAATTGCTGTTATTGTGTATAGCTGTGATCGTTCCTCTGATTGTGGATACAGTTGCTCTTCAGTTCACGGATGTTGCGAGCTCCTTCGGCGCTTTGTATCTGTATCATGTGCTGGTGAGTCTGGCTTGTATCTGTTTTACACAAATGAGTTTTGCCCTGTTTGGCAATGCAGGCCCTCTATTTAATGTAGCGATGGTTCCACTCCAGTTGATGACTGCAGGAAATATCATTCCAGCCGAGATGCTGGCGCCATTCTACCGTTATATCGGAAACTTTCTGCCCGCTTCCAATGGGGTACAGGGATTTATGCGTTTGATCTATAGTGGAGAAGCAGTGGGGGGATACATGGTTCATCTTCTGTTGATCTCGATTATTACGTGGGGAATTACGTTGCTGCGAGTTGGCATGCAAAAAGCAGGTAATGGACAGATGACGATGACGCCTCCAGCATCAGCACAGGCACAACATTAAGGGTTTCCTTCTATATATAATGTAATAACACCCAAGAAAGTGGTTCACGTATAGTGATATGCGTGCATCACTTTTTTTGTTTATCTTCTATAGTAGTTCTACTTATACTCGTGGTAACTTACAGTCACCCCAGTAATCTTGAAAGACGTTGATAAAAGGACAACCTAAATTGAGCATATTAATGAAGCTGAATTATATGAGAGGAGATGTAGCTAATAATTCTAAAATCAATTAGACATGTATTGCGATGTATGAATCGAAAGAGTGTCATTTAAGCTATAATAAACTTTACACTGGGATAGAGGAGAGCTACACAGTAAAGGTAGTTGATTTGTAGTAAATGAATTTTATTAAATTAAGTATTGTAATTAATATCTATACGTGATATATTATTAGTCCGGCCAAGAAAACACGGTTTACACGGTGCGGCAAGCAAATCAAATAAGCTTCGAAAGAAACTTAAAAAAAGAGCTTGCAAAGTTGGTTCGGACATGATATTATATAAGAGTTGCTGAAGAGAACAACATTCGGTAACAAAACAAGTTTGATCTTTGAAAACTGAACAACGAGTGAGTAAATATTCTGCTTGCAGAATGAACGCGAAAGTTTGAGACAAGCCTTGGCTTGAATCGGCTGGAGCACAAATGAGATTTTTAATCTCGTCAGATTCAAAATGAGCTTATCGCTCTTTTCAATACTTTATTGGAGAGTTTGATCCTGGCTCAGGACGAACGCTGGCGGCATGCCTAATACATGCAAGTCGAGCGGACTTGATGAGAAGCTTGCTTCTCTGATGGTTAGCGGCGGACGGGTGAGTAACACGTAGGCAACCTGCCCTCAAGTTTGGGACAACTACCGGAAACGGTAGCTAATACCGAATA
>NZ_FMZN01000010.1:0-68973 GCF_900101225.1 Paenibacillus sp. CF095
CCACACGTACCCATCCCGAACACGACCGTTAAGCCCTCTAGCGCCGATGGTACTTGGACCGCAGGGTCCTGGGAGAGTAGGACGCCGCCAAGCAAAGAACCACTGCCGATGTTATTCGGTGGTGGTTTTTATTTGTTTATAAGGATTAGATACGATGAGCGGAAGCTCTGACATGATCGATACTGGAAGGTAACATTTTTGTTACGGATAACAGCGGCAAAACCAGTATAATAGGACTATGTTAAATATGCTAAAAGTACCTGACCACAGAGCTGGAATGTGCAGCTGTGAAAAGGAGGGTGTGTGTGTTAAGTTGGCGGAGACTTGGACTACAATCATTTCTGTTGCTTTGTTTGACCGTTGTTCTGGCAGGATGCGGTGAAGCATCAGGATCTGTATGGACTTCATATGAAGGTGCGGTGAACGAGAAGAGTTTTCCGGTGCCTAAAGTAGCGAATAAATCTGACCAGTCTGAAAATAATTCGGATATGGATTATGTTCGATATACGCTGTCTGGTATTAGTGAGAGTACTAGCTTGCCTGAGGTATATCTAGACGAGATTAAAAGCTGGGGTTGGACAGAGAGGCAAGCCAAGGGTACATCCAATGAATCCAGTACCTTGCGTGTATTTGCAAAGGAAGGACATACTGTGCATTTAGCAGTACATGATGGTTCCTTTACACTAATGGTTCCTAGAAATGATGCTACTCAAACGACAGTTAAATCATTGGCTGAAGACGATTGAGCTGTTGCGGGTAAGGTTGTATATGATTAATTAACGTTGTGATGTTCCTTATAATATAGTAAAGCTCCCGTGTACTTGATCGGGGGCTTTTTGTTATTTAGCAAAGTAGTTTAGTAAGATGGGAGAACCTATGACGTATGGTGGATCAGAGGTCATAAGGAATGGAATAGTTTCTTTCGTACATGTATAGGTGGTGTGTGTGCTTGAAGCATAGGGGAGTGTAGAGCGTTAAAAATAGAAGGAGAGTGATATAAGTTGTATAAAGGTATTGAAGTAATGAACGGCTGATGGAAATCAGCTAGAAGGCAGATAGAGCTGAGACTGAGCAAGAGATTGCTCAAAGATGTACGATCTACGAGATATCTGGGGCTATGAGGATATCGAGCAGCCGCAGGCAAAGAGGAGAAGAACGGAGTCTCGAGTGGGGATAACTTATTTTACTATACCCATACTGTGGATAAGGGATAAGAAGGGGACGACAAATAAAGGTTATCCACTGTGGATAACCTTTATTTGAGCATGTGAGGCTGAGTCAACTGAACGATACACGATCATGATTTTGCACCAGATTATTCGAAGGGCTCAGCGATTATGTATTACAGGTAATTGAGGTACATTCAGTATTGCATAAACGAGGGAGTGTTATTGCAGATAGTATGAAACATCTTGTTCATTCAATTTGATGAGTCCATCTTTGCGCTCACGGGAGAGTACCATTACAACATACAAGCGAGGACCCAGCAACCACAAATGCCAGAAGATCAGCGAGAGGGTGAAGGATAACGGCGACCATATCAAACATACTGTAATGATACATAATCCAATCCAGCTCATGTTAAGGTGTACCCGGACAAACATACGGAAGCTGAAATGCTGATCAGGGATATAACCTAACCAGGGCATACGCATATTCCAGCGCCAGCGTTTGGCGTAAGAGGTACGGACCAGCAGTAATATCGTTCTGGCGATGACATAATGAATCCAAATGGTGATTGGACCTGCCAGTACAAAAAAGAAGAGGCCAGTCCAGGAGAATGCAAGTAGATTGAATAAGAGCATGATGACCGGCAGACACAGATAGCTGTAAATGACACTGCGGGCGATAGCCTTTTTTTTCAGAAGCCGGTATTGATAAAATGTTGCTTTATTCTCCGGTTCGGCGATCATACGATTATATATCCTCCTTCGGATTCACGTTTGTGTGGGAGTGGGTATTCATTTTTCTTACACGAGTAAAAGGGAATGAACCATGCATGTATGTATATATGAACCTTGTATCTCACGCCATGACGATTGTACAAGATATTGAGATTCGACGGAGCTTATCTCAGTATACTCCCGAATACACGGACTGTCAGGCTTTGATATCGTTATCATGTATTATATATCGGCTGAGATTCCAAGTTTTTTTAAGGAAATTGAATATAAGTTTGAGTCAGGCCAAGGGATGCGTGATGTAGAGGTAAATGCGGTGGAATGTAGGATAACTGTATTACATAAGCAAGTGAATGTTCTTGTAGGGAGAATGAATGTATTTTTCGGTACAGACACCCAAGAGGGGGTGGGCGAATATATATATTTTATAGAAAGAAAGCACTATGAAAATGTTTAAAATAATAGAAACTGTGCAATACTGATAGTAAACGTAAAACAAGGTGGGATGGTTCATGGAAGAACATGCCGAACACACATGTATTATCTGCGAGCAAAGAAAAAGAGAAGGCATTTTTATTGTATCTGAATTCATATGTGACACTTGTGAAGCAGAAATGGTTCATACCGACGCGCAGGATGCCAAGTACAATTATTTTATTCATCAAATGAAGCAAATTTGGGTACAAAAAAACGCATAATGAATGTTGCTCATAGAAGTAGAAGCGAAACATCACATTGTAACGATGCTGATGTGCATAGAGGCCCAATGGGCCTTTTTCTGTTTTTAAGAGGAGAGATTGTCTTGTTTGCCATCTTGGGAAGGCGTATGCTGATATAATGGTATAGATCATTTGCGGTAGAGCGTGTGGAGGAGATGGGGAAGAAGTGCGTTCCTTGGATTAGGAAGCATTTTGAAGCGCATAGGGCGCACATTATATATGTACAGGATGGTTATTTCATGGATCATAAAAATAAATCAAGTAGTGCCCCTCTATATGAAGCGTTGCTTGCGTATCGTGATTCGAAGCAGCGTTCTTTTCATGTGCCTGGGCATAAGAATGGACAAGCTTATCGACATTTGGTAGAACAAGCAGAAGCAGGGCAACCTCCAGTTAAGGATATCGTTAATGAGGAACACCAGCACAACGGTGAGATTCAGAATGATGGAGGAAAGAATGTTAACCAGAAGTTAGAGCGTTTCAGTTCGGTGGATGAACATGGGGCTGATCTGGAGAGTGTGGAACGACTCAGCGTTGAAGGGGCTCACTCGGAATTAGAACTGGTACCGGATCGTTCATTCCTGGAGATGATGGAGATGGATGTTACGGAGATTACGGGCACCGACGATTTGCATCATCCGGAAGGTGTGATCCAGGAAGCACAGGAGCTTGCGGCAGATTGTTTTGGTGCTGAGGAGAGTTTCTTCCTTGTGGGAGGCAGTACTGCAGGTAATCTGTCCTTACTGCTCACCGTGTGTGATGAGCCGGACAGTATTGTACTGGTGCAACGGAATGTGCACAAATCCGTTATTCACGGGTTGATGCTGGCAGGCGCAAGGGCTGTATTTCTGGAGCCGTGGGTCGATCCTGTGTCTGGACTTGCGGTCATGCCGTCGGTGGAGACGGTGCAGGCTGCTGTCCAGTCCTACCCTGAGGCTAAGGGTGTATTAGTCACTTTGCCCAATTATTACGGCATGGGCGCAGATTTAACGCCCATAGCCGAGGTATGCCACGCCGCTGGCATGCCACTGCTCGTGGATGAAGCGCATGGCGCGCATTATGGGCAGCATCCGGAGTTGCCTGCCTCTGCACTGTCATGCGGAGCAGACGGTGTTGTGCAGTCGACACATAAGATGCTGACGGCTTTCACCATGGGTGCCATGCTGCACATTCAGGGACCACGTTTAAACCGGTCCCTGTTAAGGCAGCGCCTGGCTATGGTGCAAAGCTCAAGCCCATCATACCCGGTGATGGCTTCGCTTGATCTGGCGCGCCGCCTGCTGCACGTGCAGGGCGCGAACACATTCACGGCGGGACTCGCCGCCGTGAATGCTTTTAAGCGCGGCCTCGCGGAGCTGCCGCGCTTTCAGTTGCTGCAGCAAGAACCGCCAGCCGGAATAGCGAAGCCGGCTGGCATGTCCGTGTCCGCTGCGCAGCAGACACGGGAGGGCCTGACCGCGGCGGCGAAGCCATCTGCCGCGGGGTATACCGCTCAGGACCCATTCAAGGCCGTCATTTATGACGGCGCAGGGGTGCTGAGCGGTTATGGGCTACAGCAGCAGCTGGAAGCATGCGGCTGTGTGCCCGAGATGAGCGACGAACGGTACGTCGTCTTGCTCTTCAGCCTGGGCTCAACGGTGCAAGATGCTCAGCACTTGTTGCAGGCTTTACACCATATCAGCTCTGCCGATGGGCATGAGCAGGTCCAATCTAATACAGAGTCATCTCATCAGCTTGCGAAAGGTTCGGCGCATTATATTTCCACGTGGAACAATTTACAAGAAAACACTCGCTACTCGGAACCGATCTCCTTCACGCTGCAACCGATTGTGGATACGGATACGGTCAATGTTCCGATAGAAGAAAGCGTGGGTTGTCGATCAGCTGAGATGGTAGTCCCGTATCCTCCAGGGATTCCGCTTGTATATCCGGGTGAACGACTAAGTCCATCGATGGTGGCACGTATACAACTCCTGCGCGATGAAGGAGCAAAGTTTCACGGGGTATCCGATGCATCTCTACAGGTATTGAAGGTCATGAAGAATTGACGATACACATGAAAAACTGAATTGCATTCACCAATAGGTAGTCTATATGACCAATACGGATAGCGATACTGGACCCTACATATGTGAGGGTCTCTTGGTCATTAATTTAGTTGCTAGGGTGTGTCTTCAAACTCAGGCATGCAATACGTTGAAGGATGTCAGGGTCCAACATCTGGAAGTCAAGGATTGCTGAGCCTGGCGAATTGTCCAGACGATTTTCTAAGGAACCGAGGACGTCTTATCTAGCCTTTAAGTTCTCCTTTTATTTTGTAAGGAACCTGAGACACGTTATTAATCAAAATCATCTAACAAACACGCTATAAACGGCTGATTATTCCAATATAACGTGTTTCAGATTCCTTAGATTGCTGCGGGCGTTTCAAATCGCTGAATAAGACGTCACAGGGTCGTTAGCGCTCCCGCTCCGTGCTCTGCTCCAGACGCGTTCAGTTACGTTCCGGCTTTCGGCAGGTTTGAAGACACGCTCTAGTTCAACCTATACAGATAGACATAAGAAAGAAGGGAACACTTTGGGTATTCCGCTAAAAAAATATACAGGAATAGTCCTGCAAGTTTTGCTGATGTACGGTTTTTATTGGATTGGAAACTTGATTCAAGCTGTATTACATCTGCCGTTAACAGGTAGTATTGTGGGCATGTTAGTATTGTTTGTCAGCATTCAACTGGGATGGATCAAAATGAGCTGGGGAGAAGAAGGGTCAACGTGGCTTCAATCTCATCTGCAATTGTTGTTTATTCCGCCAACTGTGGGCATCATTAATCATTTTGATTTTTTTAGAGCCAACACATTGTTATTAGTTCTTGGTTTAATCGTGAGCACCTTAATCACATGTCTGATATCTGCCAAATTAAGTGAGTGGCTCATGACATGGAGATCGTCTCATTCAGGCAAAAAGGAGGCGATCACTTGTCAGCATTCATCCTCGGAATTGGAATGATCGCGCTAACCATCGCTGTATATATTCCAGCCACTCGTCTATATAAAAGGCTGAGATGGCCAATACTTATGCCTGTACTCACAACAACTGCCATACTGATCCTGATCTTGGTGATTTCCGGTATAAAGCTGGATACGTACATGCTGGGTGGCAAATGGATACAGGAGCTCTTGGGACCAGCAGTTGTATCTCTCGCTTTTCCCTTGTCCAGACATCTGCATGTGCTGAAGCAAAATATCATTCCAATTGTGGGTGGAACGATCGGAGGCAGTATTACAGGTGTCTCCACAGGTGCTTTAATCGCCATTCTGCTTGGCTATCCTCAAGAGATGGTCATCGCTTTATTGCCAAAATCAGTGACAACTCCTGTGGCTATTCAACTCGCTAATCAGGTTGGAGGGAATGCCTCATTCACATCGCTGTTTGTGATGATTGCAGGTTTCTCAGGGATATTACTAGGGCCGATGCTGTTGAAATGGGCCAAAGTCCGCAGTAAACATGCCTATGGAATTGGACTGGGCTCAGCATCTCATGCCCTCGGTATGGCAAGGTCTTTTGAATATGGAGAGAATGCGGTGGCCCTCAGTTCAGTTTCCATGATTGTCAGTGCCATTGCCGGATCAATTATGCTTCCATTATGGGTATGGATTATCTACGGTTGAACGCTTTACTTTGTTGTTCATGTTGGAGTAACCGCTGACCTATAGTATGATAGAAAGAAACAAGCTTGTATGATCTTGGTGTTATTAATACGTACCGATATAGCTGTAGCTATACACCTCTGGGCGGGGGATATCATATCTTGTAGCAAGAGGGTCTAAGCATATTCAATTACAGCAGCAATAGATGCAATTATCGACATAGAAAGCAGGGAAGCATATGCAGGGCAGAGGTAAATTCATTACGCTGGAAGGGGGAGAGGGTTCCGGTAAAACAACGATGATCGGTAGAATAGGTTCTTATTTTGAAGAACGGGGTATACCTTACGTAGTTACGCGAGAGCCTGGCGGAATTGAGATTGCGGAGAAAATACGTTCAATTATTCTGGACCCTCTTCATACGGCAATGGATGCTCGAACCGAAGCGCTATTGTATGCAGCTGCACGCAGCCAGCATCTGGCGGAGAAAGTAGAGCCTGCTCTGAGAGCTGGAAAAGCAGTCATCTGTGACCGATTTGTCGATAGCAGTCTGGTCTATCAAGGATACGCCCGTGGACTCGGGATAGAGAATGTATGGGCCATTAATCGTTTTGCGATTGGTGATCTCATGCCGGATGTGACCTTATATCTGGACATTGAGCCTGAAGTTGGGCTTGCCCGGATTGATGCTCATGATGGCCGGGAAGTGAACCGTCTGGATCTGGAAAATCTGGAGTTTCACCGTAAAGTGCGAGAGGGTTACTTCCTATTAAAAGAGCAGTTCCCGGAACGGATCAGAGTTATCGATGCTTCCATGAAGCAGGAGGATGTCTTGGCAGCAATGATTTTGTCGCTGGAGACAGGGATTTTGAAGGATTTTGACGAGTAATTGTCTAATATATAGACAGGGCATTTGATAAAGGTGCTTATTCTAAAGGAGGTTATGCAGGATGAAACTGATTGTTGCGATTATACAGGATAAAGACAGCAACCGATTATCCAGCGCATTGGTCAAAGCAAACTTTCGGGCAACGAAGCTTGCCAGTACGGGCGGATTTTTGAAGGCAGGCAACACGACGTTTATGATCGGTGTCGATGATGGTCAAGTCGAATCCGTAATGAACGTCATTCGCAGCAGCTGTAAGGTTCGTGAACAGCTCGTGACTCCGGTCACACCGATGAGTGGAACAACCGACTCTTACCTGCCGCTACCTGTTGAAGTTCAAGTAGGTGGAGCTACTGTATTTGTTCTCCCGGTAGATCGCTTCGAACATTTCTAATTAAACCTATTGCATGGATCCCATGAGGGTCCTTCATGATCGATAGCATGTTGGAAACGATGGATGCAAGAAGAGTTAACAGAGTTCGTGCGTGCCACTTACGGAACGCCTTTCTTGACGAGAAGAATCAGCATACTCTTTCCGGATGAGCATTTCCCAGCTGGGGAATGGTTCCTTTCGGAAAGAGGTTGACTACAAAGAAAAAATCCTTGATGGTAGATGTGTATCTACCATTATATATAGTGTGATCAGCATATATAAAAGCCTCATTCTCACGCACAGGCGCAACGCGCACTGTGCTGATGGGCGATTGGCTATCTATGATAGAAAGCGGGCGTATCCATGAAAATCAATCCTGGATTCAGACCGATTCAGAGCGGGATCAGTTCTACTGATTCAGGTTCCAAACCGGTCCAATCCAAAAATTTCTCTGATATGATGAATCACCAGGGGGAACGGGCCTCACAAGCTGAACTGAATCGCCGGTTTAGTGAAATCCAGCTTCAGGGAGATCGCTTGGCACGTTCCATGACGATTCGTGAACTGAAGGCGTATAAGCAACTTGTTAAAAGGTTCCTGGAAGAGACCGTTCGTCGCGGTGTATCCATGAAAGAGACAAGGGGTTGGGATCGTCGTGGCAGAGGCAAGCGTTATAAGCTGATTGATGAAATCGACTCCGCTCTGTTATCCATGGCTGATGAACTGCTGGATACAGAAGAAGGAAAAATCTCTCTATTACAACAAGTAGGCGAAATTCGGGGGATGCTTATTAATTTAAGCTTCTGAGGAGGAAGTATGTCCTTTCAACAGATTATGGGTCAACAAGCGGCCAAGCAAATGTTACAAAGCAGTTTGAGACGTCATGCAATAAGCCATGCGTATTTGTTTAGCGGTCCAGCTGGTAGTGGGCAACGGAAGACGGCAATTACCTTTGCCAAGGCAATATTCTGCACAGAGCTTGAAGATGACGCTTGTGGGCAGTGTCTTGAATGCCGTAAGGTGGATCATGGTAACCATCCGGATCTAACCATGCTTGCACCAGATGGAAACAACATTAAAATAGATCAAATCCGGGATCTGCAGCGTATCTTTTCATATCGATCAGAGGCAGGTCATCCCAAAGTATATATTATAGAACAAGCCGAGAAAATGACGGTTCAGGCAGCAAACAGTTTGCTCAAATTTCTGGAGGAACCGCAGGTACCAGCAGTCGGCATCCTAATTACAGATAATGGACAGGCCATGTTGCCAACGATCCGCTCACGCTCCCAATTGGTGCCGTTCAGCGCACTGAATCCGGAAGAGATGCTGCAATCTCTGATCGAGGAAGGGCACCCTGCCAATCTGGCTCGCTCTGCCGTCCATTTAGCGTCAGGATTGGAAGCATGTAGAGAAATTCTCCAGCAGAATTGGTTTGCAGAAATTAGAAACGTAATGTTACAATTAGGGAAGGAGTCCCTGGGTAGAGGAAGTACATCATTGATCTCTGCACAGCAGAAGCTTTTTAAAACCGGACTCTCTGAACATCTGGACATGTTGCTTAGTTTGTTCCATCTATGGTTTAGGGACATGCTGTATGTTCAGTACGATAGGCATGAACATATCGTTTTTATAGATCAGTTAGACATGTTATCTCAGTTGGCACATACCCGCAGCACAGAGCAGTGGGTCTCCTATATGGATATGGCCGCAGCATGCAGAAAAAAATTGCGTTTCAACGTCAATGGCCAGCTTTGTCTGGAGCAATTTTTGATCGGTTTGGCATAAGACTGGGAGAGGGCAGAGTTAGCTCCAATCATATGCAAACGGTTATAACTTCGGCCGGTTCCCTAAGAAGACGGGGCTTCAGACGAAGTGGGGTTGGCTTACAAGGGGGTTAATTTTTTGTACAGTGTAGTGGGTGTCCGTTTCAAAAAAGCGGGCAAAATTTATTACTTCGATCCCCTGGACCTTCCCATTGAGAAAGAAAACTGCGTTATCGTGGAGACAGCGCGGGGGGTAGAGTACGGTAAGGTTGTTGTTGGTAAGAAGGAAGTGGGCGAGTCCGATGTGGTGTTGCCGCTGAAGAAAGTCATCCGCGTTGCGGGCGAGACAGATGCCCGTGTGGTTGATGAGAACAAGCGTGCAGCGAAGGAAGCATTCGGTACTTGTTTAAATAAAATCAAAGACCATGGCCTCAAAATGAAGCTGGTCGATGTGGAATTTACGTTTGATCGCAATAAAATTATATTTTATTTTACAGCTGAAGGAAGAGTTGATTTCCGGGAGCTGGTCAAGGATCTGGCAAGCATATTCCGGACACGAATCGAGCTGAGACAGATTGGTGTACGTGATGAAGCGAAGATGCTTGGCGGAATCGGACCTTGCGGCCGTGTGTTGTGTTGTTCTTCCTGGCTGGGAGACTTTGAGCCGGTATCAATCAAGATGGCTAAAGATCAGAGCCTGTCACTGAATCCGACGAAAATTTCAGGGTTGTGCGGAAGACTCATGTGCTGTCTGAAATTTGAGCATGATAACTATGAAAGTGTGAGAGAAGAACTGCCAGCTGTAGGCAAATTGGTCGTCACCTCATTGGGTGAAGGAAAAGTTGTCGGAATTAATGCCGGTAGCCGCACAGTCCATGTTCAACTGTTCGACATCAGTAAAGTCAAAGAACTTCCGCTGGATGACGTCGTTATCAAGTAAACCATAAAGGTTGCTTCGGGGTGGAAACTTGGAAAAGAAAAATCTGTTTACGCACATTCATGAAATGGAAACCCAACTGGGTCAGTTGCACGGTGATTTAGGAGAGTTAAAAATGATTGTGAAGGAGCTGCTTGAGGATAATCAGCGGCTTACCATCGAGAATGAGCAGTTACGCAAACTGCTCAAACGTGAGGCTCCGGCAGATCTGCCGATCTCCTCAGCACTCGCTCCCGTAGCAAGACCAGCAGGTCCGGCTACAGGTGAAGATGTTGTGGGTGAAGGGTATGATAATCTGGCCCGGTTGTATCACGAAGGCTTCCATATCTGCAACGTCTATTATGGACATCTGCGGACGGAAGGCGATTGTCTGTTCTGCCTGTCTTTTTTGAATAAATGAAGTGACCGTAGGGATCCCCTACGGTTTTTTTTCAAGGTTATAAACCTAAACTAAACGAACATGAGATATAGAGTACCGGAGGATGAGCGTAACATATGAAAGCAAATGAAGTTGTGTTACATGAGTCAGAGCGGATTGATGATCTGCTCTCTCATGATCTGAGAATCATTCAAAGTGATGAAGTGTTTAGTTTTTCGATGGATGCCGTATTATTAGCCCGGTTTGCTTCCGTACCTAAACGGGGTCGTGTACTTGATTTGTGTACGGGTAACGGGGTGGTTCCCATTCTGCTTACAACGCGTACGCAGGCTAGTCTGGAAGGGATCGAGATTCAGCCACGTTTGGCTGATATGGCACGTCGCAGTGTGCAATTAAATGCATTGAATGAGTCGATTATGGTTCGTGAAGGTGATTTGCGAGAACTGGTAAAAGAAACAGGACATGCTGTTTACGATGCAATAACGGTTAATCCTCCATACATGCCCCTGAATGGCAGTGATCTCAAGATGAACACACATCAGGCAATGGCACGTCATGAGATCGGATGTACCCTGGAAGAAGTGATACAGGCTTGCAGTCGACTTGTACGTAATGGCGGAAAAGTATCGATGGTTCATCGTCCGCAGCGACTTGCAGAGATTATCTCGCTCATGCGCGAGTATAAGCTGGAGCCAAAGCGGATTCGGATGGTACATCCCCGTGCTCATCTGGAAGCCAACATGGTATTAATTGAAGGAATGAAAGATGGTAAACCAGAAGTAAGGATGCTTCCTCCACTCATTGTCTACAATGAAGAGGGGAAATACTGCGAAGAGATTATGGATATTTACTATGGTCAGCAACATGCTGAACGTACTACGAAAGGAGGGCTTTAGATGACTTTGCATATTCAGAAAAGCTATGCGGAGCAACCTGAAGGGTCAGGCAAGCTATATCTGGTTGGAACACCCATTGGTAATCTGGAGGATATGACCTTCCGAGCCATCAAGACATTGCAGAGTTGTGACATCATTGCAGCAGAAGATACACGCCAGACCCGAAAACTGCTGACCCATTTTGAAATTACACCTTCGATGCTGTTTAGTTATCATGAGCATAATAAGGGGGCGAGTGGACCTGAACTGATACGCTATATAATAGAAGGAAAAAATTTGGCACTTGTCAGCGATGCTGGTTTGCCAGCCATTTCGGACCCTGGTTCTGACCTTGTACAGCTTGCACTGGAGGCAGGAATAACGGTCATTCCCATCCCTGGACCAAACGCTGCGTTGTCTGCTCTGATCGTGTCCGGATTACCGACGGAGCGTTTTACATTCGGCGGTTTTTTGCCGCGGGAGAAAAAGGACATGCGAAAAGTGCTGGAGGCTTTTGACGAATCCAACGGGACTTTGTTATTTTATGAATCGCCTCACCGTATTCGGAAAACATTAGTCCACCTCGAAGAAATTCTGGGTGATCGCTCGATTGTCCTGGCTCGTGAACTAACCAAGCGTCATGAGGAATTCGCAAGGGGCACTGTGAAGGAATGTATAGATTGGCTTGAAGAACATCCGCCTCTTGGCGAGTACTGTTTGCTGGTAGAAGGCATTAAGGAAGAGGAGCGTAAGGCTGAGCGCGAAGCATGGTGGCAGCTCATGTCACTCGCCGATCATGTCAGCCATTATGAGGGTGAAGGACATAACCGCAAAGATGCAATGAAAAAAACGGCTACCGATCGCGGCCTGACGAAGCGTGATGTATATAATGCATTAATCGAGCAGTAATCTAACCCAATATCTTCTGTTGTGGGGAACATAACTTGAAAAGAAGCTTATATCCAACCTTAGTGGAATATTAAAAAGAGCAGAGTGGCTCAAAAAAATTCCAAACAAATTTTATCGTTCTCTTCCGCGGTTCGCGTGTGACAGAATTATTTTGGGTAATGGAACCCATAACAAGGCAAAAAAATACCTTCCGCGGTGGGGTTCACACCGGGAAGGTCATTAAGGAATATTAAAAAGGTTAGAAATAACAATTTAGATAAGTCCAGTATACCTGGTTTTTCTTATTTTGTCACAGGTGCAGGGATTTCGGAAATACATTCGTTACAAACAATTTTACCTTTGAAGTAAGTAACGTTCTCTGCATTACCACAGAAGATACAAGCAGGCTCATATTTTTTCAACATGATGCGCTCGCCGTCAACATAGATTTCCAGAGCATCTTTTTCACCAATACCGAGCGTACGGCGCAATTCAATTGGAATAACTACCCGTCCCAGTTCGTCCACTTTTCTTACAATACCTGTTGATTTCATCATTATAATCAGTGCTCCTCTCAGCTAACTATCATTGTCATTATTCGACATTATTTTATGTTTTATGATACTCATCATACCAACGATTCCCAAATCAGTCAACCTTAAAATTAGCTTAAAATTAAGGCTGTTTTTCACAAGGTTACTGGTGGTAAGGGATTGGAAGCTGTTTTTCGCATTTAAACCTCAATGTCAGCTTTGTCGATTTGGAAAACGACAAAACTACTTCATTCGACAAAGTTCGTCATAACGTGTCGAATCTTAGGTGAATCGTAGAGTTCAAAGCGTTAATATAAAAGAAATTAAAGGAGTGAGTCGACATGGAACAACGTTTAACGGAAGAGAAAGTATTCAAAGATCCGGTACATAATTATATCCACGTGCAAGATCCGGTTATATGGCAGTTAATTAACACCCCGGAATTTCAGCGTTTACGCCGGATTCGTCAGCTGGGTACTTCTTACCTTACATTTCACGGAGCAGAGCATAGTCGGTTCTCACATTCACTAGGTGTTTATGAGATCACACGCAAGATCATCTCTCAATTTGAAAGAAGTCATTATTCGGATTGGCCGAAGGAAGAAAAGATTGTAGCTCTTTGTGCAGCTCTACTTCATGATCTCGGGCATGGGCCATTCTCTCATTCCATTGAGGAAGCTTTTGACATGAATCACGAAGATTGGACTTGTCGCATTATTACAGGTGATACCGAAGTAGGGGCGATCTTAAGACGGTATGCTCCTGATTTTCCTGACAAAGTAGCGTCTGTCATTCAAAAAACGTATGAAAAGCCGATTGTGGTGAACTTGGTGACCAGTCCGCTTGATGCAGACCGAATGGATTATTTGCTCAGGGATGCCTATTTTACAGGTGTAAATTACGGCACGATTGACCTTGATCGTATCCTTCGGATGCTGCGTCCTTATCATGGGCGGATTGTAGTCAAGGAGTCAGGCATGCATGCTGTGGAGGATTACCTAATGTCTCGGTATCAGATGTATTGGCAGATTTACTTCCATCCGGTGACTCGTAGTTCTGAAATTATATTGCGGCAAATATTCAAGCGAGCGAAAACACTCATACAGCATGGTTTTCAATTCCGCTTCATGATTGATCCACTCCCTCAACTATTTGAAGGAGAATTATCCGTAGATGAATATTTGCAGTTGGATGAAGCATTAATTCAGACGGCATTTACGCAGTGGCGCAAGGAGGACGATACTGTTCTGAGTGAGTTATGCGAACGTTTTATGGATCGCAAGTTATATAAGTATGTAGAGCTTGAACAGGTCGACTTGACAATGATGGAAGAGATTCGGGAAGCTTTTGTACAGGCTGGTCTCGATCCCGAATATGATCTTGAAATTGATTTTCCTTCGGATAATCCGTATGATGTGTTTCGTCCGGATGAATCCACAGATAAGCAGATTCTTCTTCTGGATCGACAGGACAATTTACGTGAGTTGTCAGAAGTATCTGACATTGTCCGTTCCATCAGTGGGCTTCACCGAGGGAAACATCATTTGTATTACCCGCAAAACAAGGTGGATGCGATTATTCACGAATTACCGTCACATATACGCCCCTATTTCTTGTAATCGTGTGGGTATAATCCGATGAAGAATTTCGATATCAAAACACTTTCTAAAAGAGCTATTTTTCATGATACAGTAATCTGCTTTAATGGGGAGTATATGTAGATCGACATAATTTTGTAAATGCAAGCAGGTAGAATGGGTACAATCAGCAATATATAGATCAGAATATCCGTATATCTTCTATATATTGTAGTTGTGAAGAAACAAACGTAATGATGTAATACACAGATACCCAAAATGTTTTATGTATGAGTCATTGAATTATTGAATTTTACAAATTGAATTTTGAAAAAGAAGATAGTCGTAATTTCGACATGAAGGGAGATACAAACATGATGCTGTTCGACACACATACACATCTGGATGCACCACAATTCGACGAGGACCGCGAGGACATGATTCAGCGTGCTGTGGATGCAGGAGTTGGTCGCATGATCAACATTGGCTTTAACCGGGAGACGATTCCAACTACAATGAAACTCGCTGAAACATATGACTTTATCTATGCAGCTGTAGGGTGGCATCCAGTAGATGCGATCACAATGCAGGAGGGTGATTTGGAGTGGATTGCATCTTTATGCAAGCATGAAAAAGTGGTTGCGATCGGTGAGATTGGATTGGATTATCACTGGGATACTTCACCGAAGGAAATACAGCATCGCGTATTACGACAACAAATTGCTTTGGCGCGTGAAGTGAACATGCCAATTGTCATTCATAATCGGGATGCACATGAGGATATCATAAGAATTTTGCGTGAAGAGAAAGCGAGTGAAGTTGGTGGTGTGATGCACTCGTTCTCGGGCAGCTGGGAAACAGCGAAAAGTTGTCTCGATATGGGCTTCCATCTCTCCTTCGGAGGACCGATCACATTCAAAAATGCAAAGCAGCCCAAAGAGGTACTGGAGAAGGTTCCTATGGACCGGTTTTTCATTGAAACAGATGCTCCATATTTGACACCTCACCCTTATCGTGGGAAACGAAATGAGACAGCGCATGTACGTCTGGTTGCAGAGGCAGCTGCGGAAATTAAAGGCATTTCGGTGGAGGAAATTGCAGCAATAACAACCAAAAATGCCATGGAACGATTTGGAATTCGTTAAAAAAACGAGCAAATGAGGTGAAAAAGGCAGGTAAGCGGAGTTAATTTGCCCTTTGATTCAAATAAATCAAGAATATTACAATATTTTAACCAAATATTCAGAAAAACGTACTTGATCAACGCTTTACAACATGCATCAAAACAGGATATCATCTTTTCAGTGAATTGTTGTGCGGAAAATTGGACAGATGTTCGGGGGATGAACAAAGGGACACTTTCCGATGAAACAACATTACTTTCATGAATCAGTCTCGCTGAGTCTCCGTTAACGGAGAGCGGGGGAACCAATAGGGCTTAAACATCGGTGTATTTGGCCGATGCGCAACGTTCGCTGACCCAAAAGCAGCGAAGGGAACTGCGAAGCCGTATTTGATTTCTTCTTTGGGTCTCGGGGTGAATTCAAGGGCGTCCGCCATGAGCGGGTGACCCAAGATAGGGCGGCTCTCTTTCGCCCGAACCCGACAGCTAACCTCGCAAGCGGAAAAAGAGAGGCAACCTCGTGCATGAATTTCCGATATTCAAAATCATTCGGAAGCCACGAAAGAGTTCCTCTTACACTCTTTCTTTGGCTTTTTTGTTTTTGAATAAAAGAAATATTGTCATCATACGGTAGGTATTCAGGAGGATGACATCATGTTGCGAAGATTGATTCATGGTGCAGAACCGGATTATGTTGGTCCGATCTGTGTTCTGTAGAAAATTTGGTATAGTCACGTCAAAGACATCATGCATTACTTTAGACGGCGAGGCTATGAAGGAGGACGGAGAAGTGGGCACATTCCAACCAGAAGAGACCCATGAGTCACGATCATCCAGTAAGTCTTTCGCGTTGCGGTGGAAGCATGAGAACATGCGTCAAATGGCATTGATCGCGATTTTCTCAATTGCGCTTACAATCATGATCTTGTTAGTCGTTTACGGTCAGGCCGGGAAACAAATTTCACTGGTTATTGATGGCAAGGCTCAGGTGGTAGAGACTCGTACAGGAATGCTTCAGGAAATGCTGGAGGAGCAGTCGATCACAGTCAGCCCTCACGATAAGGTATCCATGTCCATGAATGGGGCGATTACAGATGGAGACCGAATCGTTATTGAGCGGGCCGTTCCAGTTAACATTACGGCAGACGGAGACACCAAGACTCTGTATACAACCGATTCATCGGTAGAAGATGCAATCCAAAAATCAGGTATTCAAGTTGAAAGTAATGATAAAGTGTATCCGGCGCTTGGAACTGCCATCAAAGCGGAGATGAAGATCCGTGTAGTGCGCGTAACAAAGCGTACAGTGGATGTAGAGCAACCGATCGCTTACAAAGTCATTAAAACGGCTGACCCTAGCTTGTACAAAGGGGATAACCGTGTCGTTGTGAACGGCAAAGAAGGCACAATTGTGCAGCATATCGAAAAGGTATTTCAGGATGGAGAATTGGTCTCCAAAAAAATGGTCGGCAAATCTGTCGCGAATAATCGTGTAGATAAAGTGATCGCTGTCGGCACCAAAGCAAAACCGGTCGTGAAAGAACCTGAGATTCAGACCGTATCGGCTCAAACTTCAACAACCAAAAAGGCTACAACAACGAACTCGAAGAAAACATCTGCCTCGGGCAGCAAAGTGATTACCGTATCCGGGACTTCTTTTAAATACTCTAAAGTACTTAAAAATGTATCCATGACTGCCTACTCTTCCGAAGAGCCGGGCATTGGTACTAAAACAGCTTCCGGTACTCGTGTAACGGAAGGGCGCACCATTGCGGTTGATCCCAAAGTCATTCCAATTGGCTGGTGGGTATATATCGAAGGTCTGGGATTCCGTCGTGCGGAAGATACAGGCGGTGCCATCAAAGGCAATAAAATTGATGTATATTATGACAGTGTGAAGCATGCCCTGAATTTTGGACGTAAAAAAGGCAAGACGGTCTACGTGATCGGTCCGGTGAAGCCGGAAGCGAACTAAAATCGTTTTACTTTGAAATGGGAATGCTATAAAATAGTTGCATGAATGATTCATGCGGAATATGCGGCGGAGGAGTCTGAATTCAGTCTCCCCCGCCGTTTGGCAGAGAAGAGGATATTCCTCTTCTTTTTGCGTTAGAAAGGAAGAAATGGAACATGATAAAAGAAGTCATTGTGGTGGAAGGCCGTGACGATACGGTAGCTATCCGTCGGGCCGTTGAAGCCGATACAATAGAAACAGGTGGATCAGCCATCAACCAACGCATTCTGAAGCGGATTGCGCTTGCTCAGGAGAGACGGGGAGTCATTGTACTGACAGATCCGGATCATGCTGGCGAACGCATTCGTAAAATTATTGCGAATAAGGTCCCTGGCTGTAAACATGCCTTCATTCCGGAGGCCGATGCAACACGCAAAGGTGACATTGGGGTGGAGAATGCCTCACCGGAGGCGATCCGTCATGCTCTGGCGCGTGTACATACTTCATACGAAGGTGCTCCGAGCCTGATCGATTGGGAGGACCTGATCGCGGCAGGACTTATTGTGCATCCGCAGGCTGCTGCACGTCGCATGGAGATGGGCAATCTGCTGGGCATCGGTTATTGTAACGGGAAGCAGTTCCACAAACGTCTCAGTGTATTTCAGATTACACGGGAAGAGTTCTCTACAGCATTAGCGCAAATTGAACGTGAAGGATTGTGAGCATATGAAGGATATGGAAGAGACGATAGAAATTGCAACGCCCAAGCGAACCAAAGAGATTATTCAAAGACACGGATTCTCATTTAAGAAAAGTCTGGGTCAGAACTTTCTGATCGATCAAAATATACTGAACAAAATTGTTAATGCAGCCGATTTGGACGAGTCCAAGGGCGCGTTAGAGATCGGGCCGGGTATTGGAGCCCTTACGGAGCGACTGGCTCGGGTAGCCGGTCCTGTCACAGCCGTAGAGATTGATCAGCGCTTGATCCCAATCCTAGGAGAAGTGATGCAGCCTTATTCGAATGTACGTGTTCATCATGGGGATGTGCTGAAGCTTGATCTGGCTGAGTTGTTTAATACGGATTTTGCATCCGTGGACAAAGTCAGTGTTGTGGCTAACCTGCCTTATTATGTAACGACGCCAATCATGATGAAACTGCTGGAAGAGAAGCTGCCGTTAGACAGCATTGTTGTCATGATCCAAAAAGAAGTGGCTGAACGGATGGCTGCTGCACCGGGATCAAAAGACTACGGCAGTCTGAGTATCGCAGTTCAGTACTACAGTATGCCGGAGCTTGTGTGCATTGTGCCTCCTACGGTCTTCATTCCGCAACCTAATGTGGAATCAGCTGTCATTAAGCTAAAAGTGCGTGAGCAACCACCAGTGGAGATTCCGGATGAAGCACACTACTTCGAAGTGGTACAGGCTTCTTTTGCCCAGCGGAGAAAAACAATCTCAAACAACCTGAAGGCACGCTTCTTCACAAAAGAGAACCGGGAACAGGCAGATATTCTGCTGGAGCGGGCAGGTATTCAACCGTCCCGACGTGGAGAGACGGTGAGTCTGCAAGAGTATGCTACACTCAGCACCGTAATGTGGGAAGCAGGGGTACGTGCAGCGCTGTAAAATTTGAATGAACCAAACCGGGTCTTTGCCCATACGATGGGGTAGAGGTGATTACGTTGATGAATATCGGAGACTTGGTCGTTCGGAAGTCATACGGCGGCGATGTGACTTTTCGGGTGGAAGGCCTCCAGTTGGATGCTGCGGTCATTAAAGGGACTGAGTTCCGGCTGATTGCCGATTCCCCGGTGGACGATTTGATACAGGTTCCCTACGAACCACAAAGCGCCAAGACCAGACAGGCGCATATTAAAGCACATCAGACCCTGTCCCGTCTGCAGCAGAATCGTATGGAACAGGCTGAGCGGAATCGGGAAGGTCTGGTACAAGATTGGTCTGCTCAGCAGGAACCGGCTTATTTTGAAATGCCTGGAAAGGTGCTTCATCTGGATGGAGATCCGAACTATTTGAAAAAAAGTATGGATCTCTATGAGCAACTTCGTGTGCCCGCAGAGGGACAATATGTCCATGAATCGGCAATGGCAGATACCTTATACCGTTTATTACCCAAAGTACGTCCGGATATCGTGGTCATTACGGGTCATGATGGGGTGCTAAAGACACGTCAGCCCTATGACTTATATAGTCTTGGTAGCTATAAGAACTCGCAAAATTTTGTGTCGGCCATTCAGGTGGCCAGACAATATGAACGCCATCTGGACGCCCTCACTATTGTGGCAGGGGCCTGTCAGTCCCATTTTGAGGCACTGCTGCGCGCTGGAGCGAACTTTGCCAGTTCTCCAGGCAGAATTCTCATTCATGCACTTGACCCGGTCTATGTGGCAGCCAAGGCCTCCTTCACCTCTGTGCGGGATACGGTCAATATGAGTGATGTTCTGCACAATACCATCAGTGGTAGCCAGGGTGTGGGTGGTGTCGAGACACGGGGGAGTTACCGGGTAGGTCTGCCTGGGCTGAATGATTTATCTACGCTAAAAGTGAACCCGTCGGCAGTCTGATGTAGGCCATTTAAAGTCCCAATTTGGGGCTTTTTTTGTTTGCAAAAAAATTCATTGACAACAACTTTTTGATGCTGATATAATAATTAGTTTTGATTTGACAATGACTGTAAAATCCGGTATAATGGACAAGAAAAGAGGTGGTCGTCGACAATGGCTAAAAACACGCTGTTGGATATCAAACGCAATCTCGATGCACATATTGGTCAGAAAATTATGTTGCGGGCTAATGGTGGCCGCCGTAAGACCATTGAGCGTACGGGTGTATTGGAAGAAACGTACCCTTCTGTTTTTATTGTTAAGCTTGATGAGGAGCAAGAAACCTTCAAGCGAGTATCTTATAGTTATGCGGATATACTTACGGAGTCGGTGGAAGTCATGGTTTATGACCCGGGCAGCCAGACGCATAGCTCCTATATGGAGACGTAAGTATCGATTTACAGGCGATTCGCCCCACAAGGCGGATCGCTTTTTTGTTTTTTTAAACACCAATTCGCCCTTAACGTAACCCATACATACTCAGGAATGAGCGAGGAACGGTCGCGGCATACTACATGGACAGGTGAAGGGACAGTTTCTTAAGCAATGCAGGAAACTGAATATAACCTGATGGCAAGATGTCCAAAACGTGAACGAACTCATCACATTATGAAGGATACATTGGAGGAGGATGGTTCATGAGTCGCAGAAGAAGAAGTGTCATGTCAGAGGATCTGAAGAATGAGCTTGCGAAAGACCTGGGCTTCTATGATACGGTCCAACAGGAAGGTTGGGGTGGAATCAAAGCCAAGGATGCAGGAAACATGGTGAAAAGAGCCATTCAACTTGCTGAGCAGGCTGCCCGCAAATCTTAATCCGGTTCAAGCAGACTGAAAAGCGGGGAAATCCGTCAGGAACAACCCCGCTTTTTCCCCTTAGATGCGGAATAGAAATGACTTGACAGCCCCATTTTGATATAATATGTTAAGTTGTCTTAGGGAAAAGGTGAGGACGGGTGAACGCCTTGAAAATTTACGAAAAAGCGCCTGCTAAAATTAATTTGATGCTGGACGTTTTACATAAAAGAAGCGATGGATTCCATGAAGTTGAAATGATCATGACCATGGTCGATCTGGCTGATCGACTGGAAATGTCGGAGCTGCCGCGAGATACTATTTTCATCTCCAGTCAGGCGGGTTATATTCCGCTGGACGAGAAGAATCTGGCTTTCCAGGCAGCCAGACTCATTAAGGAGCGTTATAACGTGCGTACGGGCGTCCATATTCATCTGGATAAAAAGATTCCAGTTGCAGCCGGACTTGCCGGGGGCAGCAGTGATGCAGCAGCAGCGCTGCGTGGATTGAACCGTCTGTGGCGGTTGAATATACCGGATCACGAACTGCAGGAGCTTGGAGCTGAACTCGGGTCGGATGTTCCATTCTGTATCACAGGAGGGACTGCACTCGCTACGGGTCGTGGTGAGAAGTTAACACCCATTCCTAATCCGCCGCAATGCTGGGTGATTCTGGCCAAGCCTCCGATCAATGTGTCTACAGCCGATGTGTACGGACGTTTCCGCAGTGACAAGATTGTTCGTCATCCGAGTGCGGCTAAAATGGAGCAGGCTATTCGTAACCAATCATTTACGGAAGTATGTAACCAGATGGGCAATGTACTTGAAGATGTAACGTTGAAACTGTATCCGGAAGTTCAGCATCTAAAGGATGCCATGATTCGATTGGGTGCAGACGGCGTGTTAATGTCCGGTAGCGGTCCAACGGTATTTGGGCTGGTCTCCAAAGAATCGAAGGTTGCCCGGGTATATAATGGTCTGCGTGGTTTCTGTAAAGAAGTGTACGCTGTACGTATGTTGACGTAAAATTCGCTTTTATAATGTACAAACACGTATAAAGGTGGTATATTTTTAAATAATTATTCGGATTTGGATGTTTCCGTGATCGTGAGGATGGATCTCTGTGAAGAAGTTAAAACGAAGCGCAAGGCTGGTTGAAATGACGCAATACTTATTGTCCAGACCGCATACGGTTATTCCGTTGACCACATTTGCCGAACGTTATGGAGCCGCAAAGTCTTCAATTAGTGAAGATTTGGCGATTATCAAGGAAGTGTTCGAAGAAGGTGGGTCAGGAGAACTGCATACACTGGCTGGAGCAGCCGGGGGAGTAAGATGGATTCCGAAGGTATCCCGAGAACTGGCACTGGCATTTGCGGAGCGGCTCTCGACCCAGCTCGCGCAACCTGATCGGATCTTGCCTGGAGAATACCTGTACATGTCCGACTTGCTTGGTCAGCCCGCATTGATGAATGAAGCCGGCAAGATTTTTGCAACGGCCTTTGGCAATATGAATATTGATGTGGTTATGACGGTAGAAACCAAAGGAATTCCACTGGCTTATGCGACCGGAGCCCAGCTCAACCTGCCTGTCGTGCTCGTACGCAGGGACCATCAGGCTACAGAAGGATCGGCCGTAAGTATCAATTATGTATCCGGGTCCCATAAAAGTCTGCATACCATGTCCCTCTCTCGTAGGGCGATGCGTGAGCATTCCAGAGTACTTATTGTGGATGACTTCATGAAGGCCGGGGGTACGGTGCAAGGAATGATCGATCTTTTGGCCGAGTTTAATGCTACAGTTGCCGGGGTAGGGGTACTGGTGGAATCTGGTTCTGTAGATTCAGAAGAACGTCTGTTAACAGATTACGTATCTCTGGCGAAACTGACAGCGGTTGATGCCAAGAGCAGACAGATTTCCGTCAAGCCTGGCAACTATTTTGACCTGTAGAAAGATGACGAATGTTATGTCGTTAAAAGGTCTTTTCCATCGACCTGGCACTAACGTTGTCGAATTGTGTATTAAATAAAAAAATTCCTGAAATTAGGAAATTTTTGTGGTTATAAAAAGAAGGAGTTCGTATATGCTGTGTGGAATTATACACCAAGTTCTGATGGAAAAAGGTGGTGAACACACACATGCAAATTACGGATGTCAGACTCCGCCGTGTTAACTCGGAGGGGAGAATGAAGGCTATCGCATCCATTACCATCGATAACGAATTCGTCGTTCATGACATTCGTGTCATTGATGGTAACAACGGAATGTTTGTTGCTATGCCGAGCAAACGTACTCCTGATGGAGAGTTCCGTGATATCGCCCACCCGATCTCTTCCGGTACGCGTGAGAAGATTCAGGCAGCAGTTTTGACTGAATACGATCGTGCGGCAACTGAGGAAGAAGTCATTGAAGAAGGTGCCTGAGAACATTATTGGGGTTCGAAGGAAAAGAGAGCCATGTCTTATGGCTCTCTTTTCTTTTTGACCGGAATAAGATATATTCAGTATTGAGTTTATTAGCAGAGAACAAAAAGCGCATCGTGCGCTTGGTGGCAGGGCGGCATCTTAGGAATCATCGGGATTCGGTTAAGCTCGCAGGTACACGGCGTATACATATAGGTCACGATTCGTTGGTGTCCGCGTTGTTACGTGTGATTACAGAGACAGCAGGCGATGAACAGGACCGGCTTGAAGCCGGCTGAACGATACTCATTGGATATAGATCAGCAATGCATTTCAATGGGATTTTCAGAACAGGAGGTTGTTAATTTTGAAACGAATGGCAATCGTTCTTGCCGCAGGGCAAGGAAAACGAATGAAATCAAAATTGTACAAAGTACTGCATCCCGTATGCGGTAAACCTATGGTTGGACATGTGCTGGATGCAGCACTCAGCGCAGGCGTTGAACGCAGTGTAGTTGTAGTCGGTCATGGTGCCGAAGCGGTGCAGTCATTTTTGGGTTCCAGAGCAGAGTATGCACTCCAGGCAGAACAACTGGGTACAGGTCATGCAGTGAAGCAGGTTAAATCTTTGCTTGGCGGCGAGACAGGTTCTACAATTGTGGTCTGTGGAGATACACCGCTTGTGACCAGTGAGACGTTGGAAGGTCTGATGAAGCTGCATGAGAGCAGCGGAGCAGCAGCCACAGTTCTTACGGCTCAGTTGGACAATCCCAAAGGTTATGGCCGCGTCATTCGCGGAGAAGATGGATCTGTACAACGGATTGTGGAACAAAAGGATTGCACAGAGCAGGAAGATGCTGTGAATGAGATTAACACAGGCACATACTGTTTTGATAATGCAAAATTGTTCGCTGCCTTGGAAAAAGTGACGAACCAGAACGCTCAGGGAGAGTATTATCTCACAGACGTAGTTGGCATTTTCCGCAATGATGGAGAAGTGGTTGAAGCTTACATGTCGGATGACATCGCAGAATCCATCGGGGTTAATGACCGACTTGCACTTTCGCAAGCCGAAGCCTTCATGCGTGAACGTCTTGCCGTACGCCATATGTTGAACGGTGTTACAATCATTGATCCGTCATCGACATATATCGGAGCGGATGTTACGATTGGATCAGATACAGTTTTGTATCCGGGGACGATTCTCAAAGGCACAACTTCCATCGGTGAAGCATGTCATATTGGTCCTCAGGCAGATGTGGAAGACAGCATTATTCAGGACGGAGTTACGATTAAACATTCGGTAGTATCCAATGCCGAGGTTGGTTCTGATGCAACGGTAGGTCCATTTGCTAATTTGCGTCCAGGGACTAAACTGGGTCGCAACGTAAAAATTGGTGACTTTGTTGAAGTGAAAAATGCTACAATTGATGAAGGTTCCAAAGTATCTCATCTCAGCTATATCGGAGATGCCAAAGTAGGGAAAAACGTAAATGTTGGATGCGGGGCAATAACTGTCAATTATGATGGTTATAATAAAGCTGTGACAACGATTGAAGATGATGCTTTTGTAGGCAGCAACGTCAATCTGATTGCACCGATTACGGTAGGAAAAGGCGCTTATGTGGTTGCTGGCTCCACCGTTACCCATTCCGTTCCCGAGAATGATCTGGCCATTGCTCGTCCACGTCAGGAGAATAAACCTGGTTATGCGGAGAAGATTCGCGGACGTGCCAAAGCCAAGAAACAAAATGCCAAACCCCAATAAGGGGTTTTGATAACAAGATTGCCTCCCGAAGATCGGGGAGGTGCCGACATGTCGCAGACGCTTATTGATTCCAATGAACCAGCACGGAGGGTTTTTATTTTATGACTTATTTTGATTCGAAATTAAAAATATTTACTTGCAATTCTAACCCCAAGCTTGCCCATCAAATTGCTGATTATATCGGGATCCCTATGGGTGAATCTCATACAACCAGCTTTAGTGATGGCGAGATTCAAGTGAAACTCTCCGAGAGTGTTCGGGGTTGTCACGTTTATATCGTGCAGTCCACTTGCTTGCCGGTTAATGATAACCTGATGGAAATGCTCGTTATGATTGATGCACTCAAACGGGCATCTGCCAAGACGATTAACGTCGTTATTCCTTACTATGGCTATGCAAGACAGGATCGCAAGGCACGTTCACGTGACCCGATTACAGCGAAACTGGTTGCTAACCTTATTGAAAAAGCGGGTGCAACCCGTGTCATCGCGATGGACTTGCATGCAATGCAAATTCAGGGATTCTTCGACATTCCGGTTGACCATTTGCTCGGCGTGCCAATTCTGGCTCAATATTTCCGGTCGAAACAGATCGAAAATCCAGTTGTCGTGTCGCCTGACCACGGTGGCGTAGTGCGTGCACGTAAATTGGCTGATTTCCTGAATGCACCCCTGGCGATTATCGATAAACGTCGTCCTGAGCCAAATGTGAGCGAAGTGATGAACATTATCGGTAACATCGAGGGTAAAACAGCCATCCTGATCGATGACATTATTGACACGGCGGGAACGATTGTACTGGGAGCGAATGCTCTGATGGAAGGCGGCGTAAAAGAAGTATACGCGTGCTGTACTCACCCGGTATTGTCCGGACCTGCGATGGAACGTTTGGAGAATGCACCATTGAAGGAAGTTATCGTAACGGATACCATTCCAATTACGCATGCTAATCCGACAAGCAAACTCAAAGTGTTGTCTGTAGCGCCTTTGCTCGGAGAAGCGATTATCCGGGTTCATGAGGAATTGTCAATCAGCAAGCTGTTTGAAATTGAATAAGGATGTCTGCATAAAGTAGTAGAGGGGTTACGTTTTCCGGTTCAATGGAAAATGTAACCCCTGTCGGCGTGCCGTTTTTATTAATAGTGAAACAGACGCTGGTCAGTCCATATAATTTGAACTACTACTTTACACAATAACGGAGAGGGCAGAAAAGATCTGAAGAAGTGAAGCGTTCGCCTTTATCACCGGATTTTCCCTTTGAAAAGGGAATCAAAAAAATCTGGGGATAACAGCGATCGGAAGATGTTTCTGCACGCGCAGTGATCCAGTGTAAAATGGTTCGTTCATCTTATATGGTTAATACCCGGGGCGGGAGATAAATCGGAAACGACGCCGATGAAAAAGCGTGTCGGCAATTTCGACGAATTGATTATCGAAACGTGTGATTAGACCAATCTCAATATGGGTGTCGCGGTCGTATACCTGTACAGGTACGTGATATTCGAGATGATAGATAAAATCGCTATGTTGAGTCAGTTGTCCATTGTCTTCGCGCAAAACCCGCTCACCTTCCTGGGTCGATAAAATATGAACTGTAAATACTACAGTAAATCGATCTTTACTTTCCTGATATTATATGAAATATAAGATTCGAAGTCTATGCCTCACCTCAGGCTAATCCGAAGGAGGGAACAAGATGAAGTGGATTGTCGGACTTGGAAATCCAGGCTCGAACTATGCCAAAACCCGTCATAATATCGGTTTTATGGCACTGGATCGGTTGGCTGATCGTCATAATATCTCCATCACACAGAGTAAATGTAAGGCGCTGATTGGAGAAGGTAATATTGGCGGTGTGAAAACCGTACTGATCAAACCAATGACCTATATGAACTTGTCTGGTGAATCGGTTCGAGCATATATGGATTTTTATAAAGTTAGTCTTGAAGATCTGATTGTTGTGTACGACGACATGGATACAGAGATTGGCAAAGTCAGATTGCGTTACCAAGGTAGTGCAGGCGGACATAATGGGATCAAGTCCATTATTCAGCATACCGGTACACAGCAGTTTAACCGGGTACGCATGGGAATATCCCGGCCTGAACCAGGACATGCCATTGTTGATTATGTACTGTCGACATTCATGAAGAAAGAAAAGGAAGCCCTGGATCAGACCATTGAGCAAACATGTGATGCTCTGGAGCATAGCTTGACTCATACGTTTGAACAAACAATGGCGAAGTTTAACGGTTAATTTTGTAAGACATACTGGTAAAATGATCATAAAAGACGGGTTCGATTCAGCCATACTGGACATACTGGATGTATAAACCATGTTCAGGAGGCATAAACATGTCAGTGAATTACGTATGTAGGCATTGCCGTACCTTTATTGGACGAATCGATTCTGCCCGGATAACGGAAGTAGAGCTTGGCTTTCATTTCTTGACCCCCGACGAGCGGAGGGATATAATAGCGTATAATTCCGGTGGTGACATTACCGTTCGGATTACATGTGATTACTGTAAGGAAGCCCTGGAGCACAATCCGGAGCTTAGCCTGCTCGCGAGTCCGCTTCAGTAGACATCGCCCGTACAGGATCGAATGACAGTTGAGGGCGGTTGCGTAATAACGCTCCACCTTTTATAGCCTTGGCAGCCTGCTGAGGCTTCTTTTCAGTTGGCATGAAAGCCATGACTATCTCGAAATCAGGCTCAGCCGCATCAACAGATGTGGCAATGTTGCGAGTAATCCGATATGATGAAACAGGACAAAAAGGAATTTGTATCCATTTTAATAGTGATGCTACGCGTATGCGTGAGATAATCAAGTAAGTTATAAGAGAGGTGCCCCTTTTGTTACAAGCACTTATACAGGCTTTTTCCAAAGATCCGGACTTCGGGTCCATTACAGCCGGAATCAAGTCCGGCATGAAGGAACAATTGGTTTCGGGTCTATCCGGCTCGGCGCGTCAGATTATGCTGGCTGCTCTGCATCAGGAAATGAACCGACCATTGCTCGTAGTAACACATAATATGTTTTCAGCTCAAAAAATTGCAGAAGATTTACAGGAAGCGCTTTCACCTGATCAGGTGTTGATCTATCCTGCCAACGAGCTTGTCGCTGCTGAAGCTGCTGTTTCCAGCCCGGAAACATTGGGTCAGCGTATTGATGTGTTGGTCCGCTGCGCCCAGGGATTCAGGGGCGTTGTTGTTATTCCTTTTTCCGGGGTAAGACGTTATGTTCCGCTTCCGGAAGTGATGGCCAATGCTCGAATTTTGATTAAACAGGGCAACACACTTCAACTGGACTCCTTCCTGCTGGAGATGGTAAAGCTCGGATATGAGCGTGTGGAGCGCGTAGAATCTCGTGGTGAGATGAGTGTACGCGGAGGTATCATCGATTTCTATCCGGTTACTTCATCGATCGCATATCGAGTGGAGTTATTTGATGACGAAATCGATTCCATTCGGACATTTGACCCGGCCGATCAGCGTTCAATTGAACGGATTGAAGAGATTACGGTTTTGCCATGCAAGGAATTAATTGCAGATCGTGAGCGGATGGAAAAGGCTGCCGATGCGGCTGCTCTTTTGCTCGAACAACAGCTGGAGAAAATGACGGACCGGCAGGCGAAGCTACGTCTTCGTGAAGAAATTCACCGGGAGATTGAGCTTTTGCGGGAGCACGTGTATTTCTCCGAAATGTATAAATATATCTCTCCGCTCTATCCGGAAAATAAAACGATTTACGACTATATGCCAGAAGATACCCTGCTGGTCCTAGATGAACCTGCCAGACTATCGGAGACATCAAAACAGCTCGACCGTGATGAATCGGAGTGGAATCTGCATCTGATGCAAAACGGAAAAACACTCCCGGACCTTCCATTATCCGCAGACGGTGATGAACTGTTGTATGAGCGTCCATTCCAGACGCTGTTTATGTCGATCTTTTTGCGTCAGGTTCCACATACCCAACCACAGAACATTCTGAACTTCATCAGTCGTGGCATGCAGGATTTCCATGGACAGATGAATGTTCTGAAGGCAGAGATGGAGCGCTGGCAGAAGGCCGGAGTTCAAGTGCTCATGCTGGCGAACGGTGAGGAGCGACTCGAGCGGATGCGCCGGGTACTGATGGACTATGATATTCCAGAGCCAGAGATGATGATTGGTAACTTGCAAACGGGATTTGAAATGCCGTCCATTCATTTGGCTGTCGTGACCGAGGGCGAGATGTTCTCGCAAAAACAGCGTAAAGTACGCAAACCGATTCGGAATGTAGACAATGCTGAACGGATCAAATCCTATAGCGAGCTAAAAGTGGGCGATTATGTCGTTCACCAGAACCACGGGATTGGTAAGTACCTGGGAATTGGCACCCTCGAGGTTGGCGGTATTCATAAGGACTACATGCATATTCTCTATGCGGGTGGAGACAAACTGTCTGTACCTATTGAGCAGATCGATCTGATTCAGAAATATGTTGGTTCCGAAGAAAAAGAACCGAAAATATACAAGCTGGGCGGCAATGAGTGGACACGGGTTAAAAATAAAGTCCGCACATCCGTACAGGATATTGCTGATGATCTGATTAAGCTGTATGCAGAGCGTCAGACCTCCAAAGGGTTTGGATTCGACAAGGATTCTGCGGAGCAGCAAGAGTTTGAGGACATGTTCCCTTATGATGAGACACGTGATCAGGTGCGTGCGATCGAAGAAATCAAGAAGGACATGGAACAAAACCGTCCAATGGATCGTTTATTGTGTGGGGATGTTGGTTACGGCAAAACCGAGGTGGCTATTCGGGCTGCATTTAAAGCAGCTATTGAAGGCAAACAGGTGGCTGTACTCGTGCCAACAACCATTTTGGCACAGCAGCATTTTGAGACGTTCCGTGAGCGCTTCTCCGGTTATCCGTTCAACATTCATGTGCTTAGCCGGTTCCGCTCCCGTAAAGAGCAGAATGAAACAGCCAAAGGCATCAAGGCAGGCACAGTGGATATTGTCATCGGGACGCATCGATTGCTGTCGCAGGATCTGGTGTTCAAGGACCTGGGACTGCTCATTGTTGATGAAGAACAGCGCTTCGGTGTAACCCATAAGGAAAAACTGAAGAAGTTGAAAACCAATGTGGACGTGCTGACACTGACGGCAACGCCGATTCCACGTACGCTTCATATGTCCATGCTGGGTGTGCGTGATCTGTCCGTTATCGAGACTCCACCAGAGAACCGTTTCCCGGTGCAGACCTATGTGGTTGAACACAGCCAAGCGCTTGTTCGTGAAGCGATTGAGCGTGAGCTTGCCCGTGGTGGGCAAGTGTATTACCTCTACAACCGTGTTCAGGGAATTCAGGAGATGGCTGCCGAAATTTCTGAGCTTGTGCCTGAAGCCAAAGTTGGTGTGGGACATGGTCAGATGTCGGAAACAGAGCTGGAGAAAACGATTCTGGACTTTCTGGATGGTGAATATGACGTGCTTGTGAGCACAAGTATCATCGAGACCGGGGTAGATATTCCGAACGTAAATACACTTATCGTACATGATGCGGATAAAATGGGACTCTCCCAGCTGTATCAGCTGCGCGGACGTGTGGGTCGTTCCAACCGTATTGCGTATGCCTATTTTACGTACCAACGGGATAAAGTGCTTACTGAAGTTGCTGAGAAACGTCTGCAATCAATCAAAGAATTCACCGAACTGGGTTCAGGATTCAAAATCGCCATGCGTGACTTGTCGATTCGTGGTGCGGGAAATCTGCTAGGAGCGGAGCAGCATGGTTTCATCGCTTCCGTCGGGTTTGATCTGTATTCCCAGATGCTCGCGGAGGAGATCAACAAACGCAAAGTTACGATGCTTGGCGAGGAGCCGGTACCTTCCGACCAGTGGAACACAACGCTGGATCTCAGTATCGATGCCTACTTGCCGTCCGATTATATCTATGACAGTATTCAGAAGATTGAGATCTACAAAAAAGTGGCGGTCATTGCATCCTTCGACGATGCGATGGAGTTGGAAGACGAATTGGTTGACCGGTTCGGTGATCTTCCGGAAGCCGTCATTAACTTGCTGGCTGTTGCGCGGATGAAAGTATACGGCAAAATCTACGGTATTGAGTCCATTTCCCAACGTGGTGAAGACATTACCGTGAAGTTCTATGAAGGGCGTGAACATGCCTTTGAACTCTCGAAAATCGCGCACATTGGAAATCAGTTCGAAAGACGTGTACAATTTGAACAAGGACCCCATATGCTGATTCACGCTAAAGGCAAGGGGCTTGGGGATAAGCAACTGATGGAGCTGGTAGAGAAAATTCTGGAGTCCATGAAAACTGCTTTTAAATCAAAGGGGGAACTAAAGGATGTTACCAAAGTATAAAAAAGTAGGAAAAGTACTGTCTGTGAGCATGGTCGCAGTACTATCCTTATCACTGCTTGCTGCATGTGGCAAGAAGGAAGAGGCAAAAACACCGGAATCGACGGATACAAGTGCTGTAGTGGCTACGTATGATGGTGGTACTATTACAGCCAATGAATTCGACATGGAGCAACGTGTCATGAAATTCCTCTATCCGGAGTATGCACAAATGATGGATATGGACGATTTCAAAGAGTATCTGGTGAAACAGGAAGTTGCTTATGAATATCTGAGTGGCAAAGCAAGCGAAGATGCCAAAACAGCCGGTACAAAAGCGGCAACTGAGCAATTCGATAAAATGAAAGCTTCTGTTCAGGCAGATCAATGGACAGAAATGCTCAAAGCTCAGAACCTGACAGACGATAACATTAAAAACTACATGACTCGGATCATGACAGTAATCAAAGATAAAGAAACAGGCGTTACGGACGATGCAATCAAGGCTGAGTTTGAGAAAAACAAAGATCAGTTCACAACGGCTTCCGTTCGTCACGTGCTGATTAACTTCACAGATCCAAAAACGCAAAAAGAGCGTAAAAAAGAAGATGCACTTAAAATTGCAAAAGAAGTAAAAACCAAGTTGGATGGCGGAGCTGATTTTGCTGAAATTGCAAAAAAATATTCCGAAGATCCAGGTTCTGCTGAAAAGGGTGGACTGTATGAAAATACACCTGTAGGTAGCTGGGTAGAGGCATTTAAGGAAGCTGCAAAAACGTTGCCACTGAACAAAATCAGTGATCCAGTAGAGACAGAGTACGGTTACCACGTCATGAAAGTGGAAGCTCGTACAGAAGCTGACTTTGCCAAATTGACGGCTGAACAAAAAGAAAGTCTGAAGAGCCAATTGGCTGCAGCTGAAATCGATACGTTCATGCAAAATGAATTGGATAAAATCGTAAAAGAAGTTAAACTGCCAAAAACAGAAAAAGCTGAAGAAGGTACAACTGAAGGTACTACGGGTACAGGAACTGAAGGAGAGAAAACAACCGAACCAAAAACGGATGACTCCACAGGTACGGATACCAAGACTGACCAAGGTACGACTGGAACAGACAAAGATGCAACTACAGATGAAGGTACAAGCAGCAAGTAAGTTGGTAAAATTGCTGTGTTAGCATACGTTTAGGGTTAAATTCGCCCGAATGAATGCCTTGTACTACGTAAATATGGACAACCATACAGAGAAGCAAGGGGAGGACTTAGGACCTCCTTCTTGCTTCTTCTTTTATATATTCAAGTCGTATGGGTACATGGTCGCCTTCTTCGAAAGTTACACAACTATATTCTCCGAAGCATGTATAAGGAAATGGGAACAGATGAATACTATGGTCAAGATATCACACTAAACGTTCTGGGACTTTCCTCTACCCATTAAGGAACAGTAGTTGAAAAATCTTCTCGAGAAAGTGGGGCAACATGTGAAATGAAAGCTACTGGTATTGTCCGCCGTATAGATGACCTTGGTCGTGTGGTCATTCCAAAAGAAATCCGCCGTACGTTACGTATTCGTGAAGGTGATCCACTGGAAATTTTCGTGGATCGTGATGGAGAAGTTATCCTTAAAAAATATTCGCCAATTGGCGAACTTGGTGATTTTGCCAAAGAATATGCAGAATCCCTGTATGAGAGTACAGGACATGTAACGATGATTTCTGACCGGGATACCATTATCACGGTGGCAGGTGGTTCGAAAAAAGAGTATTTGGACAAGCAGGTTGGTCAACTGTTAGAGGGATGTATGGAAAACAGAAAGACCATTTTGGAAACAAACAATGGTTCTTATGAGCTTAGCAAAGATCATGACGAGACGTTATCCTCTTTTGTTATTGCGCCGATTATTTCAGGTGGTGACCCCATCGGAACGGTTATTCTGTTCAATAAGGATGAATCCGTGAAGATGTCTCAGATGGAAGTGAAAATGTCCGAGACAGCTGCTGGTTTCCTTGGCAAGCAAATGGAACAATAGACCGCAGATCAACTCCTGGTGCCCTGTCTTGGGCATACGGGAGTTTTTGCATTTTAAAGGACAACGAAGTTAATCCGGAAGATTGTGATGGGGGAGGGTTAGTCTGTGTGCCTTCAGGCAGTTATAATAGCAAGGTATGCTTAAAAGGATTACGCGGGAGGGACTTATGAAACAGCCGTCTACAGGCTCAAGGCTGCTACAGGGTGCATTTGTACTTGGGCTTGCTGCCATTATCTCTAAAATTATTGGTGCTTTTCAGAAGATTCCGCTGCAGAATCTGGGGGGAGACGGTGTATTTGGCATTTACAATACGGTGTATCCGTTATATATGCTCATTATCACGCTTGCTGCTGCAGGACTGCCTCTGGCCGTATCCAAATTCGTAGCAGAACAGAACGCACTCGGAAGACCAGACGAGAGCAGAAGAATTATTCGACTATCTTCCCTACTGCTCGGGGGAATTGGAATGATAATGGCGCTCTTGATGTATGCAGGTGCGCCGCTGATCGCTGACATGATTGGCAACCGCCATGTGGCTCCATCGATTCGTGCAGCTTCATGGGCTTTGTTGTTCGTTCCGGTGATGACAGGGCTGCGTGGATATTTTCAGGGATTACAGCAGATGGTTCCAACAGCGGTATCACAAGTGGTGGAGCAGACGATACGTGTCACCGTCATGATTGTTCTGCTTCTGTGGTTGATGAGACGGGACGCTTCGCTTGAGACTATTGCCGCTGGTGCCATGATGGGTTCCGTTGCCGGCGGAATGGTTGGGCTGCTTACCATGTTAGGGTACATGGTCCGTCATCGGCGGAAAGGCAAGGAAGAGCGAACCGGGCAATTGGATTCGGAATGGAGCAGTAAAGGCGGGGAGGTTGGATCAGAACGTCAGGAGCGTCAAGAGCATCGGGAGCATAGGCCGGTTACGCCACAGAAGAAAACGGTGAGTGCTGTTAACCCCGCTATGGCAGAACGATCACGATCCAATGGTGAATGGATCAAGATGCTGCTCATGTATGCCATTCCCGTTTGTCTCGGGTCACTGGCCGTACCACTGATGAATCTGGTGGATACCTTCACCGTGCCCCGATTGCTGCGTGGAGAAGGACTGGATGAGCTTCAGTCGATGGTTTCCTTCGGCATCTACAACCGTGGATTGCCGCTGGTTCAACTGGTGACGATGCTGGCCACGTCACTATCTGTGCTGTTTATTCCGGCGATGGCGGAAGCCCGGTTAAAGGGCGGGCCAGAAGCCGTCCGGCTGCAAGCAGGCCTCGCGCTGCGCTGGTTCTGGTTGATCGGCCTGGCGGCATCCGCGGGTCTCGCGGTGCTGGCGGAGCCGATTAACCGCATGCTGTACGGAGATGCCGCAGGCACCGAAGCACTGCGGTACATGGCGCTGACGGCTGCTGGCAGCACCGTCAGCATAATTGGGGCGGCGCTGCTGCAAGGCCTCGGCGCCGTGCGCGCACCCGCGTTCAGCATGCTGGCCGCCGCAGGCGTCAAGGCGCTGCTGAACGTCATGCTTGTGCCGGCGCTGGGCATCAGCGGCGCGGCCCTGGCAGGCGCAGTCGCCTACATGCTGGCGGCTGGCCTGAATGTGGCGCTGCTGGCGCGACTTGTCGCCCTGCGCCCTGCCCCTGGCGCCGTCCTGGCGAAGCCGGCGCTGGTGATTGCCGCCATGAGTCTGGCGGCGGTAGGCACGGCCTGGGCCGTCGAAGCGGTACTCGGCGGCATGGGTATCGCGGCCGACCGCCGGCTGGCCGCGATGGGCGTGAGCCTGCTGGGCATTGCCGCAGGCTCGGCCGTGTTCTTGCTGGCGGCGGCCCGGACAGGGCTACTGACCGCCGCGGAGCTGGCGGCTGTGCCCAAGGTGGGGCCTCGCCTTGCCAAGCTGCTGCGCAGACTGCGTGTGCTGCGCTAGCTTCATGCTCACGTTGCTTCTGCATCCAGCACCACTAATATGCAATTATAGGATATCGAATGATTCTGGTATAATACGTGTAATTAGTCCTGTTCAGGCACGATGAATCAGTGAGCTTGCAACAGGATAGTCCGGATGGAGGTTTACGTAATGAGTGCAGCTTTAACCGTAGTGGGTCTTGGATCTGGAGATGCAGACCAACTGACCGTAGGTATTATCAAAAAAATGAAACATGCAGCTACGCTGTATGTACGCACCCTGGATCATCCCGTATTGAATGATCTGAAGCAAGAGGGACTAGAGATGACATCATTTGATGGCATCTATGAGGCGAAGTCCTCCTTCCCCGAGGTGTATGATGAGATCGCGAATCAACTGATAGAGGCCGCTCGCAAGGGTGAGGCCGGAACGGAGATTGTGTATGCCGTACCCGGTCATCCCATGGTGGCAGAAGCAAGTGTACGCCTGCTCAAAGAACGTTGTCCGCAGATGGGTATCTCATTGCGTGTCATGGGCGGGGAGAGCTTCCTGGATGAAGCTTTTATACGACTTGGATTCGATCCAATCGAAGGGTTTCAACTCCTGGATGCCAGCAGCCTGAACACGGAACTGGTACAACCACAGTTACATACGTTGATCGGACAAGTCTACGATGTGTTCACTGCTTCGGATGTGAAGCTATGCCTGATGGAGGTTTACCCGGATGATTATCCGGTATTTGTTGGTCACGCGTTGGGTGTACAGGGCCAGGAGGTCATTCACAAGATTCCATTGCACGAACTGGACCGGATCGAAGGGTATGGCAATCTGTCACTAATCTATGTACCGAAGAACACCGATGATGCCTTGCGTCGTCGATCCTTTGCGCGTTTGCATGAGATCGTCAATATTCTTCGCAGTCCTGGCGGCTGTCCATGGGATCAGGAGCAGACGCATCAATCCATTCGCAAAAACCTGATTGAAGAGACCTATGAGGTCATTGAGACAATCGATGAGGATGACCCCGACCATATGAAAGAAGAGCTGGGTGATCTGCTGCTGCAGATTTTATTGCACTCCCAGATGGAAGAAGAAGTGGGCACATTTAATGTGTATGATGTCATCGAAGGTTTGAATGATAAGCTGATCTTCCGCCATCCACATGTGTTTGGCGATAATCAAGCAGAAGATGCGAATGAAGCTCTTCAGAACTGGGAACAGATGAAAGCAGAGGAGAAGAAGCGCAAAGGCCAGGATCAGGAGAAAGTTTCCGTGCTGGATGGTATACCGCGTGACTTGCCTGCATTGATGAAGGGATACAAGCTACAGAAGAAAGCAGCCAAGGTGGGCTTTGACTGGGATGATGTTGAAGGTGTGTTTGCCAAGATCGAGGAAGAATTGGCGGAGTTGAAAGAAGCGGTGCAACAAGGCCAGTCTGCGGAAGAACGGAAGCTTGAACTGGGGGATTTATTATTCGCAGCCGCGAACGTTGCAAGATTCATCGATACGGACCCGGAAGAGGCACTCGCTGCGACCAACCGGAAGTTCGTTGGGCGGTTCCAGTATATCGAGGAGCGTTTGCGTGAACTGGGAAGAACACCAGCAGATAGCAATGTAGAAGAGATGGAGCAATTCTGGCAGGATGCGAAGAAGGCAGGATTATAAAGGGTTCAATTTTCTGGGAAAAGCCAGATAACTTTATTCCATTCATGCTATGCAGTGTGTTATGATAATACGAACATGTGTTCATCTGTGTAAACTGGAGTTGGTGTTTAGCGACGAATGGTTTCGGGTACTGGTCTTAGACTGTTGCCTGCGGACCATCGACAAAAAGCTAAAAAAAGTCGCGGACCAAGGCAGGATTTCAGATACCAAGCCAGAATACATGTGTAGTGACCTAACGCGAATCAGCGGCAATCGATGTATTGTCAGGAATCGCAGATACTTTTTTTCAATTTGGGAGGCTTTTAAAAATGAACAAAACAGATCTGATTAACAACATTTCAACCAAAAGTGGTTTGACTAAAAAAGACGTTGAGTCCGTATTGAACGGCTTTTTGGGAGAAATTACAGATGCACTTGCCAGCGGAGACAAAGTACAATTGATCGGCTTTGGCACTTTTGAGACCCGCAAACGTTCCGGTCGTACCGGACGTAACCCACAAACAGGGAATGAGATCGTGATTCCTGAGTCCACTGTTCCTGCATTCAAAGCAGGCAACAAACTTAAAGAAGCCGTAAAATAATGCGTCTTGATAAATTCCTGAAGGTCTCCCGGCTAATCAAACGCCGTACTGTGGCCAAGGACGTCTCTGAACAGGGACGTGTTCTGGTGAACGGACGTGAAGCAAAGCCCAGCGCCGCTGTCAAAGTGGGCGATGAGCTGACGGTTCAGTTCGGTCAGAAACTGGTCACCGTGAGGGTGGAACGAATTGCTGAGAGTACCAAGAAGGATGAGGCGAGCAGCCTCTACACCTTGGTGAAGGAAGAGCCGATCGCCAAGGATAACGGGATGAACTGGTAACAGTACATCTGGTATTAAATATTCATTCAATGCAAGTTGAATCGAAACGTCCTCCTGTAACAGGGAAGGGCGTTTTTGTTTTTTACTGGATGGCGGGTTATTTGTTCAACAACGCTGGTTCTATTCCAACCTCCTCATCCATAAGCTAGGTGTAAGAAGGAGGGGTACATGCCATGGTTGAGCACGGTAAGGCCAAACAGCATCATCTGAGTATGCAGAATCGGAAACTGCTGGATCTGACGGGTGTCTCCAACGTGGAGAGCTTCGACAGTGAGGAATTTTTGCTGCAGACTGAACTTGGGCATCTGACCATCCGGGGGCACAATTTACATATCAAAAACCTGAGCCTGGAGGAAGGTCTGTTATCCATTGAAGGCACAGTCAGTTCGCTCCAATATCTGGACCCCGGTTCCCAGTCCAAAAATGGTAAAGGCCTGTTTGGCAAGATGTTCCGATGAGTCCGGATACTCAATGGATCACATTGATGTGGATGCTTACCTCGGGGGTCGTGATGGGAATGGCCTACGACAGTTACCGGGTACTGTCCGGACAGCTGCGGTTTCCGAGATGGAGTATACACACGCTCGATCTGTTGTACTGGGTTGCTTCCGCGCTGTTCGTTTTTCGGATGCTATACGCCGGAAACCACGGACAGTTGCGGTTTTATGTCTTTTTGGGGCTGATTATAGGGGTTTGCTTCTATTTTTGGCTTTTAAGTGTTACAACCCAGCGTTTTGTGGTAATGTTAATTAAACTCGCAAGAACGCTGATTCATTGGTGTGGACATATCCTTAACATCCTGATCGTTATGCCGGTTAAAGGAATTTATAAGTTAATTCGCGTATTATTCGGTTTTGTAATTGCGATACTATTATTCCTGGGCAGGCTGGTGCTGCAGTGTTTGGTACCTTTCGGCAAGTTGTTCCGCTGGATGTTTAGGCCGCTCCTGAAACATTGGGTAACGCCACGCTTCATGATCCGTGTGGGTACAAGAATTGCAGCGATGTGGAAACGCTGGTTTTAAGGAGGTCCGTAATGGGTAAAACACCTGTGGGCAGATCAAAGGCTCCAACTAACCAAGGAAAATCTGCCGGTGCAAAAAGGCGCCTCATGCTTTGGATGACGTTTATGATTGTATTTGTAATATGGGCAGGATATACATTCCTTGTGCAGACTGCACAAATTTCGGACAAGAGTTCTCATCTGGCCACTCAGCAAGCTTCAAAGGAAGATACGTTGAAGAAGCTGGAACAGTTGAAGTACGAAGTCAGCCGGTTGAATGACCCTGAATACATAGGACAGCTGGCACGGAAAAAAGGATATTATCTTCCTGAGGAAACGCCGATCCAGGTTGAAGAGTCAGGGAACTGATGGAATTCGGTCTATTACCGAGCTAGGTTTGTTATCCGTGTGTCTGAAGCCGTTAAACCGGAAAAAATAGGCTCTCTGATGGGGTAGTGTTCAGTTGACCTTGGTTTACGGCATAAGGTATAATTACATTAGCGCAGCATTGATTTTGGCATTCAAAAAATCGGGTTGTATATTTTTAAGGGAGGATCATTTTATTCTATGGCAATTGAAGTGGGCACCAAGTTAGAGGGCAAGGTGACAGGAATCACGCATTTTGGAGCATTTGTGGATCTGTCAGGAGGTGTCACGGGTCTCGTTCACATCTCGGAAATCGCCGACAATTACGTCAAAGATGTCAACGACCACCTGAAGCTGAATGACCTCGTTACAGTGAAGGTTATCAACGTTGACAAGGATGGCAAGATCGGACTTTCCATTAAGCAAGCTGTTGACAAACCGGTTGAGCAACAAACCCAATCTAGACCCCCGAGAGCTCCTAGACCGGAACGCAGTGGAGGAGATCGCGAACGATTCAGCGGCGGAGGCCCAAGTGGTGGCCAAGGTCGTGGTGGTGGCGGCGGTGGATTTAACCGTGGTGACCGCGGAGGCCGTTCTTTCAAGCCCGCAGCAGGCAAACCTTCATTTGAGGATAAAATGTCACGCTTCCTGAAAGATAGTGAAGAGCGGATCTCTTCGCTTAAGAAGAACACAGAAGGCAAACGCGGAGGCCGTGGAGCCAAGCGTGTGTAATCTGTCACAACCTGATCTAAACATATAAGTAAAACCGTTAGCCTATGGGCTAACGGTTTTTTTGCGTTTCTATCACAGATAAGTAGTTGAATAGCTTTTTTTGTAAGGTGAAGCTCCATATCCCCAGTTTTTCTGCACGGCAAAATGGAACCATAAGAACATTTGTCGTCTACCATTTTTTACCGACAGGTTTCCGTGGCATTCCACAGTTATCCTGCTCAAATGATGGCGAGACCAAACCATCTCCGGTTCAAAATCAGACATTCCGATTGTCGGAATCAAGTAGGAGAATGAATGAAACCACAATAAGGCCGGGGGTTTCGCTCCACCGCGCCAGGCTTGTTTCTTTTGTCGTAAACTTTTTGGACCCTGCCCACCTATTCTGACAAACTACGTCTTCTATTCTATCTATAATCAGAACCATCGAGAACGAAACACGAAAATTCAAATTAATCGAATGGGGTGCCTTGAGGATGATGGAAAAGTGGAATGTCATTCAATTTCCGGGAATGAAAGCAGGTAAAGGAAGTACGGAAGCTCGGGAGGAGCTGTCGGTACGTCTGAAACAATGGCTTGGCTCCCGCAAGGCTGTCCAAATGGTTGCTTCCCGCAAATGGGTACTGCTGCTCACGTTTATGGGGTTTTTGCTCGGAAAGGCAATGATCCTGAATGAGTTATCTCCCTTTGCCATTGCTTACTTCGCCGTAATTGCTTTCATGCGCAGGGATTACATCATTCCGGTAGGTGCTGCTCTACTCGCAGGTAGTCTCTTTGCACCGTTTCCGGTACCCCTTATTGTTGCATCGGAAATCGCCATCTTTTATCTGCTCTTCCGTGGACTGGAGTCATATGATCGTGCTGAATTATCTTATGCGCCAACGATGGTGTTTACCACTACATTTATGGTGAAATTATTCGCGGTTGTGATCGGGCCATCCTTCAGCTGGTACGCCATGCTGATGCTCACGATGGATTCCGTATTAAGTTTCGTGCTCACCCTTGTTTTTATACAAGCCATACCAATCTTCACTTACCGCAAAAAAAAGTTCAGCCTAAAGAACGAGGAGATCCTCTGCCTGATCATATTGCTCGCTTCCGTTATGACGGGAGCCGTAGGGTGGACCATTCAGTCCTTATCCGTCGAGCATATGCTCTCCCGTTATCTCATATTAATCTTTGCGCTGGTGGGCGGAGCCCCCCTCGGAGCCTCAGTTGGGGTCATTACCGGCTTGATTCTGAGTCTGGCTGACATGTCAGCGGTGTATCAGATGAGCCTGCTTGCTTTTGCCGGGATGCTGGCGGGTATGCTTCGAGAGGGCAAACGTGCGGCGGTTGCACTGGGCATGCTGCTGGGTTCGTCCATTCTATCCATATATCTGGGCGGACCGGGCGATGTTATGAACTCATTATGGGAGACGTGTGCAGCTATCGTACTGTTCATGTTGACACCTAAAAGCCTGATGACGGCCATATCCAAATATGTACCGGGTACGCAGGATCATACGAAATCCCAGCATGAGTATGCCAAACGAATACGGGATATCACGGCAGAACGGGTAACCCGGTTCTCGCAGGTATTCCGTCAATTGTCACGCAGCTTTGATCAGATGTCCGGTGCAGGGGAGCAGGTACAGAAAGAAGGTGGAATGGACCATTTCATGAATGCGGTTGCCGAGGGCACATGTGCCAGCTGCTTCAAGCGTACACAATGCTGGGATGCGAAGTTTATTCAAACCTACAAATATATGACGGACGTGATGAGTACGATTGAGGGAAACCCGGAGATCTCAGGCAAGCAGATTCCAGTGGACTGGAACAGGGTGTGTGCGAAACCGGAAGAGGTCCTTGAAGTCATGCGTGCCCAGTATGGACTGCATCAACATAACATGCAATGGAAGCGCCAAATTATCGATAGCCGGCAGCTGGTTGCAGAGCAATTGTCCGGTGTATCTCAGGTCATGGAGGACCTGGCCAAAGAAATTCAGCGGGAAAGTGAGGAGATGGTACAGCAGGAGGAGCAGATTCGGGACGCATTGGAGTCACTGGGCTTGTCCATTCACTCCATTGAGATCATCAATCTGGAAGCGGGCAACGTAGAGATTGAGATTGTACATGCATATACACGTGGATTCGATGAGTGCCGAAAAATGATAGCTCCGCTGATCTCGGATGTACTGGACGAGCATATTGCCGTCTTGCATGAGACCATGACCGATCCTCGTCAGGGACTGGCAACCGTCACGTTTGGTTCGGCCAAAACTTTCGAGGTGACCACGGGTGTTGCTGCCGCCGCAAAAGGGGGAGATGTGATGTCAGGCGACAGCTTCAGTACGGTTGAGTTAGGCAACGGCACATTCGCGGTGGCGCTCAGTGATGGAATGGGCAATGGAGAACGGGCACGGATGGAGAGCAGCGCGGCGCTGAACATATTGGAACAGTTGCTACAGTCCGGCATGGACGAGAAACTGGCGATCAAATCTGTGAACTCCGTTCTGATGCTGCGCTCCCCTGAAGAGATGTATGCCACAGTAGATATGGCGCTGATTGATGAATATACGGCAGAGACAACGTTTATGAAAATTGGCTCAACGCCAAGTTTTATCAAAAGAGGACAGGAGGTTATTCAGGTTTCAGCCAGCAATTTGCCAATCGGTATTATTAAGGATATTGAAGTGGATCTGGTGACGGTACAGCTTCAGCCGGGTGATATCCTCATTATGATGACAGATGGCATCTATGATGCACCGGGGTATGCTGTGAACAAAGAGTTATGGATGAAACGGCTCATTCAAGAGATTGATACAGATGACCCGCAAGATTTGGCCGATTGCCTGCTTGAAAGTGTCATAAGATATCAGCAGCATGAAATTTTGGATGATATGACCGTCGTTGTTGGAAAAGTAGAGCATTTCCGCCCTGAATGGGCCACACTGCGTGTGCCTGGCATTAACCGGATGGAGCGTCCACGGACCGTCAGCTAATTGCATATTCTTCTGTTTGAAGTCTCTTCATTCTGGCAATGCTAGTCATAGAGTTGGAGAGTAACGAATAACGGAGGGATATCGGATGAAGCAAATCTTATTGATCACCGACGGTTGTTCCAATGTAGGACCAAGTCCGGTGCTGGCAGCGGCCGAAGCACAGGAAGAGGGGATTACGGTAAATGTGGTTGGCGTGATTGATTATGGAACCATTGGTGAGTTGGGTAGTCGGGAGATTGAGGATATTGCCAGAGCCGGAGGTGGAATCAGCCAAATTGTAGGTACACGGCAGCTTGCCCATACCATGCAGATGATGACAAGGAAAACGGTGGTTCAGACTATTCAGCAGGCGGTTAATAGAGAGTTAACACAAATTTTGGGAGAGAAGGAGCCCAAAACGGTAACCGATCTGGAGCCTGCACAACGCGCCCGGGTCGTGGAAGTGATGGATGATATGGCTGAAACTACAGCCTTACAGGTTATATTGCTAATAGACGTCAGTGCCAGCATGAAGCCCAAACTGGCTGCGGTAGAAGAAGGCATTCGTGATTTAATGTTGAGTTTGCAGGCGCGTATAGGTCAGAGCAAGCTTTCCGTATTTCATTTTCCGGGACGACACAGTGGAGAAGATGCGGTAATGGATATTGACTGGACAACGGATCTGGGCCGTGTCCGGTCCTTGTTTGGAAGGTTGCAGATGAAGGGTGCAACGCCGACAGGTCCTGCAATTCAGAAGGTGATTGATTTTTACCGTTATGGTACACTGGAGAAACAGCAGGAAATAGAAGGGAACTATCGCATTGAAAGAGAAGGGATGCTCGGTGACAACGTTGTCTGACGCCTCTTTCCCGCCAGGAACAGTGGTTACAGGGAAATGGAATCGCAGTCGTTACACGATTCGGAAGCTACTGGGCAAAGGAGCTAATGGCATCGTTTTTCTTGTCCAACGGGGTGAAAATGGCAAACACTACGCGCTAAAAATGGGATTTGATCCGGTTGATCTGCAATCGGAAGTCAATGTGCTCAAATCTTTTCAACTACAGCGTAATCATGAGGCCCTTCGGCAGAGCGGCATTCCTTCCTATCTTAAAGATGTGGATGATTATGCCGTTCGTGGCCGGGATATTCCCTTTTATGTGATGCGTTACGTTAGAGGTGAGGCACTTCATCACTTCATTCGGCGTCAGGGGACAGACTGGACACTTCTGGTGGGACTTAGACTCTTGCAGAAGCTGGCACAATTACATCAGGCGGGATGGGTGTTTGGTGATCTCAAACCTCAGAATGTGTTGGTATCCGACTATGGGCAGGTGGAATTGATCGACTACGGCGGAGTTACGTCTATTGGTCGAAGCGTCAAACAGTTCACTGAATGGTATGATCGGGGCTTCTGGAATGCAGGCAGCCGTACGGCAGATGGTACCTATGATGTATTTGCATTTGCATTATTGTTGATTCATGTACTTGAAGCAGACGCGCTCAAGGCACTGGCAGCCGAAGGATTACCGCAACTGCGAAGTGTGAATCAGCTCGTAGCGCTGGTGGAGCGCAGTGAACGACTGGGTCCTTTTCGCAATTGGACGAATCAGGCTTTACGAGGTCAGTTTCGTGATGCAGGTCATGCGGCACAAGGGTGGAAGGAAATGATGGCACGCCCCACGCCTCTCCGCCGTCGTTCCAAAAGTACAACACCGCGCTGGCTCAAGAACGCATTTGCTGTATCTGTGATATTACTTATTGGAGTGCTCATCTATGCACTACTTTTTTGATCTGTGAGAGTGCATATACATAACGCAAGGAATGAGGAACAGGTATGGAGGCTTTACGCTGGAACATGCTGGTGAAGAACGTGCTGGATGCAGCGGAAGAGCATCAGTTATGGGTTCCCGGGGATCGGATTGTCGTCGCAGTATCGGGCGGGCCGGACTCGGTAGCTTTTTTGCATATCATGCACGAGATCAGCATGCGGCATGTCCCGCTTGAATTAATCTGTGCCCATGTACATCATGGTTTCCGGACCGAATCTGATGACGAAGCGGAGAAAATGATGGAACTGGCACAGCAGCTTGGTATTACATTTGAATGGACCAAGGCCGATGTACCTTCATATATGGAGCTGACGGGTCAAGGACCGCAGGAAGCAGCTCGCAACAAGCGATATGCCTTTTTGCACGAAGTGGCTTCCAAATATAATGCGGCAAGCATCGCTTTGGCACATCATGCGGATGATCAGGCGGAGACGGTCATGCTTCATTTGCTTCGTGGAACCGGCTTGTCGGGACTCTCAGGGATGAAGTTTAAAAGACGAGAAAAAAATGTGGAACTTATTCGTCCATGCCTTCGTATAAACAAGACAGACCTTGTAGAAGCTTGTAATACCCAGGGTTTTATGTATTTCAATGATGAGAGCAACGCCCTGCGTAAATATCGGCGTAATGCCATTCGCTTGGATGTGCTTCCTTTTTTGGGGCAGTATAATGGACAACTCACGCCGTCATTGAATCGGCTTGCCGAAATTGTGGGTGATGAAGACGATTTCATGGAGCAGAGTGCATATGACACATACAGGTGTCTAGTGCAGGTGAACGGCGGAAGGCAAACCTTTGAGGTGCCTTCCTTCTTGAAGTTACATGTCGCTTTACAACGAAGGTTGATTAAACTAATATTGAATTATCTGCCTTTGGACAGTGATTTTGTCGACTTTACCCGTATAGAAACCATTCGACGCAAGGTCATGGAGACCCATGTGACGACCTGGAGCCTGGATATAGGACAGACACTCGCCTGCACTCGGGAGTATAATCTGATTTCTTTTGGCATACGGACGGACGTACAGGATCAATCTTACGAGTATCGTCTTGCGCAATGGAGTGGAACTTATGAGCTTTCACTCACCCCAATTAACCGGCATATTCGGTTGATGACGGTGAGTCCCGAGGACTATCATGTACCGGAATCGGCGGATCAAGCCGCGTTTGATGCGGATCAACTGCTTATGCCGCTGGTTGTGCGTTCACGGTTACCTGGAGATACCATGAAAGTGATGGGATTAAACGGAAGCAAAAAGGTGAAAAATATTTTCATCGATGAGAAAATCCCCCCATCTGTCCGTCCACGTATTCCTGTGGTATGTGATGGAGCAGGTCATATCATCTGGTTACCGGGTGTTCGACGGTCCAATGTGGCTCCTGTCAGGGAGGGCACTTCCGCAATCCTGTACATGACTGTAGGCGATTCAGCGATTCAGGGGTAGTGGTTATGGTTCAGGTAAGGCTTTCATAGTATAACTTAGGAGGTTCGCACAGTTGCAGAACGACATTCAGGAAGTATTGATCAGTGAAGAAGAAATTCAGAGTAAAGTCAAGGAATTAGGCGCAACACTAAGTGCCGAATATGCAAATCGCAATCCTTTGGTCATTTGTGTGCTCAAGGGTGCGTTTATATTTATGGCTGATTTGGTTAAAAACATAACGGTACCTGTTGAAATGGATTTTATGGCGGTATCCAGTTACGGCGCTTCCACCAAGTCATCAGGTGTTGTCAAAATCATTAAGGATCTGGATGTATCCGTTGAAGGACGGGAAGTTCTGATTGTCGAAGATATTATCGACAGCGGACTTACACTCAGCTATCTGATTGAACTGCTAGAAAACCGCGGTGCCGAGTCGGTGCGTGTGGTTACGCTGTTCGACAAGCCTTCAGGTCGTAAAGTTGAGTTGGAAGCTCATTACACAGGCTTTGACATTCCTGACGCGTTCATCGTTGGTTACGGTTTGGATTTTGCGGAGAAGTACCGGAACCTGCCCTATATCGGGATTTTGAAGCCGGAAGTCTATAGTAGCTAATATCCTGCCCGACCCAAGCCTTGAGCTGTTCTTGGCTTCTGTTGAGAAGCCATGTCGGGCTATGTTAAAATAATTAAAGTGTCTCGAGAGGAGGTAGGGGATGAATCGGTTCATCCGGAATTCTGGTTTTTATTTGATTCTTTTTTTAGTTGTGGTGGGGATAGTCCAGTTCGTCAGCAATGGCGGCGAAGCCACCGATAATCCTAGATATGATCAGTTGCGTGCAGCGATCAAAGCCAACAATGTCTCTGAATTGACGGTTCAATTCAACGGTCAAACGTATCTCGTGACCGGTCAATACAAGAAGGCACCTGATGGCGCCAAATCAGAAAATTTCTCAACGTATATTCCTCCTACGGATGAGGCAATTAGTGAGCTTGTAGCTGCAAGTGAAACTAACAATTTCCAATATCATCAGGAGCCAATGAAAGGTGACAGCATCTGGTTGACGTTGCTGACTTCCTTTATTCCTTTGATCATTATGTTCCTGCTGTTCTTCTTCCTGTTTAATCAGGCTCAAGGCGGCGGCGGTAAAGTAATGAACTTTGGTAAAAGCCGTGCTCGTCTCTACAATGAAGAGAAGAAGCGGGTTACATTTGAAGATGTTGCGGGTGCTGACGAAGAGAAACAGGAACTTGTTGAGGTTGTAGACTTCCTCAAGGACCCTCGTAAATTCGCAGCAGTAGGTGCACGGATTCCTAAGGGCGTATTGCTCGTAGGTCCTCCAGGTACCGGTAAAACGTTGCTCGCTCGTGCCGTAGCCGGTGAAGCGGGTGTACCATTCTTCAGTATTTCAGGTTCCGACTTCGTTGAGATGTTTGTCGGTGTCGGTGCATCACGTGTACGTGATTTGTTTGAAAATGCGAAGAAAAATGCGCCATGTATCATCTTTATCGATGAGATTGATGCTGTAGGACGTCAGCGTGGTGCTGGTCTTGGTGGTGGTCACGATGAGCGTGAGCAAACACTCAACCAGTTGCTCGTTGAAATGGACGGTTTCGGAGCTAACGAAGGTATTATCATCGTAGCTGCAACGAACCGTGCAGATATTTTGGACCCTGCCTTGCTGCGTCCAGGACGTTTTGACCGTCAAATTACGGTTGACCGCCCTGATGTAAGAGGTCGTGAAGCTGTCCTGAAAGTACATTCCCGTAATAAACCACTGACCAAAGATGTGAAGATGGATATTATCGCGAAGCGTACAACAGGTTTCTCTGGTGCGGATTTGGAGAATCTCTTGAACGAAGCGGCATTGCTTGCAGCGCGTCGTAATCGTAAAGATATTTCCATGAAGGAAGTTGACGAAGCGATTGACCGTGTTATCGTTGGTACGGAGAAGAAAAGCCGTGTCATCAGTGATCGCGAGAAACGAATCGTTGCTTATCACGAAGCAGGTCATACCATTGTAGGATACTTCCTCGAACATGCTGATATGGTACATAAAGTGACCATTATTCCGCGCGGACGTGCGGGTGGATATGTAATCATGTTGCCAAAAGAAGACCGTATGCTGGTTACCAAGCAGGAATTGCTGGATAAAGTAACCGGACTTCTCGGGGGTCGTGTAGCTGAAGAATTGTTCATCGGAGAAATTGGTACTGGTGCATACAGTGACTTCCAGCAAGCGACAGGTATTGTTCGCAGCATGGTTATGGAATACGGTATGAGTGAGAAATTGGGACCTATGCAATTCGGAAGTTCACAAGGACAGGTATTCCTTGGTCGGGATATCGGTCATGAACAGAATTACTCGGATTCCATTGCTTACGAGATTGATCAGGAAATGCAACGCTTTATCAATGACTGTTATGAGAAGTGTAAAGACTTGCTTGTTAAACATTCAAAAGAGATGCACCTGATCGCTCAAACTTTGCTTGAGGTAGAGACTTTGGAAATGGATCAGATCAAGCAATTGATCGAAACAGGTTCTTTGACTCCAAAAGCAGAGAATGACAATGATGGTGAAGGCACACCAACTGAAGGCGGAGAGCCAATCATCGACAACATCGGAGATGTGCGTGTCCGTATTCAAGGTAAAGATGAAACGCCTGAGCCACCAGCCGGAGATATTCCAAACGAAGCTCCGAATCTGGAAAAGGGTAATAACAATAACCCGGATGATGGCGGAACTAAGCCAACGTCTTAATGCATAATACATCTGGCTAGGATAGCAGGTAAAATCAAGAGAGCCCTCGGGGCTCTCTTTTTTTATCCATTATTTTAAAAGAGGATAGATAAAGATAAACGGGAGTTAGATGGCGAACCAGTTAGCAAACAGGTGGTTACAGCACTGTTCCGGGCCTTTTTCATTTATTGACAGAGTCGTGAACGTTGTGTAAATTAGTTGTTAAACCGCTTGTGATTCGTTTCTCAAGCGAAGATAACGACTTAGGTTAGCCCACGAAACAGCGCATGACGCTGTCCCGATAAAGGAGAGGATCACAGGTGGAAGCTCTGGCTTTAGAGCGCAAGGCTGAGATGAACCGCGAGTTGCGTGCGCGGCTTATGGAGTTGAAGAAGGAACGTAATGCCATTATTCTTGCCCATTATTATCAACGTGACGAAGTACAGGAGGTTGCTGACTTCCGTGGAGATTCGTTTCTTTTAGCCCAGAAGGCAGCACAAACAGATGCGGATGTGATTGTTTTCTGTGGTGTTCATTTTATGGGTGAAAGCGCTAAAATTCTTGCGCCAAATAAAACAGTTATTATCCCGGACGAACGTGCGGGCTGCCCAATGGCAGATATGGTGAATGTGGATGGACTACGCAAATTGAAAGCACAACATCCTAATGCCAAGGTGGTTACGTATATCAATTCCTCGGCTGAGATCAAAGCAGAGACTGACATCTGTTGTACATCGGCGAACGCAGTCCGGGTTATTCAATCGGTGGATTCCGACGAAATTATCTGGGTACCGGATAAAAACCTGGGACATTATGTGCAGCAGCATACAGACAAGAAAATGATTATCTGGGAAGGTTATTGCAACACTCACGATATGCTTACAGTCAAAGATGTGGTGGAGATGAGAGCCAAGCATCCGAATGCAGAGTTTGTTGTCCATCCAGAGTGTCGCCCTGAGGTTGTAGAAATGGGTGATTTTGTAGGCAGCACAACAGCTATTCTGGAGTATTGCAAAAATTCATCAGCGAAGGAATTTATCGTAGGTACCGAAGATGGTACAGGATATCAGCTTCGTCTGGATAGTCCGGATAAACAGTTTCACTTTGCTACCAAGTTCCTCGTATGTCCCAACATGAAGGTGAACAACTTGAAGAAACTGGTGAAATGCCTGGAAACGATGAAGCCGCAAATCTACGTGCCACCGGCCGTTGCCGACAAAGCCAGAGAATCACTAGAGCGCATGTTGTTGGTAAAGTAGGATGCGCTACTCTTGCTCCAAGACAGGTGAATAACATGATACCGCAATATTTAGTTGATTTTGATCTGTCTGCGCTACCCATGGTAGAGACGGATGTACTGGTTATAGGCTCAGGGATTGCTGGTTTGTTTACTGCCATTAAGGCAAGTGAACAACAACGTGTGTTAATGATCACGAAGAAGTCATTACTTGAAAGTAACACCAGATATGCGCAGGGGGGCATCGCTGCGGTTATTGCTGAGGATGATTCACCTGCTTACCACTTGCAGGATACACTTGTAGCAGGAGCGGGCTTATGCCGCTCCGAAGCGGTAGAGGCATTGGTGAATGAGGGTCCGGACGGAGTGAAGGAACTGATTCGTTTGGGTACTTTATTTGATCTGGAGAACGGCGAGTTGGCGTTGACGCAGGAAGGTGCGCATAGCCACCGCCGTATTTTGCATGCCAACGGAGATGCAACAGGATATGAGATTGTACGTGCGCTTGCGGTCGAAGTGAATGAACATCCCGGAATTGAAGTATGGGATGAGCATTTTGTTATTGACCTGATTACAGATCGAGGGGAATGCATTGGCGCTCTGGTTCAGAAGGATGACGGATCGCAAGTGTTCGTGAAGGCACAGGCCACTGTGCTCTGCTCTGGTGGGGCAGGACAACTGTACCGATACACGACGAATCCGGATGTAGCTACTGCCGATGGTGTAGCCATGGCCTATCGGGCTGGGGCTATTGTTCGTGACATGGAATTTATCCAATTCCACCCCACCTCTCTTTGTTACCCGGGGGCCCCGCGTTTCCTTGTGTCAGAAGCCGTACGCGGCGAAGGGGCATATTTGCGCAATGTGAAGGGCGAGCGCTTTATGGATCGTTATCATGCCCAGCTTGAACTGGCCCCACGCGATATCGTGGCACGAGCGATTGTTAGTGAGATGGAGTCCACCAACAGTACCTTTGTGTACTTGGACATTACGCATGAACAACCAGAGATGATCAAGCATCGGTTCCCTACCATATATGAGACTTGTATGCGTTATGGATTGGACATGACAACGGACTGGATTCCCGTTGCACCTGCTGCCCATTACATGATGGGTGGAGTGAAAACGGATCTTAGTGGAGAGAGCAGCATCTCCCGGTTATTTGCTTGTGGTGAGGTGTCTTCTACAGGAGTGCACGGAGCTAATCGCCTGGCAAGTAACTCTTTATCAGAAGCGATTGTATTTGGGCGGAGAATTGTTGATCGTATTCAATCTCTTCCTCCGCTTGGTTTATTACAAGTAAGAGGGGCTGCGCCTTCATCTGTAGAGATGAATAACAAGATCAATAAGATCACGGAAGAGCAAAAGCCGGTATCCGAAAGACGTTTACGACTACAGAAAATGATGGTTCGTCAGGTAGGCTTGCGCCGGAATGGTGAGGATCTGCAGAAGGCCATGGACAAGCTGCAACAGGAATTGCAATTTTTTGATCAGACTCTCACCCATAAGGAAGAGCTGGAGTATGCCAACCTTCTGACCTGTGCCTGGTTAGTTACCAGCGGAGCATTACACCGCGAGGAGAGTCGGGGGGCTCACTATCGTGAGGATTTCCCGGCGCGTGATGATATCGTGTGGCAGAAGCATAGTCTGCAGCAGCGAGAACAAGCGATTGTGGAGGAATTGATGTCATGATACTGAATGGATATAATGAAGGGCTTATCGAATCAATCAAAAACTGGCTTCGTGAAGATGTTGGTGCAGGTGACGTTACAACAAGTGTGACGATCCCAGCAGGCAACCAATCCAAGGCCATTATACACGCCAAAGACAATGGTGTTATTGCAGGCATGACCGTAGCTGAACTTGTATTTCAGGTCGTTGATCCTGATCTTGTATTTACACCGAAGGTAACAGACGGAGACAAGGTTACCCATGGCACGATTTTGGCCGAGGTAGAGGGAAGTACACATTCTCTGCTTACGGGGGAACGATTGGCACTTAACTTGCTGCAACGTATGTCCGGAATAGCTACGCGTACGCGTGCCTACGTGGATGTGCTGGATGGTCTTGAGACCAGGCTTGTGGATACACGTAAGACAACGCCTGGCCACCGATTACTTGAGAAATATGCAGTGCGCGTGGGTGGCGGAGCGAATCATCGATTTGGACTGTACGATGCCGTTATGATTAAGGATAACCACATCAAGGGTGCAGGCGGAATCACCGAGGCGGTACAGCGTGCGCGAACCGTTATCCCACATACGATGACGATTGAAGTGGAGACTGAAAATCTAGAGCAGGTGAGAGAAGCCTTGCAAGCCGGGGCAGATATCATTATGCTGGATAACATGCATCCAGAGCGGATGCGTGAAGCAGTTGAGCTTATTCGTGAACAGGCTCCTCATGTGAAGGTTGAAGCATCCGGTAACGTGTCCCTCCAGACCATTCGTGGTATTGCAGAGAGTGGTGTGGATGTAATTTCGGTTGGCAGGTTAACCTATTCCTTTGAGAGCCTGGATATTAGTCTGGATTTAAATGAAAAGAAAGAGGGGTGAACCTCTTTGATTCTAGTTGTAGACGTGGGGAACAGCAATATGGTGCTCGGCGTATATCAAGGCCGGGAATTGCTGCACCACTTTCGTCTGAGTACATCACGTCAGTCAACAGTGGATGAATACGGCGTATTGATTTATAATTTATTTCATATGTCCGGCATCAGGGCAAGTGACATCGAAGGTGTCATCATCTCATCTGTGGTTCCGCCACTGGTGAATGTAATCGAAGCGATGTGTGAGAAGTATGTAGGCAAAAAAGCTTTGCTTGTCGGGCCTGGTATCAAAACTGGCTTGAACCTGCGATATGAGAACCCTCGTGAAGTGGGTGCAGATCGTATTGTTAATGCAGTGGCAGCCGTTGAGAAGTATGGCGGCCCTCTCGTCGTGGTCGATTTTGGTACCGCAACGACCTTTGACTGTATTGACGAGAAAGGCCACTACCTGGGGGGCGCTATTGTACCTGGCATTCAGATCGCCACTGAAGCGCTCTATGAGCGGGCATCCAAGTTGCCTCGTATAGAGTTGGAGAAACCTAAAAAGGTCATTGGCCGTAATACTATTCATGCCATGCAAGCGGGTATTATATTTGGCTATGCAGGCCAGGTTGATGGTATTGTAGAACGTATTCGCGAGGAGATGGGAGCGAAGCCCCGAGTTATCGCGACGGGTGGTCTCGCTACACTTATCGCAGAAGAAACCCGTAGTATAGAGGAAGTTGATCCGCTGCTTACGCTTGAAGGGCTGCGTATTATATATGAGCGGAACCGGGAAAGGTGAGCATAGAGACGGCATACAGCGGGCTGAGATTACAGCTTAAGTGTTGTGCCGTTTTTTCTGTGTTACTACTATTATGGCGATACGCCAAAGGAGGCTGAATGACTTGGAAAACAACAACAAGCATGACCGGTTAATTCGTGGTACAGCAATGAATGGAAAGGTAAGAGCCTTTGCTATCCAGACTACGGAACTGGTTGAGGAACTACGCAGAAGACACGATACGTTTCCCACGGCTACAGCTGCCATGGGGCGTACGGTTACAACAGCAGCCATTATGGGTGCAATGCTCAAAGGTGAAGAGAAGTTAACGGTACAAGTCAACGGTGATGGCCCTATTGGACAGATTGTAGCTGATGCCAATGCCAAAGGCGAAGTACGAGGATATGTTTCTAATCCGCATGTACATTTGCCAAGCAATAGTGTGGGAAAACTGGACGTTGCAGGCGCGGTTGGAACGGAAGGTTTCATCAATATAACGAAGGATCTGGGACTGAAAGAACCATATCGTGGCAGTGTGCCTATTATTTCAGGAGAACTGGGCGAAGACTTTACGTACTACTTTGCTCAATCGGAGCAAACACCTTCTGCTGTAGGCGTTGGTGTGCTCGTTGACACGGATAATTCCGTTATTGTCGCAGGCGGATTCATTATGCAGCTGTTGCCGGGATTGACAGATCCAGAGATCACGGCGATCGAAAACGCCATTAGTACGTTGCCGCCAGTGACCACGTTGCTGGAGCAGGGGCTTGAATTGGAAGAGTTGCTTCGCCGATTGTTGCCAGATGTACAAGTGATGGAAGGATTGGATATTCATTTTAGCTGTGAGTGTTCACGTGAGCGGGTAGAGAAGACACTAATCAGCCTGGGCCAAACGGAGATGGAGCAATTAATTGAAGAAGAGGGCCGAGCTGAAGTGGTCTGCCAATTCTGTAATGAAGCCTATGACTTTAACAAAGAACAACTTGAGACCATCCTAGAGCAAGCCAAGAACTGATCTATGCGGGGACGGGATGCGGAATGACAAGACAGGAAAAAGGGTTGTGGACGGCTGTAATTGTCTTGACGCTAGGCATGCTGGTCATGGGTACAGTGATGGCTATGCATGGTCTCAGACAGGGCAAAGACGAGGCAGATGCATCCCATGATGCCAATACGGAAGAAGGAAGCACCGTAGCCACGATCAACGGAGAAGTTATCACGGACAAAGAGTGGACCGATGCGCTGAAAAGACGTTATGGCAGTGAGTTATTACTCCAGATGTTAAACCGCAAAGCGGTATATGCCGAAGCAATTGAACGCAAGCTGATCGTCACTCCCCAAGAGATTGCAAGAGAACTAGCGGCCGCGATGGATGGGTACGATTCAGAGAAATCATATTTTGACGAAATGAAGTCCCAGTTGGGTCTGTCCAAACAGGAACTTGAATTGGAAGCCGGCTACAGGCTGCTGCTTGAGAAAATCGCAACGATTGGCATACAGATCAAGGATGCAGATATTGAGCATTACTGGACTGAACACCGTGAGGATTACGTCTCCCCCGAGAAATATGACTTGTCCATCATCGTAGTGGAGGAAGAAGAGGAAGCCGATTCCTTACTGGATGCGTTGGAGAAGGGGGAAGACTTTGAAGAAGCTGCTCGCAAACAATCAACAGACAGCTTCTCTCGTGATGCTGGTGGGAGGCTGGGATGGATTGAGCGGAATGATCCATTCCAGTCAGAAGAAGTCCTTCAACTTGCTGCCGGGCTGGATGTAGGCGATATTGCCGGACCGGTTCGAGTGGAAGAAGGCTATGTTATTATCAGACTTAATGATAAAGAAGAACGCCAGGTGCAGTCGGCCGAAGAGGTCCGTGAGGAGATTCGAATGCAACTGGCTCTGAGTCAGGCTGATCCGTTGCCGCAGGTAGAGCAAATGCTGCGTAACAAGTATGAAGCCGTAATCCTGTCCGAGATTCCTGCCTCCTGAATTCAATGGAGAAGATTGTCTCGTACTGCTGCATCTTGATAAAAATACTCTGTCTGCGGTCTTAGGGCCAAAGGCAGAGTATTTTTTTTGAGTACTCATATTGACAATAAGGGTTAACGTTGATAAGATGAAAATAATAAATACCTACTCGTTTACTCGGATATAAATGATTAACTTATGAACAAAGAAACTTTCGGAAACCTCCGCCCTGTCTAGAAATCTTAGCAGTAAGGGATAGGATCAACAGGATTTCCGCAGTTCTTCTATAACAGCTAGAGGCTACCGGCCGCACAGTATAGGTTAACAGGACTCAAGTTTTATTCATCCACTAAGGAGGGCATTCATATGGCTAAAGTAGTTAATAACGTAACAGAACTCATCGGAGGTACTCCGCTTGTTCGTCTGAACCGTATCGTACCAGAAGGCAGTGCTGAAGTATTCGTGAAGCTGGAGTACCAGAATCCAGGTTCAAGCGTGAAAGACCGTATCGCAATTAGCATTGTGGAAGAAGCGGAAAAAGAAGGCAAGCTGAAACCGGGTGATACCATTATCGAAGCAACAAGTGGTAACACGGGAATTGGACTCGCGATGGTGGCTGCAGCCAAAGGCTACAAGTCCGTTATTGTAATGCCTGAGACGATGAGCTTGGAGCGTCGTAACTTGCTTCGTGCGTATGGTGCCGAGCTTGTGCTTACCCCTGGAGCTGAAGGTATGAATGGTGCTGTTAAAAAAGCCGAAGAACTGCTCAAGGAAAATCCATCTTATTTCATGGCTGAGCAATTTAAAAATAAAGCCAACGTGAAGATCCACCGTGAAACGACTGGCCCTGAGATTGTTGAAGCAATTCAATCTGTGGGTGGTACGTTGGATGCTTTCGTTGCGGGAATTGGTACAGGCGGAACAATTACAGGTACAGGCGAAGTGCTGAAAGAAGCTTTCGCTGGTATTAAAATTGTTGCGGTTGAGCCAGCAGCTTCGCCAATTCTGGCGGGCGGCAAACCAGGACCACATAAGATCCAGGGGATTGGTGCCAACTTTATCCCTGAGATTCTGGATCAGGAAATCTATGATGAGATCATTCACATTGAGAATGATGATGCATTCGAGACGGCTCGTCAGGTAGCGAAGGAAGAGGGCATTCTGTCCGGTATTTCTTCCGGTGCTGCGATCCGTGCAGGTCTTCAGGTTGCGAAACAGTTGGGTGAAGGCAAGCGCGTTGTCGTAATTGTGCCAAGTAACGGCGAACGTTACCTCAGCACACCTCTTTACAACTTCGAAGGCTAAGTCTACAAATAACCAAACCAATCCTCCTTGCCCGTATGACGGGTATGGAGGATTTTTGGCGTAATGCTTTTAAAAGGGGCGGCGCTTTAGTATACTATCAGACAATAGAACTAGCGACAGATGGAGGGCGGCACACCGCAATGACACACCTGATGACAACATACGCCGACTGGATGGAGTGGGCTGAACAAGGCTGGACCATGATGCCCTATATCACGAAGTCGGATGAGGGACCGTATCATGGCGGGTTACCGTTATCGTGGGAGGCAGCCTGGCAGCAGGCGTCACCCTACGCAATTGTGCTGGAGAATGGCAAAGGCGGGAGATATACATTTCTGGGGTTAGACCCCGTATCCGTTATTTCCGGCAAGGGTCAAGAAGCGGTTATTCATGATGTGACGCAAGGAACCACCTCGACGGACAGCGGCAAGCCGCTTGATGTATTGAAGAGATGGACTGCCCCGTATCGTGCACCCAAGGTTATTGGGGCTCCAGACTTTGGGGGTGGATACGCAGGTTATCTCAGCTACGATGTAGCAAGATCATTGGAGAAGCTTCCAGCTTTGGCTGAGGATAACCCGGCTCTGCCGGATTATTGGTGGATGCGCTTTGAAGAAATATGGGCGTATGACCATGAGCAGCAGGCACTTTTCTGCATAGTTCATCTGGCTATAGAGCCTAACCGGAACGAAACGGATATCCGTAGTCTATATTCAGCGGCAGAAGCACGAGCGACAGCGATGCAGAAACGTTGGCTTCATATTATGGGGGCTGCACAGGCTGAGGAACAACAACAGGCACTGGAACGCCGCAACAAGCAGGTCAATCGTACCCCGCAGCCTGAAGATGCTGAAAGGGAATTGGAAGGATGGGAAACCTCCTTTCCCCAGGAGGACTTTGAACAAGCTGTGCGTACGGTACAGGAATATATCAGGCAGGGCGATGTGTTCCAGGTGAATCTGTCCTTAAGACAGGAGAAGCGGCTTGATTCGAGCGCTGAGCATATTTATGAATGGCTGCGCCTTGTGAATCCATCACCGTATATGGGAATGCTGCGTAGTCCAGAGTTTCAACTGGTAAGCGGATCTCCCGAGCTTCTGGTCAAAGTGGAGAATGGCAAAGTCAGTGCACGTCCCATCGCAGGGACCCGAAGAAGGGGCCGGGATGAAGCAGAGGATAAAGCTATGGCGGATGAACTGCTCAGCAGTGAGAAGGAACGGGCGGAGCATATTATGCTCGTTGATCTGGAACGTAATGATATCGGACGGATTGCAGCCTACGGTTCGGTTCATGTGCCTGAATTGATGACCATCGAGAAGTATTCCCATGTCATGCATCTCGTTTCCCAGGTGGAAGGCAGGCTGGCAGAAGGGTTATCCGTATTTGATGTGATCGCTGCGACATTCCCGGGTGGAACGATTACAGGAGCTCCGAAAGTCCGCACCATGGAGATTATCGAGGAACTTGAGCCTGTGCGGCGTGGGCCTTATACGGGTTCCATCGGGTGGATGGATTACAGTGGGAATATGGAATTGAACATCGTCATTCGTACACTTGCCATTAAGGACGGTATTGGTTATGTACAGGCCGGGGCAGGGATTGTTATTGATTCCGATCCATATCGGGAATACAAGGAATGCCGCAACAAGGCAAGAGCCATGATGAGAGCTGTGAATTACAGCGAAGAGGCGGAAGCAAGCAGAGCTATTGAACAAGAACAAGCGGAGCGAACAGAAGTTGTTAATCTAAAATAAAACGAAGCAACCGTCACTTGCATTGACGGAAGATGAGGAGGAGCAGGCATATGATACTGGTTATCGATAATTACGATTCTTTCACGTATAACCTGGTTCAATATCTGGGTGAACTGGGCGAGACGGTGGAAGTTCGCCGCAACGACGAGATTGATCTGGCAGGCATAGAGGCACTGGCACCTGATCATATTCTGATCTCTCCGGGCCCGTGTACACCGAATGAAGCGGGCATTAGTCTGGCGGTCATTGATCATTTCAAGGGAAGCATTCCGATCTTTGGTGTGTGCCTGGGGCATCAGTCCATTGGACAAGCGTTTGGTGGCAATGTCATTCGTGCGGAGCGCATGATGCACGGCAAAACATCCGAGATGCACCACAACGGGACATCGGTCTTTGCCGGATTGCCATCTCCATTCACAGCTACCCGTTACCACTCCCTGATTGTCGAGCGTAGCAGCTTGCCTGACTGCCTGGAGATTACAGCGGAGACAGCTGAAGGTGAGATTATGGGTTTGCGCCACAAAGAATATGCGATTGAAGGGGTTCAGTTCCACCCGGAATCCATTATTACAGACCACGGACATCAGATGCTTCGTAACTTTTTGTCCCAACAAGTGAAGGTTTAACATGCAATATGCCGCGATAAACGGAGAGTTGGTCAATATGGCGGCGGCCGTGGTTCCTGTAACGGATCACGGCTTTTTGTACGGACTGGGACTGTTTGAGACGTTCCGGACGTATCAAGGTGTCCCATATCTTTTGGAACGGCATTTGGAGCGAATGTCTTCGGGGTGTAAGGAACTTGGCATTCCTTTTACAACGACCGTGGCAGAGGTGACAGATTGGATTGAACGTCTGATGCATGCGAACGGACTTCAGGATGCGTATGTACGTTATACGGTATCAGCCGGTAAAGCACCGCTAGGCTTACCTTCTGGTGACTATTCGAAGCCAAATCATATTATACTGGCAAAAGCATTACCTGAACCTTCTCCCTCTTTATATGAGAGCGGCAAAATGCTTCAACGGTTGTCTACGCCACGCAACACACCCGAAGGAGAAGTGCGGTTCAAGTCACTGCATTACATGAACAGCATTCTGGCGAAACGTGAGCTGAACGGGTACGGGCAGTATGTGCAGGGTGCAGAAGGGCTACAATTAACCCGTGATGGTCATATAGCGGAAGGGATCGTCAGCAATATATTTTGGGTACGGGAAAATGTACTCTACACGCCAGCACTCTCAACCGGCATTCTGCCGGGTATCACGAGAGCTGTGGTACTTGAGATCGCCACGCAGCAAGGAATTCCCTGCATAGAAACGTTAGCGGCTTGGGAGGATCTCCTGCAAGCCGATGAAATATTTCTAACAGGCTCGGTTGCCGAACTGGTTCCGGTTACAACTCTGCGCGATCAGGAGGGAGCCGAAACAATAATCAGCAACGGACATATAGGCCCGGTTACAGCAGTCCTTCTGGGTATGTACCGGCAGAAAGCGGGGTATACTTCATGACACTTACACCTGTCATCTATGAACGGAACTATGCATGGGGGCCAGCTGAATTGAAGCTGGGTACAAGAACACAGATTATGGGCATTCTTAACGTCACGCCTGACTCATTCTCGGACGGCGGACGTTACACCAACGTGGAGCGGGCAGTTGCCCATGCCAAACAGATGATGGAGGATGGGGCGGACCTGATTGATATCGGCGGAGAGTCTACCCGGCCAGGTTCAGATGTCGTGGGCGCCGATGAAGAGCTCAGCAGGATTATTCCGGTTATTAAAGCATTGCATCAGCAAGCCCCGCATATTCCAATATCGGTAGACACGTATAAGGCCGATGTTGCACGTCAGGCTATTCTGGCAGGTGCCCATATCATTAATGATGTGTGGGGTGCCAAGGCAGATCCAGATATGGCCCGCACGGTAGCAGAGCTAGGGTGTCCCATCATTTTGATGCATAATCGGCAGGATCGGAATTACATTGATTATCTGAGTGATGTCATGAGCGATTTGCAGGAGAGTATACAAATTACGCTGGGAGCCGGCGTGAAAGCAGAGCAAATTATCCTGGACCCGGGTATTGGTTTTGTGAAGGATATCGGAGAAAATCTGAAGCTCATGTCATCGCTCGGTTTGCTCAATGAAATGGGATATCCCGTTCTGCTAGCCACCTCACGTAAAAGATTCATCCAGAACACCCTGGATGTTGGTGCGGATGATGCGCTGGAAGGAACGGCTGCGACCGTTGCATTTGGCATTGCCCAAGGCTGCCAGATGGTTCGGGTTCATGATGTGAAGCCGATTCGGCGGACGGCAGACATGTGTGATGCCATGTTATATGCTTCTCCGGGTCTACGGAAGAAATAATATTGGCGGGTCCCTGGTGACCGTCCAGTGGAAGCGCAGCGGTTTTAAAAGGCAAAGCAAAAAGATATCTTTAAAATAGAGAACTATTTCAATATATATAGAGGGCAGGCGGATCGTATGGATAGAATGGTATTGCATCGTATGGAGTATTACGGATATCATGGCGTTTTTGCAGAAGAACGGAAGCTTGGGCAGCGGTACTATATTGATCTGGAGATTGATATGGATCTGAGTGAAGCTGGACGTAACGATGATCTAACCAAAACAATCAATTATGCAGAGATCCATGAGTTGGTAAAGCAGATTGTTGAAAATAAATCATTCCAGTTAATTGAAGCCTTGGGCGAACATATTGCATCTTCTTTACTAGACACTTATACTATTATCAATGCATTGACAGTCAAGGTGACGAAGCCACATCCGCCATTCGATATTCATTTTGAGGGCGTAACGGTAGAGCTTCGCCGCACAAGAAAGTGAGAACCGATCATGATTGCACATTCGACCTCTGAATCTTCAGAGGCTTATATTGCTTTAGGGGCCAATTTGGGTGACCGGGAACAGACGCTGTTTGAAGCATTGTCTTTGCTGGATGAACACCCTCATATATCCGTTCTGCGTTGTTCTGCACTATATGAGACGGAGCCTGTAGGATATGTAGATCAGCCTGCGTTTCTGAATATGGCAGTCGCTGTACAGGTGATGCTGACACCGGAGCAGTTGCTCACGGAATTACTGGATATCGAGAACCGACTTGGACGTGTTCGTGATATTCGCTGGGGACCGCGCACCGTTGATCTGGATCTGCTCTGGATGCACGGTGAGACGCGAGATACCGAATTGCTTCAATTGCCTCATCCCCGTATGGGAGAACGGGCTTTTGTACTGGTGCCACTGTCGGATATCGTACCAGAGGGCGAGATTTCAGGTTTGTATACCTTTGTACACTCATCGTTGTCTGTACTGGATGGAAAGGATGGAATACAGCTTTGGAAAACATGCAATTGGCCAATCGAATCCGGGCATTCCGGAAGCTGAAAGGTTTAACACAACATGAACTTGCGGCCGAGACCGGCATCTCGCTGGCCATTCTGGGAACCATTGAACGGGGAAACCGTAAGGTATCACAGCAAGAGCTCGATCGAATTGCTGGTGTGCTGGCAATCAGTATCGAGGAGTTGCAGGGCAACTAGAACCGTTTAGGTTTCGTCATGTTACAACAACCAAGACACCGATCGAAATTTATATCGTTGATTTATACAGAATTAAAAAAGGAGTGGAACGACTACCGTGCTTAACATTGGTGGCATTGAAATGAAAAACCAGGTCGTACTTGCGCCGATGGCTGGCGTATGTAATCCGGCTTTTCGTTTGATCGCAAAAGAATTCGGAACAGGCCTCGTATGCGCGGAGATGGTGAGTGGCAAAGCCATTGTCCATGGCAACCAGCGTACACGTGAGATGTTGTTTGTAGATGAGCGTGAGAAACCGCTGAGCCTTCAGATTTTTGGGGGAGATCGTGATTCCCTTGTAGAAGCAGCCAAAATCGTGGACCAAGAAACCAATGCAGACATCATCGACATTAACATGGGATGCCCTGTGCCAAAGGTAACGAAATGTGATGCAGGTGCACGTTGGTTGCTTGATCCGAACAAGATCTATGAGATGGTATCCGCTGTAGTAGATGCGGTTGAGAAGCCGGTGACGGTTAAGATGCGTATTGGCTGGGATAACGAGCATATCTTCGCGGTTGAGAATGCGCTCGCGGTTGAACGTGCGGGCGGACAGGCGGTAAGCGTGCACGGCCGTACGCGTGAGCAACTCTATACAGGCACGGCTGACTGGTCGCACATCAAAGATGTAAAAGAGGCTGTCTCTATTCCGGTGATCGGCAATGGTGATGTCCATACACCAGAGGATGCACGCCGTATGCTGGATGAAACGGGTTGTGACGGAGTGATGATTGGTCGTGCTGCCCTGGGTAACCCCTGGATGCTGTATCGTACCATTCAATACTTAAGCACGGGGGAATTGCTTCCTGACCCGAATGGCGAAGAGAAGATCCGTGTTGCCATCCTGCACATGGATCGCCTGATCGCACTGAAGAATGAGACGGTTGCTGTACGCGAGATGCGTAAACACCTGGCTTGGTATCTGAAAGGCTTGAAAGGATCTGCTCGCATCAAGGACGTTATTATGGAAGGTACCAAGCGTGATGAGATGGTACAGATTCTGGAGAACTTTGTGAGTCAGCTGAAAAGCGAAGGCAATTTGGAGTCAGAACCGGTAATCGCCGGAAGTGCATCGTAATTAAGACTGTAAAACGTTTACAGCTATAGAGGACGTAACATTGACTTTTCGAGATCGTTCCCCTATACTTTCACAGTATAAATTCGCCATGTGCGTTAATTAAAGGCTAGTCATCAGGAGGAATATTCTATTTCTCTGGAGAACTTCATATAGTTTTGAAGATGTATGCGGGCGGAGCTATGTAATTGGCACTGATTCCGTTGCCGTACAATCCAAATTATTCCCATGACAGGAGAATCGGTTGAGATGAGCGACAAGGAAGTTATCCTTACACCAGAGGGACTTAAGAAGCTGGAAGAAGAACTGGAAACATTGAAATCAGTGAAGCGCCGCGAAGTGGCTGAACGGATTAAGGTAGCCATCGGGTATGGAGATATCAGTGAGAACTCTGAATACGAAGATGCCAAGAACGAACAGGCTTTCATTGAAGGTCGTATTATTACTTTGGAGAAAATGCTTCGGAACGCACGCATTATTAACAGTGATGAGATTGACACCGATGTCGTGAGTGTAGGTGCAACAGTTACTGTGGAAGATTTGGAATTCGGTGATATCACAGAATATACAATTGTAGGTTCTGCTGAATCTAACCCGCTTCAGAACAAGATTTCAAACGAAAGCCCTGTTGGTAAAGCGATCCTGGGCAAGAAAAATGGTACAGTTGTTGATGTAAGTGTGCCTGCTGGCGTAATTCAATATAAAATTGTAGATATTAAAAAGCTATAGTAACGAAGCAGTTGGGCACGGTAAACAAAAGCTTCCCTAGGGAAGCTTTTTCAACATTTGAGGAAGAGTGTCCTCACGGGATGCCTGCAATGTAAATAAGGAGATGAATACAGATCATGACGGATGAAGTCTTGAATCAGGAAACCGAACTTAGCGAGCTTTTACAAATTCGCCGTGACAAATTGGACGAGCTCCGCAAATTGGGAATCGACCCTTTTGGCCAAAAATACGTACGTACCGAAGAAGCCGGCTCCATTCTGAAGAAGTATGAAGAACTGACCAAGGAAGAGCTGGAAGAGAAGCACATCGAAGTCAGTATTGCCGGACGGATTATGGCGAAGCGGGGAATGGGTAAAGCAAGCTTCGCACATATTCAGGACCTGAGCGGCAGAATCCAGATCTATGTTCGTCAGGATAGCGTGCCTGAAGACAAGTATGCGGCATTTAGCCTGCTGGACCTTGGCGATATCGTTGGGGTAACAGGCGTGATCTTTAAGACCAAAACAGGTGAAACTTCTGTCAAAGTGAAAGATCTTGAAGTGCTGTCCAAATCGCTCTATCCGCTTCCGGATAAATTCCATGGTCTCACCGACGTAGAGCTGCGTTACCGCCAGCGTTATGTTGACCTGATTATGAGCCCGGATGTACAACAAACCTTTATCGCACGTTCCAAAATCATTCAATCGATGCGCCGTTACCTGGATTCCCTTGGATATCTGGAAGTGGAAACACCTACGTTGCATACGATCGCAGGAGGAGCTGCAGCACGTCCGTTTATTACGCATCACAATGCGCTGGATATGGAACTGTACATGCGAATCGCGATTGAACTTCACCTGAAACGTCTGATTGTTGGCGGACTGGAGAAGGTATATGAGATCGGCCGTGTATATCGGAATGAAGGTATGTCCACACGTCACAATCCGGAGTTCACAATGATTGAATTGTATGAGGCATATGCCGACTACAAAGATATTATGCAATTGACAGAGAACCTGGTTGCTCATATTGCACAGGAAGTACTGGGTACGCAAGTGATCCAGTATGGAGATTATGAAGTAGATCTTACACCGCAGTGGCGCCGTGTTACGATGGTGGATGCAGTTAAGGAAGTTGTGGGCGTAGACTTCTCCGTACACATGACGGATGAGGAAGCACACAACTTGGCGAAGGAACATAAGGTTCCGGTTGAAAAACATATGACATTTGGTCATATTCTGAACGCGTTCTTTGAAGAGTTTGTGGAAGAGACGTTGATTCAGCCGACATTCATTATGGGACATCCTCTTGAAATCTCACCACTGGCGAAGAAAAATGATGTAGATCCGCGCTTCACGGATCGCTTCGAATTGTTCATCGTTGGACGCGAACATGCCAATGCCTTCACAGAGCTGAATGATCCAATCGATCAGCGTCAGCGCTTTGAAGCACAGATGCTGGAGAAAGAACATGGGAACGACGAAGCTCATGAGATGGATGACGACTTCATCCGTGCGCTCGAATATGGTATGCCACCAACAGGCGGATTGGGAATCGGGGTTGATCGTCTGATCATGCTGCTTACCAACTCCCCGTCGATTCGTGACGTACTGCTCTTCCCGCACATGCGTCCTCGTACGCAAGATTAAATAAGGAACGTAGGATACGTTCATAATAGAAGAGGAACCTGCCGTTCAGTATGATGCTGGGGCAAGTTCCTCTTTAGGTTTACATAGACGCGAAAAATAAAGTTTGTCAGAAGGCCCTTGCTCACAGCACACCATTAGGGTAATACCGCGTCTTGAATTTGTTAGATTAACCTGTTCGTATTTTTGTTAAAAGAGGTGCCCTTCATGAAGTTCAGGCTTCACTTTGCCAAATTCTTATCTCCTCCGTTAATTCTGGTCGGTGGTTTTCTGCTTATTATTGCGATTGGAACGGTGCTTCTCATGTTGCCAATCTCCAACCAAAGCGGTAAGCATTTGGCGTTTATTGACGCGCTTTTTACATCAACCTCTGCCGCATGTGTGACTGGACTTGTCGTTGTGGATGTAGGGACGACCTTTAATTTGTTTGGTCAGATCGTCATTATGGTATTAATGCAGCTTGGTGGACTCGGCTTCATGACCATGGCTACCCTCTTTGCGCTTGTATTGGGCAAGCGAATCTCACTCAAGGACAGATTGTTACTCAAAGAAGCCATTAATGCAGACAGTATGGAAGGGATAGTACGCATTATCCGCAAGGTGTTGATTTTCTCCTTTACCATTGAAGGGGTGGCTGCTGTCATACTAGCGCTGCGCTGGGCAACGGAGATGCCATTGGGTCAGGCCGTATACTATGGAATATTCCACTCTGTTTCATTATTTAATAATGGCGGATTTGATCTGTTCGGCAATAGCTTTCAATACTACACCGGAGACTGGATATTCAACCTGACTGCTTCCGTGCTCGTTATCTCTGGTGGACTAGGTTTTGTTGTATTAAATGATCTGTTTGAGTATCGCAAACGCCGTCGTCTATCCCTACAGTCGAAACTGGTGCTGTCTGTGTCGGGAGCGCTGATTGGTATAGGGGCGATTGTGTTATTTGTTTTCGAATTTACCAACGGACATACGCTGGCTTCACTCACCTGGAGCGAGAAAATCTATGCGTCTTTCTTCCAGTCTGTCTCTACACGTTCGTCTGGGACAAGCACCATCGATATTACGGAGATGAGGCAGGCTACCCAGTTTTTCTTTATCTTGCTGATGTTTATCGGGGCATCCCCGGGATCGACCGGGGGCGGGATCAAGACAACTACATTCCTGATCATGATTGGTGCAGTGTATGCCATGATTCGGGGAAATAAGGATATCGTGTTTTTCCGCCAACGTGTTCCGAAAGAATTGCTGATGAGGGCGCTGACCATTATTATGGTTTCTCTGATCATATTCATGATCGTGGTGATGCTTCTGCTTACGACAGAGGATGCGCCATTCCTTTCACTGATGTTTGAAGCTGCATCCGCAATTGGTACCGTGGGTCTTTCCGTGGGAGTGACTGATGAGTTGACTAATTGGGGAAAAATCATTATTACCTTTACCATGTTTGTAGGTCGGATTGGGCCATTAACCATCGCGTATGCCCTTCGTCCGCGCAAAGAGAAGAAACTGTATCGTCATCCGGAAGGCCGGATCATTATCGGATAAAAAGAAAAACCGTCAGACATTCAGAACTAACTCCTGTTATCGTAACGGGCCTTAGTCACAACGAATGTGCTGCGGTTTTTTTGGTTTAACGGCACAAGGCGGCAAGATGCAAAGTGAGAACATCGTCCATGAGCTGGGCATTCATCTGATCCGGTCTAAGCACGGTATGTATGCCTAAGCCATCCACCAGTGCATACAATCTCTCGATCTCCAGTTCTTTGTCCAGATCGGGTCTGGAGAGGTCGAGCTTTATCAGGTAGTTGATAACAGAACCTACAGCTTGTCTGAGTTCATCATATACGGTATTAGCAAGTTCTTTGAGTGTAGGATCGGTTTTGGATCTGGCTGTAAAAGCGTACCACACCTCCATTTCGGCCAGTTTTTCTTCTGTGTTTGGTAAGAATTCGAGCAATAGGCATTTCATATTGTCCATGGGAGAGCCGGTAAAGGACATTTTTTGGACTCGATGGGACACCCGTTCAGATACCAAATTCATGGCATATAGTAGTAGTTCGGATTGAGTAGAAAAGTAGTGACGCATTGAGCCAACCGAAACTCCAGCTTCTTCAGCGATATTTCGAACAGAGGCCTGTTCCATGCCATCTTTTCGTATAATACGCCAAGCCGCCTCTGCTACGAGCACGCGCTGTTTATCATGATCAACAATTTTAGGCATAGGTGTATTATATCACTATTGATTATTATAATACATACGTGCTAAATTATATTTAATACATTTGTATCAAAAAAAGGAGAGGCTGAAATGATTGGTTATTTCATTATAGGTTGTGAGATTGCCTTTTGGGTGTTTGTGTTCACGGGTCTGAGTGTCAGGTATCTCCTTGGCATGAAGCGGTTAGGCATCGGTTTGTTAATGGCGACGCCGATTATCGATCTGTTATTGCTTGTTGCTACAGTTATGGATCTACAGCGAGGAGCTACAGCAAGTATAATTCATGGTATAGCTGCGGTGTATATAGGAGTAAGCATTGCTTATGGTCACCAGATGATCGCTTGGGCGGATCGATATTTCCTATATTGGTTCAAGAGTGGGGAGAACCCTCGCAGCAACAAGTTATATGGTAGAGAACATGCGAGTCGTGAGCGTAGTGGATGGTTTAGACATCTATTGGCTTGGGCAATAGGCAGTGCTTTTCTATTAGCCATGATATGGTGGGTTGGAGATGCTGAACGTACAGCTGTCTTCAATAATCTGATCAAAGTGTGGGGAATGATACTCGGAATCGATTTTGTGATAAGCTTTAGTTACAGTTTATGGCCAAGAAAGGTTCCTGCTAGGAATGTTAAACATTAAAGTGAAAATGGACGTGCGTATGAACTTGCTAAGTTGGGAGAGTACCATATGTACGTCTGTATTAGATCAAACCGATTGTTAATATAGTTTCAAAAAAAGACTTGCATTCAAAATCTGTACATGGTATATTCTAATTCCGGCCAAGAAAACACGGTTTACACGGTGCGGCAAGCAAACGAAATAAGCTTCGAAAGAAACTTAAAAAAAGAGCTTGCAAAGTTGGTTCGGATGTGATAAGATATAAAAGTTGCTGAAGAGAACGACATTCGGTAGCGAAACAAGTTTGATCTTTGAAAACTGAACAACGAGTGAGTAAACATTCTGCTTGCAGAATGAACGCAAAAGTTTGAAACAAGCCTTGGCTTGAATCGACTGGAGCACAAATGAGATTTTTAATCTCGTCAGATTCAAAATGAGCTTATCGCTCTTTTCAATACTTTATTGGAGAGTTTGATCCTGGCTCAGGACGAACGCTGGCGGCATGCCTAATACA